>JAPLCW010000134.1 GCA_026392015.1 Candidatus Auribacterota bacterium | reverse complement strand
AGGAGTGCATAGGTCCGGGGGCCGAAGGAGAGTAATTTTCGCGCGCGCACAGCTGCAGCTCTTCCGGTCGGCCTACGGCCTCCCTCCAGAGCTGCAGCTGTGCGCCATCCCCCCGGTTCATGATGTACCCGTGCATTCCCGAAGTCCTGGCAATTTTCAATTGACAGATCACTACAATAGTATATAATGATAATTGAAAATTGTATGTGAGGCAGGGTCGGAGAACTTAAACCGCGAGGCTGTTCTTCCTGGCGGTTTTTATATATCTGCCTGCTGAACAGTGTAATGGGAAAGGAGTGAGCGATAATGTTGAAGGGGAAAGTAAAGTGGTTCAGCAACCAGAAGGGGTTTGGTTTCATCACCTCTGAGACGGGTGGCGATGTATTCGTGCACCACAGTTCAATCCAGGGTGAGGGTTACAAGTCTTTGGAAGAAGGCCAGGAAGTTGAATTCGAAATGGAGAAGGGCCCTAAGGGCGATAAGGCCACTAAGGTAGTACCTCTGTAACCTATATCGGAAGGGCCCTGCGTTTCGACGCCGGGCCCTTTTCCTTTTCAGATACCTCAGGCAGTGCTGCGTTACCCATGCCTTCCACGGACGCCGTGGTGTGCCCGATAAGAATCCCCTTTCATGCGATTTTGTGTCGCGCCATGGTGTGACACGATGGAGATACAACGGATATGTCAACGGTAGATAAAATTCGCAATCTGGCGATCATCGCCCACATCGATCACGGCAAGACCACCCTGATCGATGCCATCTTCCGCGCGGCGGGCACGTTCCGCGAAAACGCCCGGGTTGAAGAGCGGGTGATGGACAACCACGAGCTTGAGCGGGAGCGCGGCATCACCATACGCGCCAAGCACTGCACGGTCCGGTGGAACGGTTACCTGATCAACATTATCGACACGCCCGGACATGCGGACTTTTCCGGCGAGGTGGAGCGGGTGCTCTCGATGGTGGACGGAGTTCTCCTCCTTGTGGACGCCAACGAAGGGCCGATGCCGCAGACTCGGTATGTGCTCATGCGCGCGCTCAACCTGGGATTGAGGGTCATCGTCATTATCAATAAGGTTGACCGCCCCCATGCGGATCCAGCCCGCGCACTGAATAAAACCTTTGACCTTTTTATCGAGCTGGGCGCGAGCGATGCGCAGGCCGATTTTTATACGGTATACGGCTCCGGCCTTGAGGGATGGTTTGTGCGTGATTTGAAGAGCCAGGAACACAGGGGGATGGACGCCCTGTTCCAAAGTATCATCGCGCACATACCTCCCCCGCGCGTCGCTTATGATGCGCCGTTCCGCATGCAGATCAGCACCCTTGCGTGGAGCGATTATTTCGGGCGCATCGGGTGCGGGCGGGTCCTCCAGGGGGTACACCATAAGGGGGAGGCGCTGGTAAGGACCGGTACGCGGTGGAGCAAGCCGGGGGCGCACGACCTCTTGAATCGTCGTGCCCGCGACGACGAATGGAATGTGGTTGCTTCGCAACAGATGGCATCAACGCACCTCTGGGTGACGCGGGGGCTCGAGCGGCAGGAGGTAGAGGAGATCGTTGCGGGGGATATCGTCTGGGTCGCGGGCGCGGACGAGATCACCATCGGCGATACCCTATCCTCTCCGCTGCTGGAGTCGCCCGGCTTGCCGCCGCTTGATATCGGCGAGCCGACGGTTTCCATGTTCCTGCTTGTGAACAACGGTCCTCTTGCGGGTGGGGACGGATTAGCCGTGACCATGCGCCAGATAAGGGAGCGGCTTGACCGTGAGCTGCGAGTTAATGTCTCCCTCCGCGTGGAGGAAGTCGGGAGGGCTGACCGGGTGAAGGTCTCAGGGCGCGGGGAGCTCCACCTCTCCGTTCTCATTGAGGAGATGCGCCGTGAGGGAATGGAACTCTGTGTCACCCGCCCCGAAGTCATCACTATGCCGGACGCGGACGGCACTACACTCGAGCCGATGGAACAGCTTATTATCGACATCCCCGAGGAATTCCAGGGAGTGGTTCTCGAAAAGGTATCCCGCCGTCGGGGGGAAATCGTAAGTTCGTACAACGCCGGCAAGGGATTGATACGCTACGAGTTCAAAATCCCCACACGCGGCCTCATCGGATACCGGGGGGATTTCCTGACGGACACGCGTGGCCTCGGCATCATGTCGTCGCGATTCATCGGTTACGGACCCTGGTGCGGTGATGTGGTCTCCCGCAATCGCGGATCGATGATCAGCATGGACATCGGCCCGGCGACCTCCCACGCGATCGAAAACCTTCAGCAGCGCGGGACGCTCTTTGTCTCGCCCCTGGATAAAGTCTACGCGGGTATGATCGTCGGCGAGCATTCGCGCCCCGATGACATCACCTGCAATCCCACAAAAAGAAAAAAACTCACCAACATCCGCTCCTCCACCAAGGAGCTTATGACCGGGCTCAAAGGGAAGCGCACACTCACGCTGGAGACCGCCATCGAGTGGATCGCCGCGGACGAGCTTGTGGAGGTCACGCCGCTATCTATCCGTGTACGCAAGGGGATCCTGGACGCGGAGGGCAGGAAGAAGGCGATGCGTCAGGCCTTGTCGCTGAACCGATGAGGAATGCAGCGGTCGTTGCCCGGAAGCAAATCTAATCTGTGCCCTATCTGCGATTATCTGTGATGAACATCGAAGCGTGAACGTCAGTCACAGATACACATAGATAACTGCCGATTAACACAGATTAACCTCTATGCAAGGAGTGGACCGATGACAAAGAGTATACGCAAGGCATTAGGGAAAAGGAACCAGACGCTTGACGATGTCGTGATATCGAGGGTGATCGTTCAGGAATATACCCGGGAGTTGCTCGAATACCTCGAAAGCGATGTGGCGATTGTCGGCGGAGGGCCGGCGGGGATGGTTGCCGCGTACCGCCTCGCCCGTGCGGGGAAGAAGGTTGTGCTTTTCGAGCGCAGGTTGTCGCTCGGCGGTGGCATGTGGGGCGGGGGGATGATGTTCAATAAATGCGTTTTTCAGGAGAGCTCGAAGCCGATCCTCGATGAATTGGGGGTGAGGGTCGCGAAGGTGCATGAGGGATACTATGTGACGGATTCCATAGAAACGGTGTCGGTGCTCTGCGCATCGGCGGTGAAGGCGGGCGCGAGGGTTTTCAACTGCATGTCCGTCGAGGATCTGATGGTCCGGGGGGGGCGCGTGACGGGGGTGGTGTTGAACTGGAGCCCTGTCATGGCCGCGCAACTCCACGTGGATCCCCTCTCGGCGAGAGCCGGTGTGGTGGTTGACGCGACCGGGCACGCCGCGGAAATCGCGAGGATCGTGGTCAGGAAGATCGGGAAGAAGCTCCGCACGCGCACGGGCGATCTCCTCGGCGAGGAGCCGATGTGGGCAGAGGCCGGCGAAAAGGCGATAGTGGAGCATACGAAGGAGATTTATCCGAGTCTCTATGTGGCGGGGATGGCGGCAAATGCCGTCTTCGGCGGGCCGAGGATGGGGCCTATTTTTGGCGGGATGCTCCTCTCAGGCCAGAAAGTGGCGCGCCTAATCGAGGCGATTGCATAAGAGCTTTATCGATAAGTAGTTATCCACATAAATGTTTCACTCCTGATTGTGCGTCACAGCAACGCGTTGGGATATAGGCGAGATTCTCCTTTTCGCCTGCCCGCGGTGCTCTCACGCACGAGGCAGGCGGGGGAAGACCCCTTCGCATAACCTATTAATTACAAATAATTCCGCAAATATCTTGCAGGTCGAGTCGTAATTTAGCACAATGGTGACAGATACGATCCCAACTCGGGAAAGGAGGAAGAGAGATGAAGAAGTTTGCATGTCTGATGGTGCTGGTGCTTGTCGGCGCTATGGTGATGGGTGGCTGCAAGAAAAAAGAGGCAAAGCCTGTAATTTCGATGCCTGCGCCGCCAGCCGCACCTGCTGGCAAGTAGTTGTGTAAACGGAGTGAGCGAATATTTCTCTTCCCTTGACCGACGAGGCATAAGAGCCTCGTCGCTTCAGGGTGAGGAGTATCGCGTGAATGCCCAGCGGAAGGAAATCTCTTGCCGCTGGGCATTCTTTATCCTGAAAGATTTCAACTCCCCCAACGGAACAGAAAAGGGGTGTAATAATTTAGTAACTACTCTAGTCTGATCTATTCATCAACTTTTAATGTTTTAACCGCGGATTACGCTGATTACGCGGATTCTTGTTTGTAATCCGCCCAATCCGCAAAATCCGCGGTTTCATACTTTAATCCATTAAAATTGCTCTTTTATGCTTCCAATGAATAATCCAGGCTAGCCTGAATTATTCATCTGCGTAGTGTAGGGGTTCGATTTATCGAACCCAGGTTGAGAACGGGCTTGATAAAACTTGTCCTGAGCTTGCCGAAGGATCAAGCCCCTACAATGCACTATGTTGCAAATATTTGGATAATGTTAATCTCGGGTTGATGAATAGATCAGACTAGTAGTCAGAAGTCAGGAGCCAGAAAGGATCGCGCATAATGTTCGAGACAGACGGTAAACCAAAAGCACAAACTGGTGGGCCTTTTGCCACACTAACAAGTCCTCAAATGTCTCCGCGGGCGTCCTTATTCCAACTTCTGGCTCCTGACTCCTGAATTCTGGTTTTGGAGCAGTTACATAATTTCTAAGGGAGGAATAGCGCAATGGAAATAAAGAGCTACATAAACGGCCGGTGGATTCGTCCTTCTTCCCAGAGGATGGTGCGGAATATAAACCCTTCGGATCTCACCGATCTGGTGACGGAATTCCCTTCTGCGGGCGAAAAGGAGGCGCGTGAGGCCATCGAGGTGGCCCGCGCAACCTTCATGTCATGGCGGGAAGTGCCGGCCCCTGAGCGGGGGCGCTACGTGCTCCGCGTCATGGAGCTGGCCAAGGCCAGGAAAGACGAGATTGCCCGCACTATGACACGCGAGGAGGGGAAGCTTCTCAGAGAATCCGCGGGGGAGGTGCAAAAGGGGATCAATATACTCGAGTATTACGGCGGCTCGGGATTCCGGCTCAATGGCCAGACGATACCGTCCGAGATCGCCGAGTGTTTCACGTGCACCGTGCGCAGGCCGCTCGGTGTGGTGGGGATCATCACTCCATGGAATTTCCCATGGGCGATCCCCTGCTGGAAAATCGCCCCGGCGCTCGTCGCCGGAAATACCGTGGTATTCAAACCCGCGGAGCTGACCCCGTGGACCGCCTCAATTCTTGTCGAGCTTTTCGAGGAAGCGGGTCTCCCCCCGGGTGTCCTCAATATGGTCGTCGGCCCCGGCTCGGCGGTGGGGGAAGCCATCATCCAGCATCCACAGATACACGCGGTGTCTTTCACAGGCTCAAATGAGGTGGGCCGCAGGGTGATCGTGGAGGCGGCAAGAACGCACAAGAAGGTGACGTGCGAGATGGGAGGGAAGAACGCGCTGATCCTGATGGAGGATGGGGACATAGCCTCATCGGTGGACGCGACCGCGGATGGTGCGTTCGGCTCCACCGGGCAGAGGTGCACCGCGACCAGTCGCGTTCTTGTGCACGCATCCCGCGCCGCGGAATTCATGGAGAGGCTCCTTGCAAAGGCGAAGACCTATGTGCCGGGGAACGGCATGGATCCGAATGCGACGATGGGCCCCTGTGTGGATAAGAAGCAGTTCGAGACCGTTCTCTCATATATTGAAGCAGGGAAGAAAGAGGGGGCGAGGTGCATACTCGGGGGGATGCGCGCTCCGGGGAACGGATACTTTGTCAACCCCACGATCTTCGACAAGGTGCGCCCCGAGATGATAATCTTCCAGGAAGAGATTTTTGGGCCGGTGCTCTGCGTCACCGAGTTCAACACGTTCGAGGAAGCGGTAGCGCTCGCGAACAATGTCCGGTATGGTTTCACGGGCTCCATTTTTACCAGGGATATGGGGACCATCATGAGATTCATCGAACATGCGGAGATACGTATGGTCCATATCAATGAGCCGACGATCGGGGGGGAGGCGCAACTGCCGTTCGGGGGGTGCAAGTCAACCGGCTACGGCGACCGCGAGATGGCCGAAGAAGGGCTCAACTTTTTCACGCAGACCAAAACGATCTTTATCAACTATTCGGGGAAAGGCGAGCGGGCCATCATCCGTTAGTGGGCTAACGGCATGCAGCCTTATGCTCGCCGTCACTGCCGCTCTATCGTAACGGATTTCTGGTCCGCGTACCCTGTAATGGCGCTCTCGATGCCCGTGGGATGAGTGCCGGAGGAAACGAGCCCCACAGAAACGGTAAAGGAGCCGACGGCATCCGCCGGGAGCGCGGGGAGGTAGAAAACTCTTTCCCTTACATCAGAGGAGAGGCCTTTGACATTCCTCGCGAGCGGTTTTACCCCGGCGACGAGCCTCGACTCCCTGCCGGGAACAAAAGAGTAGTCCCTTCCTCCCGGCGCGCGTACAATCCCCCATGCATCGAAGGATTTCTGGAGAGGCTGCACAGTCACTTCTATCAGGAGCGGCCCTCCGGCGGATGGCGATTGCGGACTGATCTCGATCGAGAGATTCCTGGCGGGCGCGGGGGTGGGGGAGGGATCGGGGGTTCCATCGTTGATGACCACACGCCATATTTTGTCGAGTACCTGGAGCGCGGTGAAATTCCTCTGGTTGAAACCATAACGCAGCCCTTCAGCGCTGAAATCCCCCGACAGGCACTCGGGAGCGCAGTTGCCGTAGAGATTCGGGTGAACACCGTCGTCGCTCATTCCATGGTTCACCATCTCAGATCCCTGGAGCGCGAGCCAGTAGTTCCAGATCGGGTTCTGGTTATCGTGCGCCACCGAAACAACCACCTCATTGAATTCACCCACCAAAGCTCCGAGGGATGGGCTGTCCATGCGGGGCGGGATGGTGCTGAGGACGGGAATCACGCCGTTATCGAGGCACTCCTGTATTATCCGCGAGAGATGGTCGCGATATGTCTCCGTATCGTCCCACTGAAGATCGTTTGTGCCGAACATGATGAGCGCGATCGAAGGTCTGGCGAGGCGGAGTTCGCAGCGGAGGGAGGTGTTGTACGGAGCGGCGCAGCCGGAGGGAATATCCGTGAGGGTCTCGAGCGCCGAGCCGGCGCTCCATCCACTCTCGGCGCACCTGCTCACCCTGGAGAACGAATTCGAAACGCCGCACCAGACATCCGTGGTGTCCGCCGGGAATTCCCGCGCGCGGAAAAAGTCGATGACGGGCTGGAGATCGGTATGCGTGGCAAGGTTGTAATCGTTACATCCCATCGTCACAGCGAGAAAGGAATAGGTTGCGGTGATGCTGTCGCCGATCTTGCTGAAGACATCCGCGGAGTTGCCCTGCGCCTGGCCTTTTTCAAATACCGCGCGCAGCCTCGTCTTCATTTCCGTGTTGATCTGCGGCACCACGGGGGGCTGGTCGACGAGCACGCGTACGACGGGGGGCGAGGCGGGGTTATGCGTGGCGACGAGTGCGCCCATTGCCAGCGCGGAAGCGACAATAATCCAAAGGCTGTTCCTCACAGGATTCCTTTGAGACACAGGAGCTCAATTACCCACATTCAGTTGGATCTGCTGAACGAAACCCGGGATAGCGCTCTCGACGCCGGTTGGAATGGCGCCCGCGGGGAATAGCCCCACCGTCACCGTGTGCGTGCCCGCTGCCGCACGGGGAAGGGAGGGAATAGAAAGGAGCGTGGCGGCAAATGCGCGCCCGATCCCCCTCTCATTTACCGTGAGTATCCTTATCCCTGGCATGAGAGAACGCGGCCGCCCGAGCATGAAAGAGTAGGTGCCCGCAGGCCCGCTGATGATTCCCCAGGCATTGAAGACCTGGTCGATCGCTTCGACGGAAATACCTATCTGGAGAGGGCCGCCCACTGAAGCTGGCTGCGGGTTAATCGAAAGGATAACCTTCTGGTCTGGATCCGGTTCGGGTGCGTCGGGCGTTCCGTCGAGGATCACCACCCGGAGGATTTTCTCGACCGCCTGTAGCGCGGTGAGATTCCTCTGGTTGTAGCCATAGCGGAGCCCCGCGGGGCTGAAATCCCCTTCGCCGTCTGGGTAGTAGTTGGGATGAACGGCGTCGCCGCTGATGCCGAAGTTTACCATCCTTGGATTTTGAAGTGCCAGCCAGTAGTTCCAGAGAGGCACCTGATTCGCCCGTGCTGCGTCGATGAGTACCTGATTGAACGGGACAACGAGTGCCGCGCGCGCCGCGCTATCGAAACGCGGAGGGAAGGTGCTGAGAATGGGGATCACGCCTGCGGCGATGCACTCGTCCACGATGGTATTCATGTAACCGCGGAATCGTTCAGGGCCGATCCGTTCTGAATCGTTCGTGCCGAACATGATGAGCGCCACGGAAGGCCGGGCGGTTCTTAGCTCACACCTGAGCGGCGTGGTGTAGGGGGGGGCGCAGCCCCCGGCTCCTTCGCGGAGGGCGTCGTACGAATTCCATCCGCTCACGGCGCTCAGGCTCACGCGAGAGAAGGAGTTCACCAGATTGCAGAATCCGTTTCCCCGCCATGCGGAGTCCGTCCGTGCGCCGAAATACGCGATGATCTGTTGGAGTTCGGTGTGCGCGAATAAACTGTAGTTGCCGCAGCCGATGGAACGCGAGAGAAAGAGGGGCGACGCGGTGATGCTATCGCCGATTTTGCTGAAGACGTCGGGATAGTTCTCGTTGGCCTGCCCCTTGAGATAGACCGCGCGGAGCCTTTCTTTCATCGTATGATCAATTATCGGAATTATCGGCGGCTGTTCGTAGGTTGTCGCGAGGGATGCAGTGCATCCGAGGGAAATGAACAGTAGAGATAATAAAATTATGTGTGGAGACAATAGACGGACCCTATCTTCTCCTGTCATCATATCTTAACCCTGCCCGCGATGTTACCTATTATGGCAAATTCCACTGAAGATGGCAAGAATAAGACAACTAAGATTGTATCTGTCAAACTTATCATTGTCTATCCCACAATATGCTTATTCTCTCCGGATATTGAATACAGGGCTCCCTAATCTGGAGGGATACACCTCGATTACTCAAAGTCTGAAGAGGAGAGTTGCATACAAAGTTTACACTTTTACTGCACGGATGTGTAAACAAAGTATGCAAATCGTGCTTTTTAGTTGTTTGTCTGAAAAGTTCAACTTTGTACATATAATTCCAATTACTTGGCCTTATGCTCATTACAACTATTTTTCGATTATAAAAGAAAAATTACAGAATTGGCACGGAAAATGCAGGCTAGTTGTCCATGGCGTTGTGAATATGCATCGATTTTATCACCTATACAGGGAGAATGATGACCATCATTATCCTTGTTGTAGTGCTCTTTACAGTATCCTTCGCTGATGCCGTACCCCATCAGTCTGCCTTTCCTCATAGCCATCATTTTTCATTCTCTCCCGATTTGGAAAGAAACGCCTGTTTCCAGCAATCAGGCATGACCTCGGCGAAGATTGGCGGGATCATCGAAGGCCATAATCTGATCTGGGGGGAGAGCATAGGGTGGATCAATCTCAGGACGACACACGCCGATCTGAAGATCGGCTCAAACATATTGTCGGGCTGGATATGGTTTGAAAATTGCGGTTGGGTGTGCCTCGGTGAGGGGCGTCCTCTGGATAAGAGTCGCTACTCCAACCGGCGTATCTATGACTGGGGAGTCAATAATGACGGTCAGGGTAAATTGTCCGGCTATGCGTGGTCTGAGGTTACGGGTTGGATCAATTTTCGCACCAGTCATTCGCGTGTGTACCTGGATGAGAGTGGGCAATTTTACGGATATGTGTGGGGAGAGAATGTAGGGTGGATGCATTTCGGGCCCGGTCGTACAGTGCAGTATTTAGCGAAGGCCGACGCGGGCCCGTGGAGAGACATCGGGCGGGAATCGGAAGGCAGATTAGCCGGCGGCCCGGATGATTCTGCCATGAGCAGCTGCTCTGTCCCTGTAACAGGTCTGAGGAACCATCAAGAAAGATATGATGATAATGCCGCGAATGTCCGTTCTCTCAGGTTGGGAAAAGATGATTTCTGTGCACGTATCCGGTGTTACGATATGCCGGTGAAAATAAGTGATCTCGCCAAACTTTATTCCATCCGCGCCCCGCCGGTAGGTATCTGATCCTTTTGCATTGCGAGTGCTGCAGTCCCGCCGAGCGGGACGTGGCAATCGCGCCTTTATCAATTTCAAGATGAATCAAGAAAGGATGGATACACAGATGAAAAAATTAATCATAGTAGCTCTGAGTTTGATGTTCGTGGTATGCCTGTCTTATACGGTCATTGCCGGGAGTCTTGACTCTCCGGGAGCGCCCTCTGGGGGGAGCGGGATGTACACGCTTCAGAACCTCTACGACTACCTGACGAGCGGCGCGGCGCTCACGGTTCAGACCAGTTTCCAGGAGCCGACGTCAGCTCCCGGGTCCACGATGAAGTCGACGAAGGAGATCGGGGATGATGTCGCAGCGTTGTTTGGCCAGTGCCCCGCCACGGCTGCTAATGTGGAGTCAGGAGTGAAGTTCTTCTGCACGCAGTCGGGAAGCTGGGGAGTTCAGACGGGAACACTAGTTGCGCTGCCGAGACCAACAGTAACACCGACGATAACAGCAACACCGACGATAACACCAACACCAACATCAACTCCAACACCAATTTACGCATCTTGTAATGCCATTAAAGTGGCCACTCCTTCTGCAACCGACGGAGTCTACACCATTGACCCCGATGGCGCGGGCGGGAATGATCCGTTCTCGGCTTACTGCGACATGACCAGCGATGGGGGAGGATGGACATTGGTTGTTAGGATAGTGGGCAACAATCTCCACCGAGACTCAGCTGCTGTCGGCACCCTCACGTCTCCGGGTCAGGCCACGGGTGCAAAGTTATCTGACCTTGTCATAGGAAGTTTGGCTCCTCAATATTTGCGGTTAACGTGCGCTACAACTAACTCGTACTATGAGGTGCAGTCGGGTATTCCTTTCTGCGGTAATTGCGATGTGCTAAGCGGGCATTGCCAAATGAAGCATGCGTGCGTTTACCCGCCGGTCACATGGTACAATAGTACTGCTACTTTGCCGTACGATGTCGGTGCCACAGCCAATCCAGGTGCTTGCGGGCCCGATACCACCTATGCGTCAAATTACCCAACATGTACAGGCTGTTTAGTTGGCGGTACCTGGGGTCTATCGGGCTCCCTCTGGGAGAAGTAGTTATATACTTGACATTTTTGATCATCCGCAGGTGGGCGGGCGATGTGCGCTTTCCCACCTACGGCTACAACTCCGGATCTTCTCTGGAGAAGATCCTTGCTCTTGTGCGCCCGGTAGGGCGCACTCGCCAGCCCCGTGAGAGACGGGGTACAGGCCCGATCCCGCTGCGCGGGATTAGCCGACCGCAAGGGTGTCCACCGCGAGGTGGAATCTGAAGGAAGCCGTCCCGATACATCGGGAACGAATAGAAACTGCATATGAGGCGGCTATGCCGGATGAGGGGGCAGGAGCATCCAAAGTCCAGCACTTGTACGGAGGCATAGACGTGGATGCAGCAGGCATAAGCGTGAAAGTGGGCGCGCATTACCCGGGGAGATCTGTTCCTCTGCCCCCGCTGAGCGGGGCTACCGTCATTGAGAGGTGACGGGATGGAGGGGCAGAAGTCAGCAGAGGCCATATAGTTGTCGCAAGATGACGAAGGGCTGAATCTATCCAGGAAGCCAGTTCGATATTCTGATAGTTCCGGCCGGAAACTTCACAAGAAGGCCTTAATCGCGGGTAGTGGACGGAATCCACAATTGGCGGTTGGGTGGCTATAAGGACTACAGGCATTGAGAACAAAGGCTAACGAAGATAGAAACCGCCTGATACGGAACTGTACGCCCGGTCTTGTGGGAGGACGACGGGGGTAACCCCGCCCCCTCCCCGATTAAGCCGGCTATTTTTCACTAATAAGGGAGAAATTATAAAGTTGGCACGGGAAATGCAGCCCAACTACTCCGGAGTTTGTGAAATTGCGTTGGGTTAATCACGCATGAAGAAAGAATTATGACCCTCATTGTTTTTGCCATAGCGCTCTTCACATCCTCTCTTGCCGGTGCCGTACCCGTGCATGCTGCTTTTCCTCGATGCCATGATTTCCCATTTTCACCCGATTCGGAAACAACCGCGAGCTTCCCGCAACCGGTCATGGGCCCTGCGAGGATCGGCAGGATTATCGAAGGGCATAATTCGATCTGGGGGGAGAACATAGGGTGGATCAATCTCAAGACAATGCACGCCGATTTGAAAATCGGATCAAACATATTGGCGGGCTGGATCTGGGTGGAGAACTGCGGCTGGGTCTGCCTTGACGCGGGGCGCCCTCTGAACGGGGAGCGCTACTCCAACAGTGGCGCCCATGACTGGGGAGTCAATAACGACGGCAAGGGTACGTTGTCGGGTTTTGCCTGGTCCGAAGTCACAGGCTGGATTAACTTCCAGACCAGTCATTCACGCGTCTATCTGGATAAGGCAGGCCAGTTTTACGGTTATGCGTGGGGAGAGAACGTAGGGTGGATGCATTTTGGGCCCGGCAGGACTGTGCAGTATCTTGCGGAGGCCGACGCGGGCCCGTGGAGAGACATCGGGCGGGAATCGGAAGGCAGATTAGCCGGCGGCCCTGATGATTCTGAAGTGAGCAGCGGCTGTGTTTCCGTAGCAGGGCTGAGGAACAACCACGAGAGATACGACAAGTATGCCTTTACAGTCTGTTTGCTGAGGATGGGGAAAGACGATTTCTGTGCGCATATCCGGTGTTCCGATACACCGGTGTATATAAGCAGTCTTGCCAAACTTTCTCCCATCCGCGCCCCCCCGGTAGGTATCTGATCCTTTTGCATTGCGAGTGCTGCAGTCCCGCCGAGCGGGACGTGGCAATCGAGCCTTTATCAATTTCAAGATGAATCAAGAAAGGATGGATACACAGATGAAAAAATTAATCACAGTAGCTCTGGGTTTTATGTTGATGGTCGGCCTGTCCGGTTTGGTTGTGGCCGGGAGCCTTGACTCACCGGGGGCACCCTCAGCGGGGAGCGGGATGTACACGCTC
>JAPLCW010000186.1 GCA_026392015.1 Candidatus Auribacterota bacterium | reverse complement strand
TACGGCAATGATAATGAAGGTCTTCATTTTGCCAGTAGCGCTGATAAAATCAATGAACATCGATCCCCCCCTGATTGACTATCCTGCATTTTTCGTGCCAACTTAACAATTTCCCCTTGATTAGAAAAAATAGTTGTAATGGCTACGAGGCGAATCTATTAGAACGAGGACGGCTAAAATGAAAATTTCTGACAGATGCCCCAAAAGCCCGATTTGCATACTTTGTTTACACCCCTGAACGCTAAAAGTGTAAACTTTGTATACAACACTTGTCATATCATAATGATACTGTTACCCAGATGCCAACATAGCAATATCCCCTTCGTTGCCATTCATCACTGCTACCCCTTCTTTTTGCTAGACGGGGCAAGAACGGGCACGCCGCCACCATGAGATGTCGCACAACGCCATGCGGCATCGCGTGGAGCTCCATGTCCCCTGGCGAACGGATAATCATATCCGGACGTATCCATCGGGCGCCGGCTTAAAGAGCAAGGATCTTCTCCAGAGAAGATTCGGAGTTATCTCCGTAGGTGGGAAAGCGCGCAAAGCTCGCCCACCTGCGGATGATCAAATACTAATTAGGGAACACAGACGCACAAATCATAACGGTCAGCCAAAACTTGGCTAGAGCAATCCTTGTTTGTACCATCCGCCCTTGCGTAGCATACGTTATTACCTGGATGCCAGGCCGGGAAGCTCGCGTATGGGTCGACATAGTTGCAACTCGAAAAACCTGGCTTGAATGCCTTGCATATATTACATCCGTGATCATCATTCCAATTACCATATTTGCAACTCAGTCCTATCGCTCCACATACATTGGCACAACTAAAATTAATATTATCCGATAGTAACCAGCATCCAAAGTCGTCAGGATACGGTAATTGGGTAGCTAACCACTTCCCGCCCTTGTCCAGACATCTGCTGGCTCCCCATGTTGGCGTTGGGGTTATGGTTGGGGTTGGGGTTATGGTTGGGGTTGGGGTCAGGGTTGGCGGTACAACTAATGTCCCCGTCTGCACCCCCCAGCTCCCTGACACCGTGCTGAAGAACTTCGTGCCACTCGCTACTTTGTCGGCAGTCGCGTCGCACAGGACAAATTTCGCCTTGATGTCGTCACCGATCTCCCTCGTGCTCTTCATCGTTGAGCCGGGACCTGACGTGGGCTCCTGGAAACTGCTCTGCACAGTAAGCGCCGTGCCGCTCGTGAGGTAGTCATACAGGTTCTGAAGCGTGTACATACCGCTCCCCGCTGAAGGGGCACCCGGGGAGTCAAGGCTCCCGGCAATGACCCTATAAGACAGGCATACCACGAACATCAAACTCAGAGCTACTGTGATTAACTTTTTCATTTTAGTACCGATCCTTTCTTGATTTATCTTGAAATTGAAATAGGCGAGATTGTCACGTCCCGTCCCTATAGTGGGGGGGGACTCGCAATAACCAGAGGATTAACCAATCAATGGGGGGGCGCGGATGGGAGAAAGTTTGGCAAGACTCGCTATAGGAACCGGTGTGTCGCAACAGCGGATACGGGCACAGAAATCATCTCTTCCCAGACTAAGCGAACAGACTATCTGGGCATTCTTGCTATATCTTTCTTGAATGTTGTTCAGGCCTGTTACGGAAACAGCGCCGCTGCTCATCTCAGAATCATCAGGGCCGCGGGCTAACCTGCTCCTCGACTCATCCCCGATCTCTTTCCAGGGACCGGGATTTGCTTTCGCAAGATACTGCACTGTACGGCCAGGGCCGAAATGCATCCATCCTACGTTCTCTCCCCACGCATACCCGTAAAATTGGCCGGTCTCATCAAGATACACCTGCGAATGACTGGTGCGGAAGCTGATCCATCCCGTGACTTCGGACCAGGCAAAGCCTGAGAGCTTTCCC
>JAPLCW010000105.1 GCA_026392015.1 Candidatus Auribacterota bacterium | reverse complement strand
GGTCCTCAATAAAAAGTGGAAGTGATTACTCATCAACACATAGCAATGCACTTCCACCTTGAATCTCTCTATGCTCTCTTTTAATGCTTCAAGAAATCGCTTCCTGTCTCTGTCGTCCCGGAATATCTCCCCTCGCTCGCTCCCGCGGCTTGTAATATGGTACCATGCCCCTGGATATTCAATCCTCAGCGGTCTTGCCATGTCCGAACGGTATCACGCTGCCTCTCCTTAGTCAATAGTAGAGGTCTGACCCTGATTCGTCTGATTCGTTGAGAGAGATAAGAGCGGGGAGGTTTACACTACCTGCTTTCTCACCCCCACCCTTCCCTCCCCCTTCTGAGAGGGAGGGATATGATGCCATTTCTTGGGATCATAAATAGATTCCAGACGTTTTCGGCAACATAGATTTGTTCCTTCCGCCTTTTCTGTCTGTGTGCTATTCTCTTGCCATAATTTGCCATATTTTAAGAAGGAGGGTAATTGTGTGAAGATATCGACTGCCGTAGCCGCTGCCATCCTCGTTTCGATCGCGGGAGGGGGCATTCATGCAAAAGAGCAGAAAGAGCACGCCGTCGCGAAACTGCCGAAGGGGCTCGCGATGGAGATCATGCTCGAAAGCTCGCTCGATTCCAGAACAAGCAGGGAGGGGCAGCCGGTACGCGCGAGGCTTTCCGCTCCGATCCTCGTGGAGGGGCGGATCGTCGTCCCCTCAGGAACAGCGCTCGCGGGAAAAGTGACGAAGGTCACCGGCCCACAAATGGGAGTGACGAAGGCGAAGATTGAATTCATGTTCAACGAGATGAAGACGCCTCACGGCGCCGTCCCTATCGCCGCGACGGCCCACATCGATCTCCAAGCGCTTGCCATGAAGGGGGGGAAGGCGGCGGGCGAGATGGCTGCGAAGGAAGTGGCGAAGAGTTTCATCCCTGTGCTCGGGACAGTTTACCTCATCCAGAATGTTGCGAAAGGGGTCCAATTCGTCACGGAGGAGAAGGAAATCACCATCCCTCAGGGGACTCGGATGAAGATCCATCTCGACAAAGACGCCACCGTGCCGCTGTAACTCGATAGCCATTAGAATTTCAGCTATCGAGCCATCACGTGGAAGCATTCAAACCACATTTCCACTCGATTGCCTGATAGCTCGATAGCTATTTACTCTGTTCTACCTGGCTCCCTTGAGGACAAGGAGCTCCGGAGCGACCTTGAGGAGGAGCTTCTTGCACCGGGCGCGGATATCCTCAATATTCGAATAGCCGAGAACCTCTTCGGCGAGCGCACGCGCCTCCCCCAGCCTGACGGAACGCACCACCTTTTTAATCTCCGGGATGGCCACGACACTCACGCTGAACTCGTCCAGCCCCATGCCCAGGAGGATGAGCGCGAGTGAAGGCTCTCCGGCCATTTCTCCGCACATGCCTACCCAGATGCGCGCGTTGTGCCCCGCGGTGATGATCTGCTTGATCAGCCGCAAAATCGCCGGGTGCCTCGGCTCGTACAGGTAGGCGATCTTCTCATTCACCCTGTCCACGGCGAGCGAGTACTGGATGAGGTCGTTCGTCCCGATGCTGAAGAAATCAACATTCCTGGCGATGATATCGGCAGTGAGGGCTGCGGAGGGGATCTCGATCATGGCCCCGACCTCAATCTCCTCATCAAACTTTTTCCCGCGCTTCCTGAGATCATCCTTCGCTTCCTCGAGAATCTCCCGCGCCTGCACCACCTCCTCCACGCCGGATATCATCGGGAACATCACCTTGACGTTCCCCCGGCTCGATGCGCGCAGGATCGCCCGCAATTGATCTTTAAACATGTCGGTGTTCTCGAGGCAGAAGCGGATGGCGCGCCACCCCATGAACGGATTCATCTCCCGCGGCAACTGGAGGTTGGAGAGGAACTTGTCGCCTCCGAGATCGAGCGTGCGGATAATCACGGAGTGAGGGTGCACCTGGTCCGCAACGCTCCGGTATGCCTCGTACTGCTCATCCTCGGTAGGGAGATCCTTGCGGTTCATGAAAAAGAACTCCGTGCGGTAAAGTCCGACCCCCTCCGCGCCCTGCGCGAGCGCGTTCGGCACATCCTCGGGGAGCTCGATATTGGCCGCGAGCGCGATGCGGTAGCCGTCGAGCGTCTCCGCGGGCAGCTTCTTGAGGCCGACGAGCTGCTCCTCTATGACCGCAATTCTGTTCTGGACCTGGGAGTACTTCCGGAGAGTCTCCTTCGTCGGAGAGACGATCACCACGCCGCTCGTGCCGTCCACGATAAGCTCGTCGCCCGATTTGACCTTCCTGCTGACATCGTGGAGACCCACGACGGCCGGAACGTTGAGGGAGCGGGCCATGATGGCGGTGTGGGAGGTCGGCGAGCCGATGTCCGTGGCGAAGCTGATCACCTTTTCCCTGTGCATAAGGGCGGTGTCGGAGGGAGAGAGATCGTAGGCGATGATAATGACCTCGTCCTTCAGCTTGCTCACGTCCTCGCGCTTTCTGCCGAGGAGATTGTGGAGCACCCTCCGCGTCACGTCCTTGATATCGGCGGCGCGCTCCTTGAGATAGTCGTCCTCGATCTGCGAGAAGATGTCGGCGTATTTGTTGCCCACCTGCTGGAAGATGTACTCGATATTGAAACGGTCCCGCTCGATTTTCTTGATCACATCCTCAATGAGGGAGCGGTCCTCCAGGACGAGGAGGTGCGCGTTAAAGATCTCGGCGTGCTGGGTGCCGAGCCGCTCCGAAATCTTGCTCTGGATATCGAGTATCTCCTGCCGCGTTCGGATAAGCGCTTCCTCGAAGCGGGCGATCTCGAGCGGCACCTGGTCGGCGTCGATCTGCCGCTTGAGAACCACGACCTCCTCGCTGTCGAAGATGAATGCCTTCCCGATGGCAACCCCGGGCGACACCCCGATACCGCGGTGCGTCTTCTCCTTGGGCTTCTCGCTGCGCGGATTCTTGTCTGGCATATCACTCCTCTCCAAACTTTCCCTTCACGAGTTCCTCGAGTGCGCCCACCGCCGACTCCGCGTCTTCGCCCCGTGCGGTGATGATGATCTTCACCCCCTTGCCCGCCGCGAGCATCATGATCCCCATGATGCTCTTCCCGTTTACCTTCTCGTTTCCTCTCTCGACGGTGATCTCCGACCGGAACCTATTCGCCATCTGGACAAACATCGCCGCCGGCCGCGCATGGAGCCCCAGCTTGTTTTTCACCGTGATCTCTTTCCGGACTATCTTCTCCGCCATGGTAATATCACCTCTGGCCCGCAAGGGCAATGAGTTGGACAACTATTTCTGCAAGTTTGTAGGGATCGTGCCTCACATAGTCTCCCGCGCTGATGACATCCTCGACGATCACGCGATACGACTTCCCGCGCATCTCCCTCGTATCGAGGACCACGGGTTCCGCCTGCTCCGCCCGGTACTTTTCCAGAAGTTCGGCGGGGACCTTGCCGCTGTTGCAGATGACGTAGTCTACGACACCGGTTCCCGCATGCTGGATGATCGCCTGGACGTGCTGCGATGCAGTGTAGTCCCTCGTCTCGCCTCCCTGCGTCATCACATTGCACACATATATCTTCACCGCAGGGGACGCGGCAATTGCATCCGCCATTTCCTCCACCAGGAGATTCGGGATCACGCTCGTGTAGAGGCTGCCAGGCCCCAGGACAATAGCGTCGCTCTCTCGTATCGCCTCGATCGCCGCTAGCGTGGGGCGACTCCCCCCCGGCTCGAGGGCGATCTCCGCGACAGCCCGGGGGCTCGAGGAGATGCGATGTTCCCCTCTCGTGACCGATCCGTCGCTGTGTGTCGCGATCAGGGAGACGTTGCGTAACGTGCAGGGCACC
The DNA here is from genome assembly GCA_026392015.1 of Candidatus Auribacterota bacterium. Classification (GTDB taxonomy): domain Bacteria; phylum Auribacterota; class Tritonobacteria; order UBA1439; family UBA1439; genus JAPLCW01. Next base: position 50,814 of record JAPLCW010000105.1, on the reverse strand, counting down.
ACCCGCCCGCTGATCGCCAGGACATTGCTGGACGCCTCCACCGCGCGCTCGAAGTCTCCGGTGACTTTCGTCATTGCGGTGATAAAGAGATTGCCGAAGCTATGCCCTCCGAGCTCTGTGGCGCTGTCAAACCGATACTGAAAGAGCTGGCTCATGAGCGGTTCGGCGTCCGCGAGCGCCACGAGGCAGTTACGGATATCCCCGGGCGGGGGAAGGTTGAAATCCCTCCGGATGCGGCCCGAGCTCCCCCCATCGTCCGCGACCGTGACAATCGCGGTCAGGTTGCTCGAGTGCTTCTTGAGGCCGTGAAGGAGGGTGGCGAGACCTGTCCCGCCCCCGATGGCGGTGATGCGCGGTCCCTTGCTCATCTGAGTCTTCTTGAACAGGATATCGACGAACTTTGTCTCCCCGGCGGGGAGGAACACCTTGAGCAGCGACCGTGAGAGTTTCCCGATCGCATAAAACTCAAACGTGGTGCCCGCGACGAGGAGCGCAATCCCCAGGGCGAGGAGCGCCACCGACGTCCCGCGGACGAGGATGAAGTGCAGGCCGAACCCGAAGATGATGAGCCCCCCCGCGCACGCACTCCACCAGCGCTTGATACCCATCCCGGGATAGAACCACTTGAGCAATCGCATAATCTAGCTGTAAGCTGTGAGCTCTAAGCTGTAAGCTATCGGAGGTCCGGCAATCATCCACAGAGTCAGTTGAAGCTTACGGCTTACCGCTTACAGCTGTTTATCTTACCCCTTTTTCATAACCTCGATCAAATCCCTGTCGAGCGCTCTCGCCGCGTGTTTCCCCATCCTCTTGAGGCGCTGGTTGAGCGCGGCGGTTTCGAGGAGCAGGACAACATCCCTCCCCGGCCTCACGGGGATGATGAGGTGGGGAAGCCTCTGCCCGAGTATCTCGATCATCTCGTCCTCAAGCCCAAGGCGTTCATACTCCTTGCTGCTGTCCCACTCCTCAAGGGTCACCACCAACTCCACCTCCTGTGATTCCTTCACGCAGGTAGCGCCGAAGAGATCCTGGACATTGATGATGCCGAGCCCGCGGATCTCCATGTGATGTTTCACTATTTCCGCGCCGCTCCCGATAAGATACTGTCCCTCACGCAACTGCACTTTCACCACGTCGTCCGCGACGAGGCGGTGCCCGCGTTTGATGAGCCCGAGTGCGCACTCGCTCTTTCCCACGCCGCTCGTGCCGCAGATGAGTATCCCCACCCCAAACACCTCGAGAAAATCTCCGCCGATTGAAATACTCGGGGAGAATTCATCCTCCAGAAAGATTGTCGCCCTGTTGATAAGGGCCATGGTGACCATCGGGGTGCGAAAGAGCGGCACATTTTGTTTTTCCGATTCTTCAAGAAGCTCAGGGGGGGGTCGGTAGTTCCTCGCAACAATGATGCACGGCACACGGTGGCGGAGCAGTTGACGGATCCTCTTCCGGCGGAGATCCGGATCCATGCCGTGGAGGTAGTTGATCTCGACGAGTCCCAAAACCTGGGGCCGACGTGAGGCAAAGTAGTCAAAGTACCCGGCGAAGGCGAGCCCCGGGCGGTTAAGTTCAGGCACAGTAATGCGCCGCTTGAGGCCCTTCTTGCCTGCGATGAGGCGGAGCCTGAGCCTCTCCTTCGTTATTTCATAGAATGTCTCGACCTTGATTCCGCGCATATGAGTAAAATCCCACGCCAGCCGTAAGTGGTAAGCGATAAGCAGTAAGCATTTTGCCTACCGCTTATGGCTTGATTCTAACTGTTATCCGGAAATTCGTAAATTAGACCCTAAATACATGTTTCGGAATTTCAACAAATGCAGGCCACAGAGAGCGATCCAGGAGCAATAGGCAGATTTTCTTTATCTCTGTGCTTTCGGTGGCGAACATAAAAGTACGAAGCCTGCTTTCCTCTTCATTGTTTCGGCTCGATGATCGCGCAGGTCCCGTTCATCTGCCGGTAGACGACACTCGCGTTCTCCGCCGCGGTGTTCATGAAGAAACGGTATTTTTCACCCTGGGCCTCCATCGAGGCGAGCGCCTTTTCCGGGCTGAACCATTCCACCTCACAGCCCTTTTTCCTGAGGCCACGCGGCTTCGCATCGGGGGCGATGGAATCCTCGCGGAATACCCTGACATGGAATTGCGCCGGTTGATCCATACCCTTGATTTTCTTGGGGGAGAGGTACGTGATTTCGCCGTCTCCGCTCCTGTAGAGAAAATTCACCTCTTCCGTCTCCGCATTCAGGAATACAAAAAAAAGATGTTGCTCTGTTTTTATCTGGAGAAGCGCTTCGCTCATGAACATCGGCTTCATGGTCACACGGAGGGCCAGGTATCGTTCCTTCGCGCGCTCCCCCTCGCTCGACGGCGTGGGCGAGGCCGTCGCTTTCTGCTGCCGGCGAGTATGGCGCTCCTTGTACTTGCTGAGCTGGCGATCGAGCTTGGCGATCGCACTGTCAATGGAACGATACATATCGTCGGTCTCCTCCCGGCAGAAGACTTCGAGATTCTTCCCCCTCGCGGATATCTCCACGAGGTGCCGGTATTTCTGCACGTCCATTATCAAGTGCACTTCGTTAAGGTGTGGCCTCTCATGCATTACCCTGCTCAACTTCTCACGCGCGTACAGCTTCATCGCCTCAGTAACGTTTACGTGACGTCCCGTAACCATAAGTTGCATATTCTGTCCCCCCGTTCTTTCAACCTTAAACTTTACACCGTCGTTCCTACATCTCAAACCGTTCTCCCAGATAGAACCTCCGGGCCTCGGGGTCGTTGATAAGGAACTCTGAATTCCCGTGCGTGAGAACCTTTCCCTCGTAGATCAGGTAGGAGCGGTCGGTGATGGTCAGAGTCTCCCGCACGCTGTGATCCGTGAGAAGGATCCCAAGCCCCTTCGCCTTCAGGTTGGCGATAATCTGCTGCACGTCGAATACCGCGATCGGGTCCACGCCGGAAAACGGCTCATCGAGGAGCATGAATGAAGGGGAGGTAACGAGTGCGCGGCTGATCTCCAGTCTCCGCCGCTCGCCGCCCGAGAGCGTGTACGCCTTCTGCTTGGCGAGGTGGGCGATGCCGAGCTCGTTGAGAAGCTCCTCCAGGCGGGCCTTGCGCTGCGCGGAGTTGAGGGGCAGCGTCTCGAGGATTGCCAGAATGTTCTGCTCGACGGTGAGCTTCCTAAAGATGGATGATTCCTGCGAGAGATAGCTCATACCAAGGCGCGCCCTCTGGCACATGGGCATGTCCGTGATCTCCGTGTCCTGGAAAAAGACCTTCCCGCCGTTCGGCCGGACGAGACCCACGATCATATAGAAGGTGGTCGTTTTTCCCGCGCCATTGGGACCCAGCAATCCCACGATCTCTCCCCGGTTGACCGTGATATTAACACCGTTGACCACGGCGCGCCCGCCGTAGACCTTGACGAGATCCTCCGTCCGTGTGAGTACCTTCCCGTTGTTTTCCTGCATCATCGCCCTTCCTTGCCTGTTGACCCGCCGTAACTACTCCGGCAGTCAGAAGCCAGGAGCCGGAATTCAGAAGACAGAATACAGAATTCAGGAGACAGGAGATAAACGTTTCCTTGAAATGCCGTTATTCTGGATTCTGTATTCTTGCTTTTCCATTCTAAATTCTGGCTCCTGAGCAGCTACGACCTACCTTGAGTACTACCGCATCTCTTCGAATGCGTCGCCCCCCTCACCGGAGTAGACGACCATACGCGCCCTGGGTTCAAAAATGGTTTTCTCCGTATCCTTGAAGATCGTGATCTTTTCCGCCGTGTAGGCGTTCCGCCCCTGAAGAATGCGGGGATCCCCGGTGAGCACAATCCTCCCATCACGCTCCGTATAGACCGCCTTCTTGCTCGTGGAGCGCTTCCCACGGGACAGAATGAGCACCTTCTTTCCCGTTGCGGTCAACTCTCGTATCACCCTTCTCTTGGGTTCGTAGGTGGTCACCATCTTGTCCGCCCACAGCTCCCCGCTCGGATCCTTCACGTGCACCCTCCCCGTGAAGACCGCAACGTTCTTCGCGTAATCCATCTCCAGGCGTTCAGAGGTCACTACCGTAGGCACCCTCTTCGCATCGGGCGTTGCGGTGTCCTTCCGCGCTGTCCCCTCCCCCTGGGGGGCCGAGAGAATGAGGATAAGTATGGCGGCGACGACACTCATTGCAGGATCCCCTCTCCCTTTGGAGTGGTGTACACTACCTTGACGTCATGCCGCAGGGTTCCTCGCTTCTTCATTTGGTCCCAGTCCATCCCGGTCGCGGTGACGACCGAATTCTTCGTGACGATGGTGACAAACTCATCGGTATGCACCTGCCTCGTCTCCTGTTGGAGAGTTGCCTTCTCCGTGGTGGCGATGGTGTTCGTCCCGTCCTCGTTAAAGTATACCGCCCGGACATCCTTGATCTCAACGGTTTCCGGGGTGACAAAGGTCGCGGAGCTTCCCTCGACCTTCCATTCCACACGGCCATCCTTTTTTGTGGAATTGAACATAAAGCCGTCCCTCAGCTCTGACTTCGACGGCTCCTCCGCACACGCGAGCGCCGCGCAGGCGATGATGAAACCCAGAATCAAAAGCTCACGCCCGGTACGCACCGAGCACCTCCCGCCACTTACCCCTGGCCTTCAGGATTAACTCCACGACCTCCCGCAACACACCCTCTCCGCCGTTCCTCCCGGTGACGAGGTCGACCGCTTTCTTCACATCGGGAGCCGCGTTGGGCACCGAAACACTCAGCCCGGCTCTTGACAGAAGCGGGAGATCGGGAAGGTCATCCCCGATGCAGCATATCTCGGCCGGGGATAGGTGTTGCTGCTCAACTAGTATATCAAATATGCGTCCCTTTTCAGTAGCACCCTGCCACAAATGGTCAACCCCGATTTCGTCCGCCCTCTTCAGCAGCGCGGCGGAGGAGCGGCCCGAGATGAGAAATACCTTGAGGCCCGCGGCCCGTGCGAGTGTCACTGCGAGGCCGTCATGGGTGTGGAACCTCTTGAGCTCCACGTCGCCGGAACCGTAGAGTATGCTGCCATCCGTCAGAACACCATCCACATCCGACACGATCGCCTTGATGCGTTTCGCCTTGTTGATGAGCTCTTTCCTAGTCATCTTCACCATCCAAATAGAAAGATACTTTATGCTTCTTAACCACAAATCATTCGAATTTGACGAATTTTTCTTTACCACAAAATCAATGATTCGGAAAGCTTATAATCCACGAGTTATTCGAACTAATTCTACTGTACCGTCTCAGAAATATCTTATGTATGTCTGTCATTGCGAGCGGAAGCGAAGCAATCCGACCCGAAGGGTCGTCCCGAGCGAAGCGAGGGATCTAAGATAGATCGCCACGCCCCGAATATTTCGGGGCTCGCGACGCTTCGCGGATTGCTTCGTCGCTTCGCTCCTTGCAATGGCATGACTTTGTAAAGCTATTTACGGGACACAACACTACTTTATGGCATTTTTAATTCGCGTAATTCGACCTATTCGTGGTTGAGAACCTTTTAGCCTGATCTATTCATCAACTTTTAATGTCTTCACCGCTGATTACGCGGATTCTTGTTTGCAATCCGCCCAATCCGCGAAATCCGCGGTTGCTTACTTTGATCCATTTAAATTGCTCTTTTATGCTTCTAATGAATAATCCAGGTTAGGCATAATCATTATTACCGTACTAATCCGTGTTTATCCGTGGTTTAAATATCCCCATCTTCTCATCAGGCTTTATACTCTTGTATTTTGGTTCTAGTCTACATCCCGATCAGGTCCACCACATCCAGCATCCCCACGGGTCTCCCCTTCGCATCCACCACCGGCATCTCGTCGATCTTGCGCTTCTTGGGGTTTTCCCCGCGCATCACCCGCAGCGCTTCGACCGCGAGCCGCTCCGGCTCGATGGTGATGGGGTTGCGGATCATAAACTCCCCGATCTTGCGCGCAGAGATATCCGCCTGCGCCTCTATCGCCCGGCGGAGGTCGCCGTCCGTGAAGATGCCGACGAGCTTTCCCCTGCGGTCAACGACAGCCGCGGCCCCCGCGCGTGCCCTGGTGATGGCGAGGAGCACATCCTTGATCCTTACATCGTCCCTGACGATCGGATTTCCCCTCCCTTTCCGCATGACGTCGCGGACCGTGAGCAGCTTCCGGCCGAGATTCCCTCCCGGGTGATAGAACGCAAACTCCTCCGGCTTCAGTTTCTTCTTCTGGATCAGGGCAACAGCGAGCGCATCACCCATCGCGAGCATCGCCGTAGTGCTTGCTGTGGGGGCGAGCCCGAGGGGACACGCCTCGCGCGACACCGCGACATCGAGAACAATATCGCTGTACCTCGCCAGTGCCGAGCGAGGGGAACCCGTCATACAGATCAGAAACGCCCCGATTTTCTTCACCACGGGGACAAGGCGGAGTATCTCCTCCGTCTCCCCGCTCGAGGAAAGCACGAGCACGACATCCTTGCCGGTTACCATCCCCAGATCGCCGTGCACGGCCTCCGCGGGGTGCAGCGAGAGCGAGGGGATTCCGATGCTCGCGAGCGTGGCCTGGATCTTACGCCCGATGATTCCCGGTTTCCCCATCCCGCATACGATCACCCTCCCCGGGCAGTTGTAGATTGCCTCCACCGCCTTCCCAAAGCGGTGATCAATCCTCTTGCCCAGGCCCAGGATCGCTTCCGCCTCGACCCGGAATACATTCGCGGCGATCTTCCGGTACGCATCATTCTTCAGCATGTGTGCCGTTCCCTCCTCATCAGGATATGCTTCACTACAAAATCTACCACGGAGAACACGGAGATTATGTATCTCGCTTTAATAAAATTTGTTGGGTTAACTATTTCTCCGTGCTCTCTGTGTCTCCGTGGTGAAAATTTACTTTGATTTACAGTAATTTGCGGAACTCCTACCCGCTTTTCGCTTGACTATCCTGTCTATCTCCGCGCACTCCTCGAGCAGGATCTCCACATCGTCCAGCGCAATCTGATTGGGTGCGTCGCACTGCGCCCTCTCGGGATCTGTGTGCACCTCGAGGAAGAGACCGTCGCACCCGGTTGCCACCGCAGCCCTGGCGAGATGCTTCACAAACTCCCTCTGGCCCCCGGTGCTTTTACCGAGTCCCCCCGGGAGCTGGACGCTGTGGGTCGCATCGAAGACCACCGGGTATCCGTACCGCCGCATGATCGGAAGCGCGCGCATGTCGCTCACCAGGTTGTTGTAGCCGAAACAGCTCCCCCTCTCGGTGATAATCAACCCGTTCCCGCCGAACGCCTCGAATTTTGCGATGATGTTCGCGACATCCCACGGAGCGAGGAACTGGCCTTTTTTCACATTGACGACCCTCCCCGAACCGCAGACTGCCGCGATGAGATCGGTCTGCCTGCACAGGAACGCGGGAATCTGGAGAATATCCCCGACCGTCGCCGCTGCCTCCACCTGGTCGACCGCGTGCACATCGATGCAGAGCGGGAGGGCAAGCGATGCCTTCACCCTTTTCAATATCTCCACGCCCTCCCGAAGCCCCGGTCCACGGAATCCGTCGGGAGAACTTCGATTCGCCTTGTCGTAGGAGGTCTTGAATATGAGAGGGATCCCGAGCGCGGCGCAGCGTTTCTTCAGCCCCTTCCCCACCTCAATGAGGAGGGCTTCACTCTCGATCACGCACGGTCCGGCAATGAGCACGAGCGGCAAATCGCCGCCGATGCTGACTCCGCCGATCTTAATTACTTTTGTTTTCATTAGTTATCCACAAAATTTCAACCGCAATTAAATGTTTTTCACCGCGGATTATGCGGATTACGCGGATTTAAAAAACAGCCGAAGATTAAAGGTGTACCGCATGCCGCTACTCATTGAACCTTCCGCTTTTGAACTCCTCACCACCAGTATAATCCGCCCAATCCGCATAATCCGCGGTTACAACTCTTTATCCACCAAATCCTCTGTGGTTCTTACTTTTTTCGTACAATTTCCTCACCCGCTCCAGATCCTCCGCGGTGTCCACACTGATGGAGTCATGGACAGTCGTGACGACGCGTATCGGGACACCGTGTTCCAGGATCCTCAACTGCTCGAGCTTCTCAGTCTTCTCAAGTTCCGTTTGTTCCCACCGCGTGAAGCGCATGAGGAACGCTTTCCGGTACGCATAGATACCGATATGCTTCAGTGGCGGAGCAGCACCGCTTCCCGTGTCGCGCACGAACGGGATGCAAGCGCGTGAGAAGTAGAGCGCGTTCCCCGCGAGGTCCCTCACCACTTTGACTGTATTGGGATCCTCGACACAGCTCCGGTCCGTGATCGGCACCGCAAGCGTCGCCACGTTGAGCGACGGCGTTCCGGCGAGCGCGGCCACGAGTGCGTCGATCGCCTCTTTGCGGATAAGCGGCTCATCTCCCTGGATGTTCACCACAATGTCGCATTCGATCCCGTCCGCCGCTTCCGCGAGCCTGTCGCTCCCCGACCGGTGAGCGGGGGATGTCAGTACCGCCCTCCCCCCGAACGCGGCCACCGCGGCCACGATGCGTTGGTCGTCGGTGGCGACCAGGAGCGATTCCAGGCTCTTTGCCGCGCGCGCAGATTCGTATACATGCTGGAGCATCGGTTTATCCCCGATCTGCTGGAGCACCTTCGCCGGCAAACGGGTCGAGCCGTAGCGGGCCGGAATGATGCCGACCGCTTTTATCCTCTTCTTATCAGTCATGGGAATATAACCAACATCAGCTTTAAGTTGTAAGCGGTAAGCAGTAAGCATTTTGCTTATAGCTTACGGCTTACTGCTTACCGCTATCCGGAGGTTTTGAATCTTCCCCTCCCATCATCCAGCCCACCGCATCCAGGAGCGATTCGGCGACGTGGTCCGGATTATGGGAAGAGGAGATCGCTGCCTGCGTCTCTCTTCCCGCCCCCGTGAGAACAAGAATCGTGCGGCAGCCTGCATTTTTCCCCGTCTCGATATCCGAAATCCTGTCGCCGATGAAGTACGAATGCGCGATATCGACGCCGAAGCTCCGCGACGCATCCAGCACCATCTTGGGTGAGGGTTTGCGGCATGAGCACCGCTCGTCGGGATGATGCGGGCAATAGTAGATGCCGTCGAGAACCACCCCCTCTGCCCGCAGGGCGTTCCTCATCTTATCATGGACTCGATCGAGATCCTCGTCCCTGAAGAAGCCGCGCGCGATCCCGGATTGGTTGCTCACGATGAAGATAAGATATCCCGCCTCATGGAGCCTCGTGAGCGCCTCAACCACGCCGGGCAGGAAGCGAAACTGATCGGGGTCCCCGAGGTAGCCCGGATCAAAGTTGATTGTCCCATCCCTGTCGAGGAACACGGCTTTCCGCTTCAAGGAAACATCGCCTCAACGATTTCTTTCTGGTTCGCCGTTGCGGTCCCCACCTTACCGACCACCACCCCCGCGGCGTAGTTCGAGATGACCGCCGCCGCCGCCATGGAGGCCCCTGCGGCGAGGGCGAGCGTAAAGGTGCTGATTACCGTGTCTCCCGCACCGGAGACATCGTATACTTCACGGGCAGTGGTGGGGATCGAGAGGAGCTTCCTGCTCCGCTGAAAAAGGCACATCCCCTGCTCGCCGAGAGTGATCAGCACCGCGCGACAGGCCAGACGCCGGAGTAGACGCTCCCCTACCTCCTCCAGCGTTGCGGTGTTGCGTTTGCCCTCGCCGGCGAGCCAGAGGGCCTCGGCACGGTTGGGCGTCATCAGGGTGATCCCGCGATAGTTGATTATATTCCCTCTCTTGGGATCCACCGCGAGGATCGTGTCGTGCTCGCGGGAGAGCCGCACAAGCCCCGCCACGAGACGCTGCGTCACCAGCCCCTTTCCATAGTCTTCGATGATAATCGCGCCCAGGTTGTGCACGATTGATTCCACGTAGGAGATGATGCGCTCGATCTCCTTCCTGGGGATCTCGGCGGTGCTCTCCTTATCGACCCGGACCATCTGCTGGCTATGCGCGATGATCCTCGTCTTGAGGGTGGTGGTGCGATGGGGGTCAACGATAACGCCGCCGAGATCTATCTTCTCATGATTCAGCTTCTGGAGCAGGATCTCTCCGATCGTGTCCTTGCCGATAATGCCGCACACGTACGCGCGTCCGCCGAGCGAGCGGATATTATTGACCACATTGGCAGCGCCTCCCGGCACGTCGGATTCGGACGTCACCTCCACCACGGGGACCGGGGCCTCGGGCGAAATGCGATTCACGGACCCCCACACGAAACGGTCAAGCATCAGGTCGCCCACGACCAGAATATTCACATCGTCAAACTTCCCAAGTAGCCGATCGAGCTTTTTCTTTGACATCGTATTCATCATAGTTAACTACTCAGAAGTCAGGAGCCAGAATCCAGAATGGATCGCGCATAAGCTTCCCGTAGCGTGCTGACCTCTTCCAGTAACTGCATTAACCCTGAATTCTGGCTCCTGAGCAGTTACCATCATAGTGTTATAATTTTTCAATTATTGCCCGCGCGAGCAGGGGCACCATGATCTCGTGATGGCCGATGAGATAGTAGCCCTTCCCTCCCGTCGCGACCGGGCGCCTCACCACATTCTCAAGGGCTCGGTACTGAGTCATCATATCAAGGGTGATTGCGGTAAAATCCGCCACCCGCCTGCCGGAATTCCGGGCGACGGTAAGGGCTTTGAGAAAAACCTCCGGCATAATGACGGCCGAGCCGACATTGAGGACCACCCCGCCGCCCCCCAGGCACGCGACAACATCGGTGAACATCTTGAAATCGTTCATAGTCGTTTGTCCCAGTACGGCCCCATCAGCGTGGGGATGCAGATGGATCGTATCCGTTCCGATCGCAATATGCACGGTCGCGGGAATACGGAGTCTCACCGATTGCGCGAGGAGACTCACGTTTCTGTGGGGAAGCTTTCTCTCGAGGATGTACCGCCCGATCGCCCAGCCTGCGCCGAGCCCGCTGGCATTCCCGATCGCGAGAGCTTCGTTCACCATGGACCCCGTCTCCTCCGCCATGCCGAATGTGCCATTGCGGAGCCCCTCCTGGACGTCCTCGGATGTTTTTCCGATCAGTGCGATCTCAAAGTCGTGCACACTCGCAGCGCCGTTCATCGCGATGCCGGTGACTGCGCCCCGCTGCATGAGATCGATGATAACCCGGCTCAGGCCGCACTTGATCACATGCCCGCCCAGACAGAAGAGGACAGGCTTTAGACGCCTTCGGGCCCGGACGATGGCCTCTACGCACGCTCGGAATTGTTGCGCCGCAAGTATGTCGGGGAGAGAGTCGATGAATTTCTGAAAAGACTCACCCTTATGCGAGGCGTCGCCGAACATCGAGAGCGTGACCTTGTGTTTCTTAGCGGCTATGGGTATTGTTCTTATGCGCTGTGACAGAACACGTTGCGTTTTTCTGACCATACATTCCGTCCTTTTGATTGCGTTCCATAGTATCAGCACTATTCTCGAAAGTCAATCCCGCTCAGACGTCCGGAACGGCGGCTCAATAGCCACCCACTGCATCACCCTCCCCAAAAATCCAAATTTAAAAATCTCGAGTCAGCGCTAAACAGTAAGCATCTTGCTTATAGCTTACCGCGTGCCCTTCGCTCCCTTCGGCATGTGACCACAACGGATGCCGCTGCCATACTCCGGCTGTGGGAAAGGGATAGGGTGGCCACACACCGGACTCTCCTCCCCGTGCGCTTTTCCTTGGCCTCCCTGAGAACGATGAACGGCTTTCCCCACGCGTCCCGCCCGACGCCAAGGGCTTTCGGTGCGTGCGGAGCGAGGCCGGCTCCGCGCAGCGCGCTCCTCACGGCGAATTTCGCCGCCAGGCGGCACGCGAGACGCGGGTAGCGCGCAGCTCCCGCCATGCAGTATCGCAGCTCATCCTGTGTGAACAATCGCCTGAGGAAACGATCCCCGAAACGTTTCGCCGCTGTTTCAACCCTCCCTACCTCGAGGATGCACACTCCCGGATAGTGCGCCACGTTACACCTCGGCCCCATGACGTCTCCCTTGCGCGACATCCTCGGGCCGCGTGCGCCAGCGCCGGTGCATCCACACCCACTGCTCCGGATGCTCCCTTACGTAGCGTTCGATACAACGCGACCATTGTTGCGTGTTATAGATCAGGTCTTCCCTCGCATCCCCCGTCGTGCGCAGACGAATCGGTTCATCAACCATTATCCGGTGTGTGCGCCCCTCCCTGACGACCCTCGCAGGAACGAAGGATGCCCCGCTCTTCATGGCGAGAAGAACGGGAGCAGTCGGGGTGTACGCGGGACGCCCCAGGAATTCGACGAACACACCATCGAGCTTGCGCACGTCCTGATCCGCAAGGATTCCGACAACCTCGTTATTCCTCAGCGTTCTCAGGATCTCCTTGGGGGACTCATCCCTATAGAAAATACGGAATCCCTTCGACCTCCTAAGTTTTGCGAGAAGGCGGTCGTATTTTTCATAGTATATCCGGCGCGCCACGACTCCCCCGCTGTAACCGATGGCGAGGAAGTAAACCGGGATCAACTCCCAGTTGCCTATATGACCCGTGATGATGATAATGCCCTTCCCCTTCCCGCGTTCCCGGTCGAGGATCTCCCTCCCGGTCATGGTCACAATTTCCTTGAACCGCGTGTCGTCGAGCCGCGGATACATCCCGAGCTCGGCCATGTTTCTCCCCAGATTGACGAACACCGCCCGCGCGATGCGCCTTCGCTCCGCGGCGCTTTTCTCCCCCCCGAAGGCAAGCTCGAGATTTGCGAGGGTCTTCCGCCTTTCCCTTTTCAGAATATAATATGAGCACCAACCACAGCCGGTCCCGATCGCAAAGAGGAGAGAAAGGGGGATGAGGCGCGCGAGGGCGAGGAGGGCGACCGCAGCGTAGTAGAGGAGCTCCTTCCTGAAACGGTGTTTGATCTTCTTTTTCTTCTCAGCCGGTCTCATCGCGCCCCCGAGAGGATATCCTCAACAACCCGTCGCACCACATCCACGGTAATTAACCGCATGCACTCGCTCTCTCTTTCGCACTCCCTCCTGTAACAGGGGCTGCACGTGACGGGGGCGCCGACTATCCGGTGTTTCCCGCCGTAGGGGCCCGTGCGGCGCGGACTGGTGGGGCCGAAAAGCCCAATGACTGTTGTTCCCACGGCTGCCGCGAGGTGCATCGGGCCGCTATCGTTTGATATCAGCAGATCCATGCGCTTCAAGAGCGCCGCGAGTTTCAGGGGGTCATCGATCCCGTCGGCGGCGAGCGCCGGGGCTCTCATCAATCCTGTCACCTTCTTGCCCTCTCCGGAGCCTCCTCCGATGACAACGATCCGCGCGCCCTTCCCGGCGAAATAATCCCCGAGCGCGGCATAGTATTCAAGCGGCCAGCGCTTGGTTCTCCACCGTGCGGAAGGCGAGAGAGCGATGAAGGGCCCGTTCCGGGGAGGGGAAAAAGTGCGGAGGAACCTATCCGCCCCTGCATTCTCCTCCTCGCCACCGCCGAGCGGGAAGCACACGCCTGTGCCGCTGCAGCCGAGGGCCGAAGCGACAAGAAGATAGCGGTCCACGGAGTGCATCTCGCCTTGCGGGACGAGTATCTTGAGAGTATAGAAGAGATGGGCGCACTCGCGCGCGTTCGCGAAACCGGCGCGGAGGGGGGCGCCGGTCGCCGTGGCCCAGATGCCGCTCCGGAGCAGACCCTGAAGATCCAGCACCGCGTCAAACCGGGCGCGATAGAGCTGAGTGCAGAGGCGGACGAATGACGCGACCGCCACCGGGAAATTTCTGTGCGCTCTCCAGAGTTCCCGGGGGAAGAGGTGGAGGTGATCGATGCACGGGTTGTTCCTCAAGAGGCGCGCGTACTGACTGTTCACAAGCCAGGATATCCTCGCGGACGGCCACGCCTCCCTCAGGCGCGCCGCCACGGGGAGGGTCTGTATCACATCGCCGAAAGAGCTCGGTTTGATGATGAGAATGTTTTTCATTGCGCTCCTCCACCGGCGCCGTGGAAAAATTCCCTATTGCTCTTCCTGAGTTTCCGCCTGCTGCGGCGCGCCACCGACCGCCACAGGGCACGGAGTTCCTTCCTGCGCTCGGGACCGAGATACTCCCTCAGGAACCGCCTGCGGTCACGCAGATTCAGAAGGGAGAGATCCCGCAGCGATGTATTGATCTGAGTCATGTTGCGAAGAATATACCTCCGTGGCGCGCGGAGTGATGTCCGGACGAAGTCGAGGTCGGAGAGATAAAACGCGAATCCGTCCCTTCCCTCCCGCCGCACAAGGATGTTGGTGGCTTTCATATCACCGTGGCAGACACCGAGGAGGTGGATATTCCTGAGGAAAAGGGCGAGGCCTCGGATCATCCGGTCCTTTCTCCCCTCCCCGCTCCGGGGATCCCGGGAGAGTTCTCCAACTATCGTGACGAGGTTCTCCACTCCGCTAATCTTATAGCTGATAAAGTACGCGTCGCCGAGGCGACGGCCCGGGAGCCGCTCCTCGAGAGCCGCGATCGCCGGTATGGAGTTAATGCGTCGAATGGAGAGTGCGTATGCCCCCTTCCATGAGCGGAGCGCCTTCGAGGGGCGCCAGAGATAGGTGAGCCCCCACCAGCCCTTCCTCTGTTTGTAGTGTTTCACAAAGAGTATATGCCGCTCTCCCCGAATGACCATCTCCTTCTCCCAGAGTGCCTTGCTGCGCGATTCCTTGATCAGGCGTCCCCCATCCCTCACCGAATCGGGCGAGAGAAGGAATTCGGCCATCTCCCCTCTCCACTCACTCCTGCCCGCGAAGCCGCGGAATCTCCCGCACCTGAGCCGCAAAAAATACCTGTTGTTGCCCAGGCAGCGCTGCACTCTCCCCTTCCAGAGCCTCCAGCGCATCGCCCGCGTGCGAGACTCCAGTCTCTCAAGGAGTGCCTTCTTCTCATCCTGCCAGAGCCGGTCCTCGCCGAAGTATCTGGTGAAGAAGAGGAGCCGCTCGCTCCTGCTGAGCGAGATGCTCGCGAACATGTTGAACTGGGCGAGGCTCCTGAGCCGCTGCGCGCGCCTCAGGGACCGCCGTGCGCTCGCCCGGTGGAGGTCGAGCAGGTAGAGGCACCTCTCACCCGCGGGTGAGGTTTCGACGAGGAAGTTTCCGGGGTGGAGATCACGGTGGTAGATCCCTGAGTCGTGCATGCGCCTCAGGAGAGTCGCGAGGAGGCTTATGATCTCCCTCCGCGTGCGGGCATCCGCCCGGAGCGTTCCGTCATCGGAGAAAAGAACCTCCTCCAGCGTCGTGCAGTTGAAAAGCTGTCGGGTGATCAGATAGCTCTCCCTCAGGATCCCGAAGCTGCGGCGTTCGCCGAAGGCGACGGGGGATACCGTGCTCAATCCCCTCTCCACTGCGGCATTGGTGATTCCCCACTCATGCCGGGCTTTGGATCCGACGATATTGGCCTTGATCCAATCCCCCAGTTTCGGGTGCCGGTATATCTTTGTCACCACGGGGAGCGCCCCCTCCGCCGACGTCAAGGAGGTTGCGAATATAATCCTCGCGGGCGAACTCTTAATGATCTGACCCGCGCTGTTCCTCAGAAGCTTACGAGGGTCCGGCGTGCGCGCGGCAAGGAAGATCGGCGCGTACACCGATCGTACCTGCCAGCGTATACCGTGGGCATCGTGTACTGTCGTGACTTTGTCCATGGCCCTCACCTTTAATGTGTTAACCGCGGATTTAGCGGATTACGCGGATTGTGTTATTAAATCCGGCAATTTAGTTCTTTAACCAATGAGAACACTACCCTAAAACTTCACCCTAACCACGGATAAACACCGATGAACACGGCCCAAACTTCTTTGCCGTGTTCATCCGTGGTTTCAAACCCCTTTACCTTTTCTAATCCGCCCAATCCGCAAAATCCGCGGTTACATACTCTAACCTGTTTTATGCGTGTCCGTCAAAGCAGGCACGGGCCTGGTCTCCAGGGCGCAAAGCATCGCGAGGATCATCATCACGATGAGGTTGATGTGCAGAAACGAGCCCCCGGTGAACCTCCCCGTCCAGCTGCAGTCCACAAGGGAGAAGACGAAGAATCCGGTGAGCGCAGCGATGATGCCCCGCGCCACTCCCCGCCGTCTCTCGTCGGGAACCGTCCGGAGCGTGCGGAGCGCCACGCGCGCAACCGCGACGCACCCCCAGATGAGCACCGCCATTCCCGGCCATCCCGCTTCAGCGCCCACATGAAGGAAAAGATTGTGGGCGTGATCGAGGTGGCGGAGTCTCGATTTCTGCGTCCGTGTAAGCTTTCCCCCCGGGGGGAAGCCGGCATAGACGCGCGCGACCGTCCGGAACTGACCTGGCCCCACGCCTGCAAAGGGGTAATCCCGCAGCATGGCGACCGCCGACTTCCAGGCATCAAGCCTCAGGGAGGCATTGACGTCGTATACCCCCCCGGTGTATGTGATGCGACGCATGATCCTTGTGTGCGGCAGTGGAATGAGCACGAGAAGCGCAAGCGCGAGCAACACCACGATCTTCCAGGAGCGCATCAGCGCGAACGCAGCCGCAACTCCCGCCATCGCCAGCCACGCGGCGCGAGAGTAGCTGTAGACCCCGCAGAGAAAGAAGGCAAAGAGCCCCGCGGCGACGAGCGCCTTGCACCCGCGCGATGCCGAGCGGCTCGCCAACTCCGGGATGCAGAGCGCGATCGAGAGCGCCATGAAGAGGCCGAGGGCGTTCTTGCCGTCCCAGAACGGGTAGCTCTGGTCGACAATTTTTCGCAATCCCTTCTCCCAGTGGTACGACAGATCGCCCAGGGCGGCGATGACCGCCGCGAGAAAAAGTATCGCGAGCACCGCGCCGCAGTCGTCCCTGCTCCTCAGGAGATAGAGGCTCGCGTAGAAGAAGGATATATAGAGAACTATTTCCAGGACGGAACACCACCGCTCCGCCGGGGACCCGAAAGGGGAGAGAAGCGCTGCGACTACATTTGCCGCCAAAAAGAGAAAGAGCGGGAACTCCAGCCCGCTCGGCGTAAGGTACCGGCGACGGTTCACAATGACCGCAATTCCCCAGAGGAAACAGAACAGGATTGCGATATTCTGTGCGCTCGTGAGGCTCATCCGTCCGAGGGGCGTGGAGAATTTCAACCATGACGGCCTGAGGAAGATGAGCCCGGCCGTAATGAAGAATACGAACCTAAGCCCCCGGTCGAAGCCCTCATAGTGCGAACGGCTACAGCGCATAGGATCGTTTTTCACTCCCATAATTGAATAAGGAACGGGAAGAGACCTCCCCTGATGAATTCACAGTAGGATCGGAAAAGCGTCTCCCTTGCCGCATCCCTTGCCGGATCGCGGGGCCATATCCTGACGAGCGCCGCATCGAGCCCTGCGCGCCCCGCATCGACAAGTATCCCGATCGCGAAGAGCGGGCGGAAAATAAGCTCAAACAGGGTGCTCCGCAGCCTTCCCCCGTGCGCACGGAAATAGCGCAAAAGGCTCTCCGCGCTCACACGGAGGGTCAGCGCCCTGTTCTGGTGTCTGCTACCGCCGCCATAGTGTGTGATCCGCGCTTCAGGAAAGAGATGAATTGTATATCCCCTATCCTTGATCCGCCGGCAGAGGTCCACCTCCTCAAAGAAGAGAAAATAGCCCTCATCAAGAAGCCCGACTCGCGCAAGCGCCTCCCGGCGCAGGAAGAGCGCCGCACCGGAAGGCTGATCCACCTCCATGATCCTGTCGAGCACCTCCCCCCGCATCCTCACCTGATCGTAGCTTCTGCGGAAAAATCCCAGACGTCCGAGAATAGTCCTGGAGGCGAGTGCATAGGAATAGGTGGGGAACCTGCGCACGGTATGCTGCGGGCTTCCATCCTGATTGACCAAGAGGCACCCGCACGCCGCAGTCCCGGGATGCGCATCCATGAAGCGCACCACCTTTTCGATTGCCTCTTCGTGCACCTTGGTATCAGGATTGAGCAGGAGCATGTAGCGCCCGCGGGCCTGGCGCAGCGCCTGGTTATTCGCGACGGCAAACCCCCTATTGGCGGGATTGGCGATCAGGCAGACCCGGGGAAACGAAGCCCTCACGAGCTCCGCCGAACCATCCCGCGACCCGTTGTCCACCACACACGTCTCGTACGAAAGCCTTCCCGCTCCCGCGGCGATCGAAGAGAGACAACCCGGCAGGTACTGCGCCGAGTTCCAACTCACCACGACAATGGAGATATCGATCACGGCACACTCCCATCGTTGAAGAGGGTGCTGAGGACGCGGAGCATGCGGGGCGCGTATGCCGCGACAGAGTAGTACGACTCTACCGTACGCCTCGCCTTCTCAGCGATCCGCTCCCTCAAGGGGGCATCCTTGATGAGACGCTCTATCTTCGTGTGCCAGTCATCGGGAGAAGCGGCAAGAAAGCCGTCCTCGCCATCAGTGATAATTCTCCTCACCGCGCCGATAGACGAACATACCGCGGGGACGCCGCTCGACATGTAGAGCAATGCCTTGAGGGCGCATTTGCCGCGCGCGAGTTCATTGTCCGGGAGAGGCATCAGCCCGATATCGAAGGCGTGGAGATCGCGCACCTCGGATTCGCTGTCCCAGGGGGTGAAATCGACCCTGAGCGTACCGCACCGGCTTAAGTCGATGCCCGTTTTCGTGTCGCTCACGACCAGGAGGGAGATCGGGTAGGTCTGCGCGAGGTGTTCGAGCACCGGCAGAACCATAGTGAGATACCGGTTGGTGCTGGAGCTTCCCATCCATCCGATCACGATCCGTTCTCGCTCCCCGGGGGTGCGACGGGTATAGTGATCGGTATCCACCACGGTGCGAAGGCAGACCACGTGCACGCTATAGTTGGCAGCCCAGCGGCAGATGAAATCGTTCCCGGCGAATACGGCGTCGCTCATGCGCACCATCGCGCGGAAAAGCCTGTTCCTGCGGGGGGAAAGCCGGACGCGATCGCCGTAATCTCTGTACATGATCGCGTCGTCCACGTCGTAGACGAGGCGCCTCGCGGCCAAACGGAGGATGCGGCGATCGCAGAAACGCAGGACCTTTTTCTGGAGAAACACAATATCATAGGCGGCCAGACTGCGGAAAAGCCGCCAGCGCGCGATAATCGCCCGGGGGATAATGTAGCTGTCGCACACGACCCCTTGCCCCTGGAGATAGGGGAGGAACTGCTGCACGCGGAACCGGTAGCTCGGCTTCTCGCGCCGTGTGGTAAGGAAAGCAACTTTCATGGCGATACCTGCTCCACCTGGATGTTCCTCCCCCCCTGATCTATTAATCAACTTAACCCTTTAATGTCTGAACCGCGGATTGCGCGGATTTTGCGGATTCAAACAACGACAGAACATTCAAAGCCAATTCCATCTCTGTCAAACTGCCGTATTCATCCGTGGTTCCTATCCATTCCCCTTTCCTAATCCGCGCAATCCGCGCAATCCGCGGTTTCATTTTATTGCGGTTCCTTTATCGCGACAACGAGGATCGATTTCGAGAAATCCACGGAAAAGTATTTATGGATCGGGGCGGCTACCCATATCCTGAACAGCCACCTGAAAAAAGCATCATTGTAGACTCTGAAGATGCTCTTCACCTGAAAACCAAGCGAGATGAGGATGCCCCCGATCTCGTCGTAGCGGTAACTCACCTTATGGGAGTACTCCCAATACCTGTTCGGATGAAATGCGTTGGGGGTGGTGAGGATAAGCTTCCCCCCGGGCAGCAGGAGGTCATAAATGCCGCTCAGGAGGTGCACTCCGTCCTCGAAGGTGAGATGCTCGATCACCTCGAACAGGAATACCACATTGAACTGCTCGTGTATCTCTTCAAGGCAGTAGAAGTCCTGCTTCGTCTCCCGGTCGATATCCATGCTCTTGTATGAAATTTTCCGATCGCAGATATCGATGATGCGGTGCCGCAACTCTCTGGCGGAGGATCCGATATCCAGAATCTTGTCGCCGTCCCTGATCTCCTCCAGTATCACATCGAGGTGCTTCTTCCGCACCTTGAGATCCCAAAAGTCGGGAAAATTTCTCTGAATCTCCCGCCTCGTCTTGTAGAGAGTACTCCAGCTCGTTTTCAGCGTCTCGAGCGGATTCTTCATGCCGTTTTCCTCCGATCCTCCATCCCCCTTCGCCTCCTCACGCGGAGGTCATGCGCCCTGATGCGTTCCGTCTTCCGCGCAATCCTTCTTGCCAGTCCCCTCGCCCTCTTATCGAGCGCACGAACCCCGAGGTAGCAGCAGAGGAAGCGCAGCCGATCGGCCCGGCTCACCGCGGGCGCGGGCGAGGAGAAGTTGAGCGCCGCAAGATCTTTCACCACCCAGCGATTGAGGTCGCGCGCGTTGTGCTGTACCCTCTGGAGGTCGATGAGCGCGATCCGGACATCCTTCCCGCCGTGAGGAAGAAAGACGTGACTCAGGTAGAGGTCTCTGTGGTTGAGTCCCGCCAGGTGCATTCTGCGCACAGATCCAGCGAGTGCGGGTATTATACACCTCTTCTCACGTAATTTCCCCTGCAAAAAATGAACATAATCCTCGAGACGATTCCCCGCAACCTCCGCGGTGACGATAAAAGACGGGTGGAGAAACGAGAACCGGTGTGACTCTCCGCAGGCCACCGCCGCCATCGTCTCCACGCCGGAGGCGCGCACGTCGGAGATCGCCTGCCACTCGCGCGCAGCGGGAGACAGCGGTCGCTTTCCCGCGAGGAGATCGCGCAGCGCGTCCATGAAGGACCCTTTTCGATGCTGCTTCAGATAAAGCACCGTCGGGTTTCGGCCCGGGATCACAAGGCGAAGAATCCTCCTTACCCCCTTGTCCCGCACGAGCTCCGCGCCGCTGCAATTCATGAGCGCAGTGAACGAGTTGAGCCCGCGGGACTGGAGGAGGGGAAGAAAACGATCTTCGACCATCAACCTTCCCGCCGTATCAGAGAGGGTGCGCATCGCGTTCCTCCTTGATCTTGCGGTACACTGCCAGCGTGTCCTCGGCGTTTCCGGCGATGGTGTACGCCCGGGACTTCCGCTGCGCCGCGCCCGACATGCGCTCGCGCACAGCCGGGTCCGCACACGCAGCCATCCTTTCCGCAAAGGAGCGGACGTCGCGCGGATCAGGGACGACAAAACCGTTCTCCCCCTCGTCGATGATCTCCGAGGCGCCGTTGACCCCGGTGGTGATGACGGGGAGGCCGCACGCCATCGCCTCAAGGCAGACATTCGCGAAAGGGTCGTAGCGCGTCGGGAACACGAGGAAATCAGATGCACCGTAGCAGGGCCTCATGTCGGACTGGATTCCCAAAAAGCGGACGCGCCCGAGAACTCCGGTCCGGCGGGCGAGCTCACGGTAGCCTGCCGTGCGCCCCCTCCCGGCGACGAGCAGCGAGAGACGGGGGTTTCCCTGGAGCGCCAGGGCCTTGATCGCCACGTCAAGACCTTTTCTCCCGAAATTGTTTGATGCAAACAGCCCCACGGGCGCATCGAGCGGGAGGTCGAGACGCGTGCGCAGAGCCGCCCGGTGCGCCTCTCTCACCCCGGGGTGGAAGAAGTCGTGGTCGACGCCGTTGTAGACAACGGTCACCCGCTCCGCGGGGTAGCGATAGAGAGCGACGAGCTGGTCACGGCAGAGAATCGAGTTCGCGATGATGTGGCTGCAGTGCGCCGGATCAAAGATCTTCCTCTCCAGGAAGAGGGCGAGCCAGGTGAACGGCCTCGCATAGGCGATCAATCGCCCCACAGTCCCGTCAGCCTTCTTCCTCAGCCAGACCCTATGCAGGCCGCTCCCCATGCGATACACATCGAGCGGAAAAAAACGCACCATTCCGCTCACAATGTCACAGCGTTCTCTCGCAAGCATTTTGCGCCCGCGAAAAAGGAAAAACAGAGCCCGGAGCGCGGGACCAAGCTTCGGGACTGCGACCCTGTGAAAATGGATGCCGCGCCCCGCCCCATCCTCGCATCGGGTCGCGAAGATATGCACCTCGTTTCCGCGATCGAGGAGCGCCCCCGCGAGGCGGGAGAGATACCGCTCCTGCCCCCCTCGCGAGGGGGAATAGTCCCATATCAGAAAGGCAATCTTCATATCAGCACCAGTCAGCAATAAGCGGTAAGCACTAAGCAAGAATTTTAAGGCTTACGGCTTATCGCTTACAGCTGTTTCCACCGCCTTAAACACTTCCTCCACCGATATGCCGTTCATGCACCGGTGATCGGTGGGGCATTCCCTCTTCAGACAGGGCGCGCACTCGACCCTCCTGCGCACGATCACACTCCTCCCCAACGGCCCGGTGGCCTCCGGGTCGGTGGACCCGATGATCGCCACGACCGGCGTCCCCACGGCGCATGCGAGGTGCATCGGCCCGGTGTCATTGCTCACGCACACGGCGCAGAGCTCGACGAGGGCGGCGAGCTGCATGACCGTGGTTCTGCCCGCCATGTTGAGAATGCGCCCCCTCGCGCCCTGACAGATCCGGTCACCGAGCGCGCGTTCCCGCTGTCCCCCCACGACCAAAACCGCCGCTCCGGCCTTCTCTCCGAGAATTCGGACAAGCCCGGCAAATCTCTCCTCCGGCCAGCACTTCGCGCTCCCATAGGTTGAACCGGGATTGATTCCGATGAGCGGAATGCCCACTTCAATTCTCTCTTTCTCTAAAAGATCGCGCGCCCAGCTCCGGAGCCGTGCAGGAACCCCGATCGAAGGGAGCGATTCGGAGCGCACAGGCCCGAGCGTGCGCACCAGGTCAAGATACCTCTGGACCTGGTGGCCGCCGCTCGGCGCCTCCGCCACACCTCGCGTGAGCAAGAATCCGCGTGCGCATGTCGAGTAGCCGAGGCGCTCCCGCACCCCCCCGAGGTAAAGCCAGAGCGCCGACTCGAATGAGTTCGGAAAGAGGATGCCGAGATCGTAGCGCGCGAGACGGATCCGGCGGATCAATCTCGCCTTTTCGCCAAGGCCCGTCGGCCGCCGGAAAGAGATGACATGGTTGACCGAATCCTCACACTCCCACAGCTCCGCCAGATTCTCCGGCGTGATCATGCCGATGGAAGCGGACGGAAAGAGGGCTTTGAGTGCCCTCACCGCCGGGATTGTGATGACCGAATCGCCGAGCCAGTTTGTGCCGCGGATGACGATCGTGGACGGATACGTCATGGTTCCCATGCTGCCTTTTTCCTTCTCCACCGCCGGTGCATCCAGAGCCACTGGTCGGGGTAGCGCCTCACCCATTCCTCGATCACGCGGTTGAAGCGGGTGCAATTCTCGATTATATCGGCCTCCTTGTTCCCCGTCTTCGCAAGAGGGATCTCATCGCACATGCAGAGGTGGTGATATCCGAACCGCTGACGGACATTGAAGGCCGGGATCACTGCCGCACCCGTCCTCATTGCGAACCGCGCCACCGCCGGCGTGGTGGATACGGGTTGGCCGAAGAAAGGAACGAACGGTGCGTTTCTCCCCGAGTACTGGTCCATGAGAATCGCCACGCCCCAGTTGCGCTCCAGCCTCTCAATGATCTCCCGAGCCACCCACTTTTTTCTCAGAATCACCGCGCCGTTGAAGCATCGCAGCTTCTCGATTTCGTCGTAGATAAGCGGGTTCTTGAGCGGCCTCGCAACCGAGGCGAGCCTCTGCTCGCAAAAGGAGATCCCCCTGTGAGCCTGAATCTCCCAGTTCCCGAAGTGGCTGACGATGAAGATGGCACCGCGCTTATCGGAGAATGCGCGTGTGGCCGGATCATAATTGGGCACAACCTGTATGCGTGAGTTGATCTGCCCGACCACCTTCGGCACAAGAATAAATTCCGCCGCCATGAAAAAGAGGTTCCTGAACGACCCTTTCGCAATCGCCTTCTTTTCTTTTTCGCTCTTGGTATCGCCAAAAGCGAGGTCGAGGTTTCTGAGAGCGAGCTTTCTATGTTTCGCATCGACGGCATACGCCACGGCCGATGCGGCGCTGAAGAGCTTCTCCACGCAGCGCTCGGGGAGAAGCCTCATCAACCCGCACAGCCACCGGACAGCGAGGTATCCCGGATAATACCTCCAGAGAGTCGGATTTTTGCTCATAACTTATTCCCGCAGAAAAAGATAAAAACCTGGGAAGCGCTCAGGTCCGATTATTATAACAAATATTGAACGGGGTCACGTTATTTCAATTCTTGTGCCTGAGGACGCATCGCGCTCTGATATCGCTTCATAGCCGTGCACTCCGACAGGCGCGATTCACGCGGTTCTCCTGAAAATCTAATGTCTCGATCTCGTGGGGGGTCTGCTGACTTTGTTGTAATATACGGTTCTTTATTATGCCCACGGATAAACAATGTGTGAGCGGCTTCCCGCCGCGATAATCGGGGCAAGATGCCCCCCCCATAATTGAATCACGTGAGATAATCCGTGTCCATCCATGTTCATCAGGAGATTCCCCAAAATATGCGATCGCTCTTTGCGTGCTCTGCGCCTCTGCGGTGAGCTATTAATCTTTTGAAAAAACCGGGGAAAGTCCTGATGTCCATCCGTGGTTTATCTACCTTGTGTAACTGCTGCCTTGCCAGAATATTCCCTATAGCACTGACAATGCGGCGAGCCAGTGGTATAATTACGTTCACAGTAACGCCTCAGTCTCGTTGGGGTACAAATTAAAAACATGTCACTCCTGCGAAAGCAGGAGGCCAGGCTTTATGCTGGATCCCCTCAAGACTGACCCATTGCCATTTACTAGTGCCGGAGTGCGCTCTTGAGAACTCTGTCCATGATCGGTATGCTCAAAAATGTTGCTCCCGGAATTCTGTTGCTCTGCTCCGTTGTTCTCCTCTCGGTGAGGGATGCCTATGCGGCAGATCCGCCCTCCCCCTTTGCGCTCTCGCTCTCCAAGGCCATTGAACTGGCGTATAAGAACAACAAGGATATCCAGATTCAGGAAAGGGAAGTCCGCATCGCAAAGTCCAACATACTCGGGGCGGTGAGCCAGATGCTCCCGCAGGTGAACCTGGGGGGGGCCTTCACCCACAACGACGCGGTGCTCTCGTTCCCGGGAGAAGCAGCGGAGAGTACAAATAAGGACCCGGGCCTCTTCACCGGATATAAGAATAATTTCAACACCGCCCTGTCGGCCAATGAATCCGTCTTCAACGGAGGAGGAAATATCGCGAACCTGAAGCAGTCGCAGGTGAACCTGAAGGTCCAGGAGCAAACCCTCCGCGCGCGAAAGCTCGATGCCGAGTTCGATGCCAGGAGGCTCTACTACGGCCTCCTCCTCGCGTTTGAAACTGAGCGGATCGCCGGAAATATCCTCGGCCAGGCTCAGGTGCACTACCATGATGTGGAGAACAAGTTCAGTCAGGGGACGTCGTCGCGATTCGACCTGCTGCAATCGGGTGTGTATGTCTCCCTGCAGACCCCGCCGCTCGTGAAGTCCCAGAAGGATATCGAACTCATCATGGCCGAGCTGAATAAACTGATCGGGCTCAAGGTCTACAATAAGATACAGCCTCAAGAAAAGCTGAGCTATTTCCCGATCACGATCAAGGAAGATGAGTTCCTTGGAGAGGCTGCACTGAATAGCCCCCAGATGATCGTCAAATCCCTCGGCATCGACGTGGAGAAATGGGGGATTGAAATCGCGAGATCCTACAGGAGGCCCCAGGTCACCGCAGATTTCGACTGGTACTACCAATCGGACAACCTGGGGGATATGTTTAATCCCAGGCATAACAACTGGTATGCGGGGGCGGCGGTGACGATCCCGATATTCGATGGTTTCTCCACAAAGGCGAAGGTGGATGCGGCGAAGTCCAAGTACGCACAGGCTGTTTTAAAGAAAGAGGACATCACGGATCAGATCGCTGTCGATATCCGGCGCGCCTGTCTCGACCTGAGACAGGCGGAAACCGTCATCCTCTCGCAAAGGGACAGCGTGGTCCAGGCACAGGACGCGCTCAGCATATCCATCATCAGCTACGACAACGGCGTGGACACCAACCTGAACGTTCTCGACTCGATGGTAGCCCTTAGCCAGGTTGAGCAAAATCTCGCCTCGGGAATCTATGATTACCAGATGGCGCAAGCAGCCCTGGATAGAACGATGGGGAGATCTGTGAAATAGTACATAGTCGATAGTCCATGGACATTCTTCCGGAAGGAGTCCCATTATGCGAAACAAAGTCAAGCTGCCGATACTCATCGGAATTGTGGTGATTGTCATCGCGGGCATTTCCATATTTATCAGGGAAGAGTACGGTTTGCCGCGCGGGATCGTCAAGGTTTCCGGCACTATCGAGGGGGACGACGTGCGCATATCCTTCAGGGTGGGCGGGCAGATTGTGGAGCTGCTGACCGACGAGGGCCGGATCATCAAGGTCGGAGACATTGTCGCGCGACTCGACACAGATGAGCTGACGAAGATCATGGACGAGAAAGCAGCCGCGCTGAAAGCCGCGGAATACACCCACTGGCTTGCTCAAGTCGATTACCAGCGCGCGGAAAATCTCCTAAAGGCAGGCTCCATTTCTGCGCAGGAAAGGGACACCGCCAAGACCAAGAATGACTCCACCAAGGCGGATGAAGACAATGCGCGCGCGTCGATGGAACTCGCGGAGACACGCCTGGGATTCGCCGACCTTGCATCGCCGCTCAATGGTTTCGTCCTTGTGAAAAGCGCCCTCCCGGGAGAGGTAGTACAGGAGGGGGCTCCCGTATTCACCTCAATCGACCTGAGCAACATCTGGGTCACCGCATACATCAATGAGACCGATCTTGGGAGGGTGAAGCTGAATCAGAAGGCTTACGTCATGACGGACACCTACAGAGGGAAAAGGTACGACGGCTGGGTCTCCTATATATCCCAGGAGGCGGAGTTCACTCCCAAGTATATCCAGACCACCGAGGAGAGGGTGAAGCTCGTCTATAGGATAAAAGTGCGGGTCGACAACTCAAGTCTGGATTTCAAGCCCGGGATGCCGGCGGACGCGTACATAGATACCGCTACAGCAGTAAGCGGTAAGCTTTAAGCAGCAACTAACTACAGACAATGAATAATATTTTGCCCTGTGCTGTTGAGCGCGGAATAAGCATGAATCAATGCCTATTCCTTACTGCGTATCGCCTGCTGCTTATCGCTTATCGCTTACTGCTTATTGCTGATTATGGCCACAATCAAGACGGTAAATCTCACTAAAAAATTCGGCTCCATGACGGCTGTCGACAATCTCTCTCTCGAAATCGAGGAGGGAGAGATATTCGGCCTCGTCGGACCTGACGGCGCCGGCAAAACCACCACCATGCGGCTCCTCACCGGGATACTCGACCCCACCTCGGGGGACGGCTGGGTCTCCGGCAAGCATATCGTCAAAGAATCCGAGGCGCTGAAGGAGCAGATCGCGTACATGTCCCAGCGCTTCGGGCTCTACGAGGATCTCACCGTGATGGAGAACATCAATTTCTACGCCGACATCTACTGCGTATCGGGCGCCGAGCGGGACGCGAAGATCGAGCGTCTCCTCGGCTTCAGCGGCCTGACGCCGTTCAAGGAACGGCTCGCGGGCAACCTCTCCGGAGGGATGAAGCAGAAACTCGGCCTCGCGTGCTCCCTCATCCATACCCCGAAGGTTCTCTTCCTCGATGAGCCGACGAACGGAGTGGATCCAGTCTCGCGGAGGGACTTCTGGCAGATCCTTTATGGACTCCTGAAGGAGCGGGTGAGCATCCTCTTCTCCACCTCCTACCTGGATGAGGCGGAGCGCTGCAAGCGGGTGGGGCTGATCCATAAGGGAAAGATCCTCATGTGCGATGTCCCTGACGCGATAAAGAGGAGCAGAAATGCGAAGACCCTCGAGGAGGCGTTTATTTCTATTATAAAAGAACAGGAAGAAAAATATCCCAAATCCCCTTAGGGGTGATTAAGTAATTGAGCAATTAAGTGATTGGGCGAAACAACTAATCACTTAATTACTTAATCACTCAATCACTTGAACGGATTAGTTCCTGACTCAAAAAATCGAGGCGAGAGGCTTATGGTTGTTGACGGTGCTATTGCAGTCGAGGTCCGCGACCTGGAGAAGAAGTTCGGCGAGTTCACCGCGGTGAACCGTATCAACTTCCAGGTGCGTCGGGGGGAGATATTCGGTTTCCTGGGCCCGAACGGGGCAGGGAAATCCACCACCATACGGATGCTGTGCGGGATAATCCCCCCGACTTCCGGATCGGGGCGGGTCGGGGGATTCGACATTGTCCGGGAGCAAAGAAATATCAAAAAGAATATCGGCTATATGTCTCAGAAATTTTCCCTCTACGACGACCTTACGGTCGAGGAGAATATCAACTTTTATAGCGGCATCTACAAGATCCCCCGCGCCGAGAAGGAGGCACGGAAAGAGGAGATTATACACACCGCCGACATTGGGGAGTTCCGCACACATCTGACAAAGACCCTCTCGGGGGGCTGGAAACAGAGGCTCGCTCTCGGCTGCGCCATCATGCATCGTCCCAGCATCATATTCCTGGATGAGCCCACCTCCGGCGTTGACCCGATTACCAGAAACAACTTCTGGGACACGATCAAAACGATGGCGAAAAGCGGCGTAACGGTCTTTGTCACCACACACTACATGGACGAGGCAGAGAACTGCGACCGCATGGCACTCATCTATCGCGGCACGATCATTGCGATGGGGACACCGGAGGAGATGAAAACCAAACTCATGAAGAAAGACGTTCTCGAGGTGCGGGTCTCCGACTCGGAGGAGTGGGCGGGGAAACTGGATACTATTGCGGGAGTCGAAGAGACGGCCTTGTTCGGCACCGACATTCACGCCGTAGTGGACGACGCTGAGAAGGTTGCGCCGATGATCCGCGATATGTTCCAGGAGGCAAAGGTCAGCGGCTACACGGTGCGAAAAATCCCGCCTTCGCTCGAGGACGTATTTGTGTCACTCATCGAAAATTATGATGCGCCACAGGCTTCGAGCTGAGGGGCTGACATTGCAGCCTTTGTGAGCCAGAGGGAACACCGAGGATATACAGGGGGGGATTTCTCTTTACTACTAACTCAAGAATGTTCGCTTTTTTGGCAAAGGTTCTTAGATCTAAATCTGCAACTCATTATTTCGCAGTGTAGTGCTTTATCTGTGTGGATCTGTGGTTCTCGTTAAGTCTTAAATGTGCATCACAGATAAACACAGATATAGCACCGATACACACAGATAGATTTGGTTGTGGCCTGGGTCCGCACTGTGATATCTGTTGCGTAGCAGTCAAGAGGAGGGGTGAGTGAACCGGAGAAGAATTCGCGCGCTCGCCAAGAAGGAGTTCATTCAGATAAGCCGCGACCCGAGGAGTCTTGCGCTCGGGATCGCAATCCCGGTGCTCCTGCTGATTCTCTTCGGCTACGCACTCACTCTCGATGTGGACAACGTTCCCATGGTGATTTGGGACCAGGATAACTCTCAGACCGCAAAAAACTTCATCCTCAACTTCAGGAATTCCCGCTACTTCCAGATCATCGGCTACTACGATAACTACCCCGATATGGTCGAACAGATCGACCATGGGAAAGCGCTCATCGCCATGGTGCTGCCGAAGGATTTTTCGCGCGATATCAGGTCGAACGAACAGGCACCGGTGCAGTTTCTGATAGACGGAAGCGATTCCAACACGGCCACGATCGCCCGCGGCTATATAGCCAGCGTGGTAGCGACCTATAACCGGAATAACCTCATGCACGCCCTCCAGAACATGAGCATCGTGAATCCCGAACCGGTCAACTTCCGTCCCCGCCCGTGGTTTAATCCCAATTTTGAGAGCAGAATTTTCATCGTTCCCGGGCTCATCGTCGTCATCATCACGATCATAGCGGCGCTCCTCACATCGATGACCGTTGCGAGAGAATGGGAGCGGGGCACCATGGAGCAACTGATCGCCACGCCCGTGAAGCCCGGAGAGCTCATTGTGGGGAAGTTCATTCCCTACTTCTGCATCGGATTTTTCGATCTATTGCTCTCCGTAGTGGCGGCGAAGTTTATTTTCGGCGTCCCCATAAGGGGAAGCCTGCTCCTCCTCTTCGCGTTGAGCAGTCTGTTCCTTACCGGAGCCCTGGCAATGGGAATCTACATTTCAATTGCCGCCAGGAGCCAGCTCCTGGCAAGCCAGATGGCCATGCTCACCACTTTCATGCCGACGTTTCTGCTCTCCGGATTCCTCTACCCAATATGGAACATGCCGGTAGCCATACAGGCGGTTACCTACCTCATCCCGGCGCGCTATTATATAGTTATTTTGCGGGGGATTTATCTGAAGGGCGTGGGGATTAGAGATCTATGGCTGCAATCCGTCTTTTTGTTCCTCTACGCGGCAATCATGGTAACGTTGGCGAAGAGAAAGTTCAAAAAGAAGGTGGCATAGCGATGACTCAGGTATGCACACTGATCTTTGGTTCTCTTCCATTCTGTGTGAATGCTCTACTTTCTTCTTTTCTTGAAGGGGAGGGGGATTAAGAGATTCGTCACAGAAGGGGGAAAAGAGAACAAACTTTACACCTTACACTTTGCACTTTCGACTGCGGTAAACATGTTTGAGCGAATAAAAAGCATCCTCATCAAGGAGTTCCGGCAAGTCATGCGCGACCCGCGCATGCGGATGACCATCTTTGTAACTCCCTTGATACAGATGATAATCTTCGGCTATGCGGCGAACACGGATGTCCGCAACGTCCCGACCGCGATCTACGACCTGGACAACACCAAGGAGAGCCGCGACGTCATCAGGGCGTTCACCTATTCGCAATACTTCCACGCGAAATTTTATATTGCGACGGACGCGGAGCAAAACCGCCTGATCAACAAGGCGCGTGTCAGCGCGGTGCTCCGCTTTGATCGCGGCTTCGGGCGGGACATCGAGGGGAACAGGAGCGCGCAGCTCCAGATCATCCTAGACGCAACGGATTCGAACACCGCGGGGATCATACTTTCCTACGCCAACCAGATCATCCAGCGTTACTCCAACGATATTCTGCAGGACAGGGCAATGATCTATATGAAGCGGATTAATGCGTATCCGAGCGTGGATACGCGGGACCGCGCATGGTTCAACGAAAATCTCGAATCGAGGAACTACTACATACCCGGCGTGATCGCGCTCATCATATCGGTGATGACGCTGCTCCTGACCTCGATGTCCATCGTCAGGGAAAAGGAGATCGGCACGATGGAACAGCTGATCGTGAGCCCGTTGCGGCCGATCGAGCTCATCCTCGGGAAGCTCACCCCGTTCGCCATCATCGCCCTGATTCAGGTTGTATTCATCACTTCCATAGGGGTCCTCTGGTTCCAGATCCCCCTTCGCGGCAGCGTCGTCTTCCTCCTCGTATCGACGATGGTCTATCTGCTGACCAGCCTGGGGGTGGGGCTATTCATCTCGACACTCTCCGCAACACAGCAGGAGGCGATGCTGTCCACCTTCCTATTTTTCTTCCCTGCGAACCTGCTCTCCGGTTTCATGTATCCGATCCAGAACATGCCCGTTGCCATTCAGTACATCACCTATCTGAATCCCCTGCGCTACTACCTTGTCATCCTGAGGGGGATATTCTTGAAGGGGATCGGGATCAGTATCCTGTGGCAGCCGCTGCTCGCCCTGCTGATCATTGGCCTTGGTGTAATCACCTTGAGCTCCCTGCGCTTCCGGAAGACCCTTGGACGATAATGGGCACTCAAGAGAGGATTTCCTGATGGACAGACGTTTTAGTCGGAGAGGGGCAGTGTCGCCGGGCAGATTAGTGGGATTGGCTGTTGCATCTGCGCTCGGCGGGATTGCCTACTTTGCATGGTTGAACCACTATGATTTTGAGCGCGCGCTGATCGCCCAGTCCCAGCAACTGCTCCTGACAATCGCCCGCTCGGAAGCCCAAAGCCTCGGGGAATATATCGGTGACATCCAGCAAGAGATGGAGATTCTCTCCTCCAATGCAGTCCTGCGCAAGGCATTTGCAGAGGGGCGCCGCCAGACTTCCGGCGAGACGCAAGCCGCGCTCGACGATTCCTATCGGGATGTCGAGAACCTCGTCGATGTGATCTGCATGATTGACCGCCATGGCGTGGTGATCAGAAGCAGCCCCGCGCGGGAAAGTACGGTGGGTCAGGACCTGTCACAGACGCCCGACATCGCAGCAGCGCTCGCTGCACGCAAGGCATATATCAGCGGAATATTCAGGTTGCCCTCCGGAGTCCGCGCAGTCGCCTTCTCCCAGCCGGTGTTCGAGGATAAGGTTCTTATCGGCCTGATGCGCGCGGTTCTGTCCGTCGAAAGAATAAACGATCTCATCACCCACATCAATCAGAGTGGTTTGACGTATGCCTTTGTGCGTGATGAGCACGGAATGCTGGTCAGCTATCCTGACGCTGCCCTTCTCGGCATGGACATGGCGGTTGCGCTGCAAGGCAGAATCCCGCGCGCAGGAGTGACTGCGCTGAGAGAAGAGATCGGGGCTATGGGGGAATACAGCGAGGGAACGAATGTCATCCTTCTCCCCACTGCGGGAGTGGGGCCGGAGATTGTCCAAACCATTGTCGCCTTCACTCCGGTCCGCATTGGCGTCAATATGTGGAGTATCGCGGTGGCGATGGATTGCCGCATGATCGCGGGCCCGCTTCATAGGAACGTACGGGATAATCTTGTCTTTGTCTGTTTTGTATTCGGGATACTGGGCATCCTCTTAGGCGTCATGTACCGTATCCGGAAAAAGAGGGTCCAGCTTGCGACGTCGACGAGGGCGCTCGATATAATCAACAGGCAACTCCATCTGGAAATAGACGAGCGCAGAAGGATTGAAAGAGCGCTTCACGAGAGCATGCGAACGCGAGGTAGAAAGCCCCGCTAAAAGAAAAGGCGGGTCGTATAGGTTCCCACATGGCGAAGGGAGCGGGGAAAGAAAGCCCGGGCAAAATCGATGGGTGATGAAAAGATCGAGATTGCATTAGGTATTCCGAGCCGGCAACAAGCCTACGGACATAATTAAGCCATATCTTATTCTGGCTGAGTGAGATAACGAGTTCTGACACCAAATGCTATGGTTTTTGCTTCCTGACGATGTGGAGCCGGGGGAATACAGGGTTCGGGTAGCGCCACTTTTTGAGGGTGAATATGCTGCCCTGAATCCTGCCATCGATGATGTTGAACGGGATGGTGATCTGTTTTAAACCGGCGGTATCCTTCGGGGCGATCTTGCCGTTCAGATAGCCGGCGATGATGTAGTCTGTCCTGATATTGAACTTCCTTGCGAGCCATCCCCTGTTCCTCTTGACGACGCAGTTGGCAAGGGAGGCTCCCCCGGCCTTGCCCTCGACGGCCCCATTCGGAAGCACCGTCAATGACACGGTGAGCCAGTTCTCCACCGAGTTCTTTTGGTCCGGTTGTATCCATAATTCCCGCGTGAGTTGCGACGTCCCCTCCCATGTGCCGGTGAGTTCGGGCGGGGGGAATAGACTCTCTGCGGCGAGGGCAACGGTGGTGAGACTTACCATAAGAAGAGGGAACAAACGGGCGACTTTTTTCATCTGATTCACCTCCACGTAAGGCGATTGTTGCGCGAGTGGCTATACTACTATATATCCCATGTCTAATTTCAAATAGAGCGACACCCGAAAAAACGAATACTGCAGGGGGCGGATCCTTCGGCAGGCTCAGGACAAGTTTCATCCGACCCGTTGGCGGGCTTGATAACCTGATCAATTCACCAACTCAAAACTGACATACCTGCCCAATAGCACAACAGACTACACGCTTTTAACCACTGAAGACGCTGAGGTCACTGAACGCTTCGAACAACTATCTCATTGATATCTTAATCGCCATTCAGGACGCAGATGAACGCAGAACACGCAGATACAAAGACAGTGTGAGGTAAAAACTTCAAGGGTTCAATCTGCTTCTTTTGTTAATCTGCGTTCATCTGCGCAAATCTGCGTCCAAACATTCAGTATATTCAATGCCCTCAGTGGTTATGCCCCTTTTACTACGGGCGCCTCGTGAATAATCAAGCCCCTGCAAAATTATTGTTCTTGAGCCGGCCACACCTACTGGGTGAAGGTTTTGATCAATTATCCGCCATTCCGAGCGACAGGCCCGAAGCTGCGAAAAATGCAGTGACTGCGGATCAACAGGTATGGACCTCGACCTCTCAATCCACTGCAGGCCACTCTTGAGGGTCCCTACCATGAGAGGCGGAAACATCTGATGCACTATCCCCTGAGAGTGCACTCTCGTGCCTGCATCATCGAATCGTGAACTTCGCGCTGACATCCAGGAATGCGTCAGCCCTGCTTCTGATCTTCGTATTCAGGTCAAAAAGCGCCACCACGAGCTCGTACTCCCCCTTCGGGGCGCTTGCCGGCACTCTCGTGGAGAAAAGCTGGCGGCTGAAACCCGCGGGAAGGCCTGAGACATTTGTCGCGGCGGGCTTGAGCTTCGGGCTCAGCGTCATCGCATCAATCATAGACCCTCCGGGCATGATGATCACCGCATAGACATTGAACGGCCTCGTGATCGCTATATTTACTTTAAACGTCGCGGTAATCTGATCTCCCGCGCCAAATGACGTGCCGTTGAGCTCGTTCACCGCCGTCGGTATGGTAGAGGGCGGCTGCGCTGGTGTGGGCGTTGTGAGCGGAACGGGCGGCGGCATGGGGGTTGGGACCACGGAAGAGTCCCCCGTCACCCAGTACACCAGCGGCCCGAAGCCGACAACGCCAGAGCCAGTCCACCCCCCCTGAAAAAAGAGGTCCTTGCCGCAGCCCACCATCTTGAGGTTATCCCCTAAACTAGCGCCCCCGTATTCCCATGAACACGCACAGAGCATATATTTGTTGTCGATCAGCGCGCCTTGCGCGGAATAGGTGGTGATCCAAATCACTGTGTAGTAGGTGAGATCAGGCGTGGAGTAAAAAGCTGCTTGCGCGGCAACGAACTTCTCTCCATCCCAAGAGACCGTTGCCGGATCGGGAGCCGCTGCGTCCCCGATCCACGTCTCCGCGCCGAGCGGTTCGCCGGTCTGGCTGAAAAATCGGACCACATAATTGTTCGGGTGGCGCCCCACGATGGCGAAACTCGTTCCGCCCCACGCAACGTTCTTTTGTGTTGCAGGTAGCAAAGGGAACACGGCATCGTCGTTGCGTACTGTATTGCCGTAAAGGTCGGTCATCCGATACAGCGTAGCGGGGCCGCCAGTTATAGCTTCAGAATTATAGTACGCGACGAGGAACTCACTTCCGTTCCATGCCTCGCTGTGATAGTACACCTCTTCCGCCTTGAACGGGAATGAAACCGGTGCGACATGGCAGATCTGCTTTCCGGGAACGATCACGTTCCCGTTGATGTCGATGAGCCAGTAATAGAGATATGACTCATAAAAGACGGCGGGGACGGGGGTCGGGATCGGCTCCTCCGTGGATGTCGCCGTGGGCTCTTCCCTGAACGTCCCCGTAATGGTCTGGGTGCCTTTAAGCCCGGGAACAACGACCTGGGTGCCGTTAAGCCCGAAAACAGCATACCCATACCCAGTCCAATATACTTTGAACGCCGTCGTGTGCTGATTGATCGGCGTTTGTATCCCGGGCAGCGTGATCGGGCCGAACAACGTCGTGCCCTTCGGGGATATCACCATGAACTCGGCCCAGGTCTGGGTGGCATAGGCGATGCCGAAGTTCGTGCCGTCCCAGCAGATGCTCGGTAGCCAATAGCCATTGCCCGTGATCGTAACAGGATACCCAGCCGCGATGCCCGTGCCGTCGAGGTTGAACTTGTAGAAATGCATCTTATTCGGTATGAGGTAGTCGACGAAAATGCCGTAATACGCGTCAACGGTATACACGATGTCTTCGAGGGGAATCATGTGCGTATACCAGCCGGGCAGCCTTAGCGCGTTCACGAATTTAAGGGCGGCAATTGCAGGCGACAGGTGCATGGCATACACAAGCGCTGCGCATGCCAAAAATGTCAGATAATGGAATGGTGCTCTTACAAGGTTGTTTTTCACGATCTCCCCTCCTTTTCCTGCTATGAACGCCGACCAGCCTTATTCTAACAACAGATCAGGCGTCTGTCAAAATGTCGAACCTACAGTGTCCACCCGACAGCCTGCCCGACCTGGGATTTGCACGGTGAGATGGCGGAGCCTATCTTCAGGATTACCCACAGCCTCATGCCCTTTCTTTGCCCACATCAGGTCCGTGAAATTATCATTGACGATGTCCGTTCCGTTGTCGAAATAATTAAATGTTTCCCCTTTTATGATATGTTCCATCGTCTCCGGACTGATAACTTGATATCCGTCCCGTCTTAATTACATGACGCCGTTCCCGTCCTGACTCCCCAGCTTCCCGACAGCGTGGAGAAAAACTTCTTTCCCGACTTTACATCCGCAGCGGTCGCATCGCATTGGTCGTACTTCGCCTTGATAGCATCGTAAATCTGTTTCGTTGTCCGCATCGTTGGGCCGGGGGCTGCGCCGGGTTCCTGGAAACTGGGTGCAGGTGTTGCCGCAATCCCCGAGTTCAGGTAGTCATAGATCTGCGAAAGCGTGTACAGCCCGCTCCCCGCGGAGGGAGCCCCTGGAGAATCCATGCTCTTCGTCGGTGTAATCGTTGGCGTGGGCGTGGGCGTTAGCGTCGGGGTGTTCGTGGGGGTGGGAGTGGGGAGAGTATAGGTAATCGTCAATTTCGGAGCATGCGTAGCGGAACCATCATAGGAATATGGTTGCCGTGCCGACGACGAATCGGAGCCATCGTTTTTCCAAAAAATCTGTAACGCATTACCGCTTGTCCAACCCGCTCTATTGATTACTGCCTGAACCTGGTCAACTATGGATGGCAAATTATAATCAGTATCCGTGGTCCAGGCAGGCACTTGATATTGAGCGGAAGCGTCAGTCATCGTCCTGCTCTGATAATCATTATAACCTGTAATCTGGGTAGCGTTATCAGCCGCTTCCAAATAAAATCTGGTGCGGCAAACCGTACTAGAACGGCTGCTTTGCGACCTTACGGTCAGGTACGCACTCGTAATGACAGACCCGTTGGGTATCGTTACGTTCGTAAATCTCATGTAACTATCTATCAGTCGTGCACTATCGGAGCTATCCCTGCCTATAGTCAGGTTTCCATAGGAATTGCCCCAACTTGAATTAGAGTGGTTTGTTTCTCCATCATCAGCACTTTCCGAAACCTGCAAGCTAAGAGTTTCCGCAGAAACCGGTGAAGCAGCGCTCATGCCCACCGCACACAAGGCCAATCCGACCGCCGCTATTTCCAAGGCCTTCCTCATTATCAGCTCCTTTCGCAAAGGCAAGCATTGTTTGAAATTCTATATCGAAAGTACCAAACTCGCTTATTATAGACAGATTATACCAAAACAATCTCCCTCCTTCCCTTTTTAGGGTATCTCTGCGTCTTTATATAGAAGGTTGCTTAAACGGATCTCTTTATCCATTCGATATCGGCATGGTTTAGATATTTTGTAACCTATTTAACTGCAGACAGTTGAGTTATGGAACATGTTACCCGCCCAATTTGCCACATTTACACTCTTAAGAAACAGATATAGCAAACCCGGTGAAGAAGCCTGCAAGTTTTATGCCAACAACACAGTTTTTCTTTCATAAGCGATAAATAGTTATAATTCACTTGGGGCGAATTGGTTAGAGTAACGTATATGGAAGGGAAATTATCGCCGCCTCCTGCAAAAAGCCTGAAGTGTAAACTTTGTTTATAGCTCTGGGGACCCAAAGTGCAAACTTTGTTTACACTTTGGCTTCCGGCACATGACCCTATTTCGCGCTTCCCGCTTGTTCCCAACCATAATTCCGACTATCAGATCGGGCGGATAAAACCCGTCCTGAGTCTGCCGGGGGATCCGAACCCTGGGATACTATTTTTGGCTCATGGCGGATTTTTGTGAAGAATATCCGCAGTTTATAATACGTAATGAGTTGCTTATGAACATGATACCGCCGATCAGATTGCCGCATATACCTTCCCCCCTTGAGGGGGAGGGTAAGGGTGGGGGGTGCTTCTCACAAAAGCACGTTTCCCACCCCCTCCGTACCTCCCCCTTCACAGGGGGAGGGATGCGTTGTAGGCTCTTGATCTCACAAAAATCCGCCTTGAGCCCTATTTTTTCACACCCTCTGATCCATTACGATAATCATGGGTAGTGTCTCTATCACATGTAAAATGCAATTATTCTACCGTGCTGTCTCAGAAAGAATGCATAGGTCTTTGTCATTGCGAGCGAAAGCGAAGCAATCCCAATTCACTGTCATCCAATAGATTGCTTCGTCGCTTAGCTCCTCGCAATGACATGAGTCAGACAAGTTATTTCCGGGACACCACACCACCTGTAGGGGCGCTATTTATCGCGTCCGGGTTCGACAAACTAGTCCTGAGCACTTCGGCTGCACTCAGTATAAACTCAGCCGAAGGATCGAACCCCTACAAATAGACACCATCAAAATTGAGCCACTGCCTGATCGCATATTCTCTGGCGAACTCGAAGCGAACGTATTATGATTTGGATAGAGAGTGCCAAAATTATGGCATATTTTGTGTTGGTCCACGGCGCGTACCACGGTGGGTGGTGCTGGGAAAAGGTCGCTCCCCTCTTACGCCGTCACGCCCATGAAGTAGCTGCCCCCACACTCACCGGATTGGGGGAGCTGAAACATCTTCTATCCGCGAAGATCGATCTCTCAACCCACATAGCCGACATCGTGCGGTTTCTTACTCATCACAGCCTCCGCCAGGTAGTTCTTGTCGGGCACAGTTATGCCGGGATGGTCATATCGGGCGTCGCGGAGATTGTCCCTGATCGCATCGGGCGCCTGATCTATCTTGATGCAATGGTCCCCCATGATGGACAGTGCGTGTTCGATATATTGCCCGGTACGAGATTACGGGCCAAGGATATTGCTGTGTCAGGGCATAGAGTAAAAATCATTATTCCTCCGGATCCTCAGGCTTTTGGAGTAACCGATCCCGAAAACATCGCCTGGATGAACCCCCGACTCACGCCCATGCCCTGGAAATGTTATGCGGAGCCGATAAAAATCTCAAATCCCCTGGCAGTTCCGATCCCCAAGACATATATTCTATGCAAAGAACAAGCCGTTGGCGAATTACGGCGATCCCACGAAAGAGCCTTTGAGGCGGCCAAAGGGGCTTGCTGGCAGATGAAGGTCATTACCGGGCCTCATGATTTAATGATAACCCACCCGGGAGAATTAGCCCGCGTACTCCTGGAGTGCGTGATTGCATGATTATGGTAACTGCTCAGGAGCCAGAATTCAGAAGACAGAATGGAAAAGCAAGAATACAGAATTCAGAATACAGAATACAGAATAACGGCATTTCAAGGAAACGTTTATCCCCTGTCTCCTGAATTCTGTATTCTGTATTCTGAATTCTGGCTTCTGATTACCTGAGTAAAATATGCTGGCGGTCGAATAAAAACAAGGCCGGTCGTATGGGTAATTGACAGCCAGCACTGGGCACGGGCATGCATTCGCGCCGAGCTGATGGAACGCGGCTATGACGTGGATGGCTTCCAGGAACTTGCCGATGCAGTTGCAGCATTCCGGCATCCCCACCGCGCGAAGCCTTTGGTCATCGTGCTGGAGCTTGGCGGCCCGGAATGCACTTCGGGAGAGTCGGAGGAGTTAATGCGCTCAGGAATCCCGATTATAGCCCTCGCCAGCGAGCTGAATCTTCGCAGAGAGCAATTGAAAGTTATCACATGGCCTAATCTGCTCCACCGTCCATTCTCGATAGCTGAGGTGGCAGATTTGGTTGACAAAATAATAAAAGAATTGTGAGACTTGGCTATTTTTTTAAGAAAAACATCCTATATCTAGTTTGGTGCTTATTAACCTCCTTCGTTAGCGAATGAATATATAATATGCTTATAGTTAATATGATATGAATATATGCCATATTAGTGTGGTGCAAAAATAATCTTTTTGCCCCTTTCTTGTGTAAACAAAGTATGCATTATTGACAAATACAGGTGCATACAAAGTGTACACCCCAGTTTAGATGCCTCCCTTCTGACCGTCCTTCATGTCGTAACCCATTGATAATACGCAAATAAAAATTATTTCCCAAAATAGTGAATTTGGCACGCTACTTGCTAGCTTAAAGCTGGTAGGAGATTAGGAGATTGAATTCGCGCCACAACATATATAGGAGGTTAAAATAAGAATGAAAGCTAGATTAACATTAACGGGCGTATTTTTATCAAGCTTACTAGTCGTAGCATCCGGAGCGGCCTGGGCAACGCCCCAGGGTTCGCTCAGCGGTTCTGATACGATGGGAACCTGCGCACAACACATCTACAACATCCATTTGACAAATCCGGGCGGGCCGGATGCATGTCAGGTACAGGCAAAAGTCGTCGTCCCCGACGGTTTGCGAGCCACGGCCGCGACTCATGGCGGCTCTCTCGTCACCGACGGTGTTCTCTGGAGCGTGGGCAATCTGCCCGCCGGCTTCTCTTTTGACGCTCAATTTACACTGAGAGGGCAGTGCATCCTTGATACAGCGCTCCCTCTTTCCGGCCTCATCACCTACACAGCATGTCCCGGCGGACCCGATCAGCAGCAAGTTATCTCTCCGATCACCGTCACGGTTCAGTACAACGGCGACAGCTCCTGCTACGAGGAAAAAGCCAGCATGTTCGTGAAACCCGGGGTTCCTGATTCAGTCACCGTATGCATGCCGGGGACACTCGGATTTACCCTATTCAACGCGGCGGTGAGCCCGGCCGACAATCTCGTCATCGAAGATCAGCTCCCGCCGGGGATAACTTATACGGGGCCTTCCGTATTCAGCGGAAGCGCCTCCATTCCGTCTGAGGAGCCGGCCATATCAACAAAGACCATCGGCGGCTACGAGTGTCAGGCGCTGACGTGGAACCTGAGCGATGCTTCTCTCGGTTCCCAGAGAGAACTCAATGTATCCTTTAACGTTTTCCCCGATTGCAGGGCGAAACAGGCAATGGATGCAGGAGCGGACATGAAGCATTCCGTCAAGGCGCTCTTCAGGCAGGGCGGCGAATGCGCGAGCAAGGAGGAGGCAAAGGCCCTGCCCAACGTGCTTGCCGCGTATCTCGAGGTTGCAAAGGACCCTGCGGCTCCGCAACAGAGGCTGGGAGATATTTTCACCTGGACGCTGCGCGTGACGAATTCAGGCTACGGCGATGTGGGGAGTTTCAAGATTAACGATGAGATGGAATCGGCACTCAGCGTGGTCCCCGGAACCATAAGCCGCCCCCCGGACGACCCGGGCCCCGGATGGGCAAACGGCGCCGCCATATGGAACATCACCCCCGGCGACATTGAGCTGCAACTCGCGCGCCGGACCTTGAGGGGAAGCCCTTACAACGACAGCTATGAGATTACCATGAAAGTCGAGGTCGTCGATTGTGACACCGAAAAAATGGGCGATCATTGTCAGGTCGAGTGGGGATGCGGCGGCGATGTGTGCCAGGCCTCCTCTGAAAACATTTTCGAAGTCGACCTCCAGAAAGACCAGCCTGGCATAACTTTCTCAGTCAGCGTCACGCCCTCAACCGCGAACAAGGGCGGGGTCACTTTCTGCAATCCCGGCCACGGTTATGCCTACATACTCAATGAGGGAACTGAAACAGCGTATAACGCACGTTATCAATTTTCCGCTAATTATAAGCTAGCTAATGAGGAGGAGCAGCCCGA
Organism: Candidatus Auribacterota bacterium; assembly: GCA_026392015.1. Lineage (GTDB taxonomy): Bacteria > Auribacterota > Tritonobacteria > UBA1439 > UBA1439 > JAPLCW01. Next base: position 9,107 of record JAPLCW010000105.1, on the reverse strand, counting down.
GCTCCGCTATTCCATCTGGTCCATGAGCTCATGGACGGATAACGGAGCGGGGGGCACGTTCAGCACGCGGAGCTTCACCGAGGTGGCGCCCGGGGGGAGGATGGATCGTAACGGCCGGGGCGCAAAGGTTGCGGAGCTTACCTGGGAGATCGCCGAGCTCCCGCCCGGCAAGGAAGTGGAAATAGAGTTCAACTACAAGTTCGACTGTCCTTTCAATCCGGACCAGTGCGGTGGCGAGGGGGAGCATGACTGGGTGCCCCATTATGGCGACCAGTGGCTTGCAACACTGGGGTGGAACGAACGGTGCGGGGCTCAGGTGCTGAGCCAGAATTTATCAAGACAGGGTACCATCGGATTTTCCTATCCATCTATAGGGGCGTATAACGGCAAGGCATTGGTCGACGGGCCCGGCGACATCTACGTCGATGACGGCTCCGGTCTCCCGTGCGGCGACAGGGCATGCTGGCATATGAATGAGAATAGCGGAACCGTCATCCATGACAGCTCCGGGAACGGCAACAATCTGACAATCTATAACGGAGCCCCGTGGACGTCCGGCATCTCATCTTCGGGTTTGCATTTTGACGCATCAAACCAGTACGCCTTCACATATAACAAGGCCAGCCTTAATTTCACGAGTAATTTCTCAATAGAAGCGTGGATAAAGCTCGATGACGATGCTCACACCAGTTTCCACAACATAGTTTTAAAGAATCTTGCTTACTGGCTCAGGGTTGACAGAATCGAGGAAGGTTTCAATTTTTCTGCAATGTTGTGGAATGGATCGAACTGGGAGCCGAAACTGAGTAGCGGAGTTGTTCCCAAGAGAGGTGACTGGTACCAGGTCGCTATGGTCTACTCTTCTCCCGACCTTATAATATATGTAAACGGGGAAGAGAAGGCGCGAGGCGCCCGACCGGCTCCGCGAGCCTCAACCGACTGGCTTGCATTGGGGTGGTCAAATTTTGACGGATACGTCGACGAGGTTTCCATCTGGGGCAGCGCGCTCTCACCCGACGCCATCCGCCAGCATTATCAGAAACTCCGCGGCTACACCTTCAAAGTCCAGGGAAATTTTGCCAACCCGTGGTTCTGTGACAACCCCAATCAGACCTACGAGGTTCAGGTCGAACTTCCCCCGAGCACAAGGGTGAACGCCGTTCACGAGGTTGATGCCGCGGGGAACGTTGTCCGGACGGTAGCGAAATCCAATAACTTTCCGGCCGACGCGAATAATCCCACGTGGTGGCAGGCGAATCCGTGCCCGGTTGGAGGGAACCCGAACTTCCTGTATATACGGCCGGGCAGTATCGCCGGCATGAAGGCGTGGGCGTTCGATCTCATGACAATGGCGGCGCCTCTTGGGTGCTGCCAGGACGGGCCGTTCCGAGTTCAGGCGCGCGTGAGGAATCAGTGCTGTGGCTGCGACTATTTCTGGGGATGCGGGTTTATCAATACCTATGTCCACTGCGTCGGGTGTGAATGCCCCGCAATCAAAAATCTACAGCTTCAGGCAGGGACCTTGGACGGGGAGGGTGCGTTCCAGCCGAAAGAAAAGATACTCGCGTGCGGAGAATTTTATTATCAGCAGACCGGCGATGTGTGCCTCCCCGCGGGGAACAGCTTCGGGATAAACTCCTTTCCCGAGTTTCGCTTTGATCTGAACCTGCCATGGGGGGAGGTCTGCGACGCCGGTTTCATTCGCTCTATCCCCGACAGCCTCCAGATCCTGATAGGCGGCGTTGATCAAACCGATTGCTTTACCGTGAAAAACGAAGAACAGATTTGTAACGAAGATGAATACATCGCGCTCTTCCGATGGGATGTGACTGCGAAACCGGGCTGCGAGCTGACGAATGGCAAGGAAATTTCGGTCAGGGCGAAATTCGCCATCGACGACTGGGAGGGGACCGATCCGTTCCCGGCGTCCGGCTATCTCACCGGCCTGGTGAACGGCCAGCCCTCCGTCTCGGATCCGCCGCATCAGCTCGGCTGCAACCTGCCGAACTTCAACCTCCGCCCGGTCTCGATCTGCCTCGACACCTGGTATACCGATGCGAGCTGGCAGCCCCAGCCGGGAAAAACATTCTTCCCGTGCGAGAAGAAAAAGATTTACTATCAGATACAGCGCAGCGACTGGAAATGTTATAACGCATATGCCTTCCCCGATCCGTTCCCCGGCGAGGACATGGTTTATTTTGAGAACGTGCAGGTGGAGGTAACTCTCCCTCAGGGACTCACCTATAAGGGGAACCTCGGGAACGAGTACTATTATAGATGCGCCGACGGGGGGTCCGGCTGCGGGCCCTCTCCGATCCCGGGATTTGCCGCGCCGGCGATCAGTGTCGATCCGGAAGGGCGGCAGCACCTCGTATTCAGCCATCCTGATTTGAATAAATTAATCGCCAGGGAGAGTGTCTGGTTTGACGTCGTCCCGGAATGCGGGTTTTTCAGCGAGGATGGCCAGGAGATCCAGGTCATGGCGACGGCGACGAATGCGTGCGGCAACCCCGCCGCCAGTTCGATTGCATACCGTAACCTCGAGAAAAGATTGCCGCAGCCGGAGCTAACTGTTTATCCCGCGGAGCGTTCGGCGGAGAAGAAGGTGCTCCAGTGTAATGCGGCCATCAGGAATTTGGACGCGGTCACGACCGCTCATAATACCTGGCTGCGGGTGGATTTTCCTGAAGGGCTTGAGTACGTTGATAATCCGGCGCACGGCTCTCCCGATGAATTATACGATAATTGGGTTTACTGGAATCTTGGAGAATGGACGCCCGGGAAAGAGGAGATTTCCCTTCCGACCTTCCGCTACACCACCTGCGATAAAAAGGAGCTCACCTTCACCATCGGATGGGGCTGCAAGTATCCGACAGATCCGCTCGACCCGCTGAGCACGGGTTCCTGCCAGGTAATCAGCAAGACCGTTTCGGTGCAGTCCGGTCAGGCCGATGTGCAGATAAACAAGGCAGTGCTCGCCGAGCCGCTTCCCCTTTGTCAGGACGTGGATATGAAAATCAACGTCCTCAACCCCTCTTCCACCAGCCTCTATGACACGTTAGTGACAGACACGCTCCCCACGGGTGGATCCTATGTCGCGGGGACAACCAGGGTGGAATATCCCGCGGGAAGCGGCGCCATCGTCTCGACCGCCGATCCCGTCATAAGCGGTCAGCTCATAACATGGAACATCAAGAACATCGCCCAGCTCGCGGAGTTCAAGGGAATCTGGGCCGATGATGCGGCGCAACCCGGCAGAGAGAACGAATTTGCCATCGGCTATAAAATCAATCTGAACTGCCAGTACGGTGGCATGACCCCGGTTGTAGTGAACGCGCAGGATCTCTGTGGCAGAGCGGTGAAGGATGCGGCCGATCCTGGCTATATAGCTATAGCGGGGGCGGCCGACTTCTATTTCGACCTTCAGATGAGTGCGGCACTGGACAGCAGAGGGGACGGCGAGGTGTTCATCTACTTCAAGAATCTCGGCCCCGATGGCGCGGGTGGCGGAACCAAAATCAAAATCGTCTATCCCGCAGGTGTCGAGGCCTATGCGCCCGGGAGCGCGGTGTGGAGCGGAGTGACGCCGGAGGGAGAAGCAATCGCGATGCCGGAAATCACGTGGACGCTGCCGGCGATTGCCTCAAACGGCGGTGGAACGGTGCGCGTGCCCTACAAAATTTCGAATCCATGCGAGCAGTTCAATGGAACCTTCCATGCGAAGCTGTTGGCCAACCTGAGCGTGCCCTGCGGGGACACCGGCATGTGCGCTATAGTGGTCATCCAGCAGGAGAAAGAGGATAACGTTAGCGGCGACGCCCAGGCGTCCCTCCAGATTACGAAAGAGCCGGCCCGGCAGACCGCCAAGGTCGGGGATGAGATTTCGTGGGAGGTAACGGTCACCAATACTTCGGACGGAATCGCCTATGACGCCCGTCTCGCGGATAACTGGATCTGGCCCGACATGCTTTCATTTAAGTCCTGGAGCGCTGTTGGTGACGCGAGCCTCGTGGACGGCACGGCGCCGGGCCTCGCGTGGGCGCTCGGCTCGGATGAGAATGGCGACGGGAAACCGGATCTCGGGCCGGGCAAGAGCGTGACGATCACCCTCGTCGGGAAGGTGACGGCGGCGGCGAGCGGGACGCTTGTCAACAAGGCAACAGCGACATGGGGATACACAGGGCACTATCCATGCCGGACTGTCGAAGACACCGCGGGGCTCGTGCTCCTGGGCAGCATCGGCGACTTCGTCTGGTTCGACTACGACGGCGATGGGCTCCAGGATGCCGGGGAGCCGGGGATCCAGAACATAAAAGTCACGCTGACGGGGGATGTTGATGGGGATGGAGATACCGACACGGTCTCTATGAATACTGACGAGTTTGGCTGGTATGACTTCACCGGACTCTATCCGGGCCCGTACACCGCCACGGTTGACCAGAGCGATCCCGACCTTCCTCCCGGAAGTTCGATCACGACCACCGGCGTGTACAATGTCGATCTCGATCCCGGCGAGGATTTCAATGACGCCGATTTCGGATTCAACGTCGCTCCCAAAGCGGGCGCCATCGGCGACTTTGTGTGGAACGACAAGGACGGCGACGGGCTCCAGGATTCGGGCGAGCCCGGCTTCGGCAATGTGAGCATCGAATTATGGCGGGACGGCGACCTTGACGGGATCTACGAGACAAAAGTTTCCGCCACCAGAACCAATGCGGTCGGCTATTACCTGTTTGCAGGTCTCATTGCGGGGAATTATGAGGTGCGCGTAACCGATGACACGGGCGTGCTTACCGGCTACACGCACACGGTCAACCCGCCCGACAGCCAGCCAGAGCCGTATCGTTACAGCCTGGCAGGGGGCGAGATTTACCGGGACGCCGATTTCGGTTACTACAAGGCGCCTCAAGAGGGGGCACTCGGCGACTTCGTGTGGCACGACTGGGATAAGGACGGCGAACAGGACCCGGGAGAGCCGGGCATAGGCGGGGTGAGCGTCGAGCTGCGCGATGGCGCGGGGACTGTGCTCGCGACGACGGACGCACGCGGCTATTATGAATTCACCGGCCTAAGCGGAGCCGACTACATCGTCAAGATCGCGGACGGCAATTTTAGCGCCGGCTCGGTCCTTGATGGTTGGTATGCGAGCCCGGCAAACAAGCCGGGCGTGGACGATGCGCGTGATAGCGACGGCGACGGGGTCACCCACGAGGCTTCGGTCACGCTTCCGGACGGCGGGAGAAACATGACGATCGACTTTGGCTTCGTACTGACTCCGCCCCTGAGGGGCTCTATCGGCGACACGGTCTGGTACGACGCCAACGAGGATGGTATCGTCGATCCCGGCGAAGCGGGGATCCCTGAGGTGAGGCTGAGACTGCTGGATGGAACCGGTGCGGAGATCAGATCGATGCTGACCGACGCCCTCGGTTACTACGAATTCCTCGGTCTGGAAGCCGGCAATTATACCGTGGATGTTGATGAGAGCACCTTGCCGCCGTATCTCCACATGACGAACAGCCCCGAGCCTCACCCTGTAACCCTCAGCGCGGGGCAGAAGTATGTGCTGGCGGATTTTGGATACTGGTGTGACAGGCCGACTCCTACGCCAACACCGACCACTACGCCGACCGAGACGCCCACGGAGACGCCCACCGGAACGCCAACAGAGACGCCGACGAACACGCCCACTGAAACGCCGACGGAGACGCCGACGAATACGCCGACTCGGACACCAACCGAAACACCGACCGAGACACCAACCGATACGCCGACAATCACCCCGACACCGACCGATACACCGACAATAACCCCGACGCCGACTGATACACCGACAATCACCCCGACGCCGACCGATACACCAACAATCACTCCGACACCGACCGATACAACGACAATAACACCGACACCGACCGATACGCCGACAATCACCCCGACGCCGACCGATACACCGACAATCACTCCGACACCGACCGATACACCGACAATCACCCCGACGCCGACCGATACGCCGACAATCACTCCGACGCCGACCGATACACCGACAATAACACCGACGCCGACTGAGACACCGACACTTACGCCGACACCGACCGATACGCCGACACTCACGCCGACGCCGACTAATACACCGACACTCACATCGACGCCGACTGAGACACCAACAATGACACCGACGCCGACCGATACGCCGACTGGAACCCCCACCTCGACGCCGACAGACACACCCCCGCAAACTCAGACGCCCTGTGTGAAGTGGGAACAGCCGCCCCAGAAGAATCCGGAGTCGCAGGATCCCGAATGCTTTTTTGGCTGGACGGAGCGGTCCGTGTATGGCGGGGACAGAATCGTCGCGGACGATTGGCTGTGCGAGAGCAATGATCCCGTGACAGACATTCACTGGTGGGGTTCGTATGGCGGATGGGACGGGCAGACAGCTCCCGAGCCTGCACCCGATATGTTCCATATAGGAATCTGGACCGATGTGCCCGCCTCCGATAACAATACATGGAGCCATCCCGGGACCATGACGCGGCAATGGACTGTCCCGCGTGTCCACCTCAATGAACAGTGGGTGGGATGCATCACCATTCCTGATTGCATGGAAGCCGGACCCAGTTCATCCTTCAAATATGATTTTAACATTCCGGAGAATCAATGGTTCTGGCAGGATGCGACCCAGGGTCCGACCGTGTACTGGATCAGCATCTCCGCCGTCTACAGCAAAGTCCAGCGACGCATGATGCCTATTTTTCTGTGGGAATGGCAAACACGCGAGCACAATTATAATGATGATGCCGTTCGCATCCTCTCGCCTGCCGCGCCCGAACTAGGATCACAATTCGCTTCCGGCGAGCCGATAGAGTGTCCCGAAGGAACCTCCTGGGATATGAGCTTTGTGCTGACCACGATCTGCGAACCGACCCCCACGCCGACCGATACCCCTATCAACGAGACACCCACACCCACGCCTACCTATACCCCAGTCTCTGATACGCCGACACCCACATCGACTGAGACGCCTGGGCCGAGCGCGACACCGACGCGCCCGGAGGTAACGGTCACGCCGCTATTTGTTCCCACGCCTACTCCTACGCCGTGTTTCTGCGAGAAGGTCCAGCTCGAGCTTAGCAGGGATATCGCAGGCCCCGGGATGACCGTCGATTTCTACTGCTGCATCCCGCCCCTCAACAAGGGACTCGTGGACGCCTATCTTCTTGGCATGACGCCGGAGGGAGTGATCTACTCCGTGCTGTTCAATGGGAAATACCATAAGGGAATCATACCGTTCTATCAGGGCTACAGCAGCACGGAGAGCTACTGTGGCCTCCTACACAGACACCTGGTATGCAACACGGCGGAGCCTGGGGAGTACCTGACGGCGCTTGTCATTATGCCTTCCGGGGCCATAGTGGGCCGCGACCAGGCGATCGGCTTTGATACGGCGGTAGTCACGATGGTCAGGTAGTTTGAACGGTTTGCCTTCCGGCAGGCAGGGAAGCGCTGTAATACCGGATGGAAAGAATGCCGGCTCTATTTTGGTGCAGCTTGTAATTTTCAGCCGGAATATGTATTGCGCAATAGTTTAACTTGGGATGTATTACGTAATACATCTTGTAATGTGGTTCATTATAGCAGCTCAGCTTTACCCTGCCTTCTTCCAATCCTCGTCATGACACGCAGATAATCAACAGATAAAAATATTTTCTCCAGGCGGTCAATTTGGCGCTCCAATCGCCGCATTCAAAGTTTCGACGCTCAGCAGACAAATGGAATACTCCGCCCGATTGTATCTCGATTGCGCGACATCTCGATTGCGCGACCCCCGACGGTAACGTACAATCTTTTATGCAAATTGAGATAGGGAGGTGTGTCAGAAAGGGCTAAAAAATGGGAATAGGGCCTAAAAAGAAGTCAGAGAGGCGGAAAAGGATTTGTGGGGATTTCTGCGTGGAGATGGGCGTGATCATATTAAAGAGGTTATAGAGATGCTGTTGCGATATGAGCAGAACAAGAGCATCTTGAGTTAAAGAGATATGAACACAGTAAAACCAGAGAAGGATCTAGATGCGGGTATTCCGACATTACACTAAAGACATCATTGGGCAGTATAACGATTGAACGGCCGCGGTTACGGAAGCAGACGTATAAGAGTAAGGTTTTGCCGTTATACACGAAGAATGAGAGACAGTTATTAGATCTGATCACCAATCTATATTTGACGGGTATAAGCACTCGAAAGATGGCGAAAGGCTTGGAAAGCATCCTGGGAGTTAATGGGATCAGCGCAAGTAGCGTAAGCGTAATTACCAACAGGATTAAAGGAAAGATAGAGGAATTTCACAGGAGGCAACTGGAGGATAAGTATGTCTTCCTGTATTTGGATGGTCTCACGATGACTGTACGGGGCATAGACGGAAAAGGCCGGAAATACCTGCTATTGGTGGCATAGGGGGTGGATAATACGGGAGTGAAAGAGCTTATAGATTTCATTGCTGTACGTAGTGAATCAGAGGAGCATTGGAGTGGATTTTTATTTGATCTCTATGAGAGAGGATTAAAAGGGAAGAGACTAAAACTGATTATCGTTGATGGCGGCAAAGGATTAGCAAAGGCTCTTGATGATATTTACACACGGGTGCTGAGACAGAGATGTTGGGCGCACAAACTGCGGAATGTGGCCACCTATCTCCGGAAGAAGGATGAGGAGGCGTGTCTCGCAGGTGCAAAAGCTATTTATGGGGCGAAGTGCCTGAAGCATGCTAAAAAGAAGTTTAGGACCTGGAAAATGCGTTGGGAAAAGCTATATCCAGAGGCTATCGCCTGTTTGGAGAACGACATGGATGAGATGCTCGCCTTTTTCCTGTTTGATGCACGTCAATGGAGGAAACTACGCACGACTAACCCTATAGAGAGGGTTTTTAGGGAATTTAGGCGCAGGACAGATGTGATGGGCAATCATATGACGAGCATGAACAGCTGTGAAAAGATATTCTACGTAATAACTGAGTTTCTTAATGAGCGTTGGCGAACCCGAAGGTATCTCTATTTTAAGGAAATAGAACTTATACCGACAAATATCCCTAAAAGAAATGCTGCGTAATGAA
>JAPLCW010000062.1 GCA_026392015.1 Candidatus Auribacterota bacterium | reverse complement strand
ACTTCTTTAATCCCAGTACCCGAAGAATCCCAGCGAGCGTCCACCCACTCCGTTTCTTGGTAAGCTCCACATGACCGATTATCTCCGCCTTCTCCTGGGCCGTGAATCGCGTCTTCTCCCCTAGTCCACAAGTCTTTTTTTTAGAGTGAGGTTTTCCTCGGTGATCTCGCTGATGACCGACCTCATCCTTTGAATCTTCTCCTGCAAATGCAATACCTTGCTGTCTTTCCTTCTCCCGTTCCCATTACCTTTGAGAACTTCCATGGACGCCTGTTTTGTCTGCTTGTCCCAGTAATAGAAAAGAGCAGTCGATATCTGATGCCGCCTGCATACCTCTGCTATACTCCCTCCGACAGCACGCCCCTCTTCCAAAATCCGGTACTTCTCTTCCGCCGTAAACCTCCTCTTTTCCATCTCCCCACCCCCCTTGTTATGTTAAAATCTTATCATCGGTGGAGGATAGAATCACACAAATCTAAATAACCTGAAAAGTCTAATTTAGTCTAAACCATTGCAATATTCTGCCGCGGACAGTATCGGGCAGGAAACAATTGCTAAACTGATATACAATGCTTTCATCGGCACTCCCTTCCTTATACTGATTGTCAATAAACTGGGAATTAATTCTTCGCCAACTGTCTAGCAAAGCTCCGTCTCAAACCGTAAAGCACTTGTTGAAATGGAAAATGGCAACCAGCAGCGGAAAACTTGCTTACCTGTCAATCCTCTCTCAATATAAGGGACTTTTGGATTCCCCTTTTGAGAAGGGTGCCCCGATCATATTAGGGCGAGGTGTATTACATTGCATCTCTTCGCTTAAAATACAAAACTTGTTTCACTTGTTAAGTTCTTAGGTTCTGAAGATGCCTGGAGCTGCCATCATAAGGGCAGGCGGTTGAGACCTTTATCCGCGAAAAATGCGGGAGACCCGGTACCGCCAATCTCCTCTAATTGATCCTTGAATTTTAAAGAGAATTTGTCCTTGAAGCAAATTGCGACTGCTCTGTACTTCTCTTCTCTTTGCGTAGGACTGTGAAATTCTCCTATGCTTATAATCTCCGCAGGACAGCAAAACATCATCCGCGTACCATCGACAACATTTCTTACGTGCCCTTCGACACATACCATAATCTCCATCCCAGCCGCATAATCCCCGCCGCCGAGGAAAAGCGCGCCCTTCTCGCTTATCATGAGCGTGTGCGTTTGCTCTTCATGCTCGGAACCGCCTGAACGGCTAATAACCTTCAAGGGGATAAACATATTGATCTCTTTAGACTCACTCCCCGGATATCCAAAGCTTTGCAGCATTCCCTTGTCCAAGATAGAGCTCATGACATTCTCCCTCCGCTAAAAATGCCCACAATGCACTTCGCTGCCGATTATCACTCCCCCAAGGGCTTCCATCGGCGGCTAAACGCTTTCTTTGACAATGTTTTTAACATTGTTCACTCAACAGCCATCAATGACTGATTGACTTATTCAATCCCGCTTCCATACTTTGTCGGAATTCGTTCAAATCTGCGCATATTATCCTACCCCCCCTCTATTTCCGCAACGCCACTATATAATTCACGAATCACCCATGCTAAATGGGTGTTCGGATGCCGACCGATGTTCTCGCAATCACGTTTACTGTTAGCTTTTCTTCCATTTTCATTGGGTAAATCTCGTATCCCCTCCCCCTCCGAAGGGCGGAGCATAATGCACCTCACCCACACATAACGGAAGAGAACTACCACATATTATGGAAGCTCTGGCATGGGTTATTCATGCAGCGGAAACCGACAAGTTACATCCTGCCTTAGTACACGATGTCATAAATACGGTTGCGCGATATAGTGCCGCGCGGAGTACTTAGCACTGTGCCATTGCGAGGAGTCTCGCGTAGCGGGACGGTGAAGCACTCTCACTAAAAGGGCTCCTAGAATGGCGCCCCGCGCGCAAGCGCGCGGTACCATTCTCGTTACAGTATTCCTTCCCCTGCTATGTAGACATAAGTCCACCCTTTTTTAAAAATAGGATTTAGAGGTAATCGTCGAATTCGTGCAGCCTGCTATTCGGTCATCTCCTATAATCAGGAGAGATCACTTTTCCTTACCGCTGGGAACGGACTAAACTTCGGGTCGGGCTATCGCCCAAGGGGCTATCGGTCTCGTCCCCGCATGGAATCGACGAATTAAATCTCTATTCCTTTCATGAATTTATAAAATCATGCTACTGCTGCGGCTTGCGTATTCTTTTCGAAACTGCCTGCTCTCTGTTGTGCCAGCATGCCGACGTGCCACATCCTTATCGCAAGCCGCCGCATTATCGCCACTACTGCTATCTTCTTGTGATTCGGATTTCTACTAACAATGCGATCGTAAACTGCTCCCTCAACAGCATCAGTTCGAGTTATTGCCCAGCTCGCCTGGCACAGCACTTTCCTTATCCGCGCAGGTCCCTGGTGTGTTATATGTCCCTTCCTGTCATCAGATTCCCCGCTTTCATGACTTGATGGGACAAGACCTAAAAATGAGCCAACTTGCCTGCGATTGGCAAAGCGACTGAGATCACCCATCTCTGTGAGATAAACCATAGCGGTAAATAGTCCTACACCCTTAAGCTTCTGTAATTCTTGCACCGGCTCGGAGTAGCGCCTGTCTTGGGCCAGTGCCGCAATATGTTTATCCAGTTGGAGTATCTCTTCCTCCAACATTTTCTTCTGGCGCAAAAGGCTCTCAACGGCCAAGCGTACGCCCAAACTCAGATCGAGGTCAGTTCCTATTGCTTTGCCCAGCCATCCCTCGTGTGTCTTGGTCCAGTTTTTCCCCATACTTAGGGGCTTTTCCAATCTATTACGCTTTAGCAAAATATCAATCTGCGTTTTGGTTGTCGCAAGCTTCTCCCCAACCCCCAGGCGCATCCTAACAAGCTCGCGATCTCTACGTGTCTGCTTGTCAGGGATCCATATGGCCGGCAGCTCACCGCCGGCAAGGATGTGGCTCCGTACAATCTCTAATATACGCTCGGCATCTCTTTCATCCGTCTTACGCCGACGATGCTTGACCGAACGAGCAATTTTAGTAGGGGCGAGAACATAACAACTAAATCCAGCATCTGTAAGATCATCGTACAATCCAAAACCGAGGAACGATGCTTCGTAAGCGAAGACCACCTTTGCTCCTCCCGCTGCATCAGAACGTTTTTTTAGATACGTTATCATTGCTTTGCGTCCGTCTTCTGTATTCCAAAACGATTTTTTCTCCGCCTTTTCCAGTCCCTCTGCAATTTTTATGAGCATATTATCTTTATGCAAATCGCAGCCAACCATGATATGCTTTTCCATAGTCGGTCCCTCCTTTAGGTTAGTGGTTAAAATGTACGATATCTTAAACCTGTACTTTTATACCATTAAATCCTATTGAGGGGGACCGCCTTTTCACTATCTACATGGTAACTTCGGGGACCATTAAACCTGGTCTGCCGTGTTTACCCGTGATTTAGATATCGTATTTTCCTTTTTAATCCGCCCAATCCGCATAATCCGCGGTTTCTAATGGATATCTCCTTCTTTACACCTTACACTTTCAACCTTACACTGCAGTCCTCACCACCGTATGAACTGCTTGGGCGGCTTGTATAATCCCTTTGACCATTTCACGATCTCCCTGATCGATCTCGCGGCGAGAAGGTCGGTGCTCGCGTCTCTCCAGTGGATGCCGAGATGCTCGGGTCGCTGGACGACGCCCCGCGCAATCAACCCCCCCACCCCACCGATAGATCGCCTGAGCCCCACCGGCGTATATCCCGCAACCCCCCTGATCGCCTCGCTCCGCTCCTTATCGTTTCTGCACAGGAGGAGATTGGCGATCCCTTCCTCGGTGACGATATGCGTGACATCTTCCCCGTAAATCATAATGGGCGGAATATCCTGCCCGAGATCGCGCATCAGCTGCGTCGCGTCCAGCTCCTCAACAAAGGTGGGTACTCCTCCCTCCCGGAACGTTTCGACAATCTGCACCACGAGCTTCCTTCCGCGCAGCATCGGGCGACCAAGCGTGCGCGCGCGATCCTCGCCCGCTTTCATCCATGCCTGCGTCCCATGACGCCTGCCGGGAGCGTCGCAGCCGAGGTTGGGCGCGCCGCCGAACCCCGTGATCCGGCCCTTTGTTGCGGTTGAGCTGTTTCCGTTGACGTCGATCTGGAGAGTCGAACCTATAAAAAGGTCCAGGGCATAGTGTCCCGCGAGATGCGCGAGGCACCGGTTTGACCTCATGGAGCCGTCATGCCCTGTGAAAAAAATATCCGGACGCGCCCGGATATACTCTTCCATTCCCACCTCCGACCCGGGACAGAAGACCGAGTGCACAAACCCGCTCTCGATCGCGGGTATGAGCGTGGGGTGCGGATTGAGCATCCAGTGCGTGCAGATCTTCCCCTTCAGGCCGAGCTCGTCCGCATAGGTCGGCAACAGGAGCTCTATTGCTGCGGTGTCATACCCGATGCCGTGATTGAGGTAGCGGACGTTATAGGGGGCGTAAATTCCCTTGATCACCATCATCGCCATGAGGACCTTGATTTCGTTCAGATCGGCGGGGTCCCGGGTGAAGAGCGGCGTCAGGGAATAAGGCTTCGGGCTGCGGACGATGAAATCCACCCAGTCGCCGGGAATGTCCACGCGAGGGAGGTTTTCCACAATCTCGTTCACCTGGGCGATGAGGATGCCGTTGCGGAACGCGGTCGCCTCAGCGATGACGGCGGTGTCCTCCGTGTTGAACCCCGTGTACAGATTCCCGCGGGCGTCCGCAGAGTCCGCGCAGACAAGGCTCACCTGTGGGGAGAGATCCATGAAATATCGGGCGTGAAGCTCGGGGTAGGTGTGGATCGCCCCGACAGTGATCTTCTTGTTCGTCACGAGGCTCGCAAGCCTTGCCGATTCTCTCGCCGAGTAACAGAAGTCGATCCTGCGCGCGATCCCCTTCTCGAAAAGCGAAATGTGCTCGGGAAGGGAGATCGAGGACATGACGAGGTGGAGATCCGAGAGCACGCCGGGATCGCACCCCAGGAGGGAAGCGGCGAGAAAATCGGCCTGTTTCTGATTGTCTCCCTCCATGCAGACGCGATCGCCCTTCTCAATCACCGCCTGGAGCAGCGCGACTGCCTGCTCTGGGGCAAAGAAACGGGACCCCGTGATCCGGAGCGCGCGCTGCATCCGGCGCTCCTTCGCTTTCTTGAGACTGTCCCACGACATCGCTGTCATCATCCCTTCCTTGACCGACTATTGTACTACGCGGAGGGCGGCCGGGGAATCGCCAAATCCCGGACCGCTATTCTGGCGATTAGGTGTGACCCGTTTTTACCCAATCGCCTAATTGCCCAATCGCCTAATCGCCATCTTCCATAATCGCCATTCTTACGGGACTATCCCCAGTTTTTATAAGTAAATAGTCCTAACTGATGTACATAGAGGGAGTAGTGAATAAGGACAAGTGAAAACATGGCCCTCACCGTGATATGATGATTTTGGACAAATCATAACAACATATCACAGGAGG
>JAPLCW010000017.1 GCA_026392015.1 Candidatus Auribacterota bacterium | reverse complement strand
GTCAGTGCTATAGGGAATATTCTGGCAAGGCAGCAGTTACACAAGGTAGATAAACCACGGATGGACATCAGGACTTTCCCCGGTTTTTTCAAAAGATTAATAGCTCACCGCAGAGGCGCAGAGCACGCAAAGAGCGATCGCGAAGAATAATTCATACTAGCCTGGCTCTCTGCATGATCTATCATCTCTGCGTCCTCCGCGTCTCCGCGGTGAAATATATGATCTCTTCTTTTTCCAAACTTGGAGTACTCCAGATGCTGAAATTTGTATCTGTCTGGTAATAAGTCAGCAATTAATTTAGTGCTCAATATTCTGGGGAATCTACTGTATTCCAACACGCACAGCGGGAGCGACACCCGACCGCGATAATCAGACCATGAAAGTCCCTCCCCTGGATATTGCTTTAACCTCTTCATATTGTGAGCCCCCGGACACACGAGGCGTTGCACCTTGAAAACAATAAGCCGGCATCGGGTGGGCACATCACATCCCTTTCCCCTTGAGAGGAGCCTGTCTCGTCGAAGACCCTGAGCGAAGCCGAACGGACCTTATTAGCGGAGGGGGGGATGACACCCTTTAAATAGCTGACCCATTACCCTTGAAAACAAAAATAGTATTTTTATCCCCGATGCGAGGTGATATAATTGTTTTTTGTTTTTATGAAGGAGAAATTATGGAACCAGAACAACGCGTGGATAAAGACCGCCGCAAATTTGAGCGATTGATGACCGACCTTCCGGTTCAGCTCATTGTCATCGAGCCGGCCCTGGCCGGAAGCAGTCCCAAGTTCTATGGCGGACGAGTAATCAATATAAGCGAAGAGGGAATCGCCATCGAGACGTGCATCTCCACCGGCAGAGACATCTTTCGCGACAAGCAAAAGGTACGCGCTGAGATCACCCTCCCGGAATGTGCCGAGCCCCTTACCATTAGCGGCGACGCGACGTGGGGAACGCGCATTGAAAACCCATGGCTCAAATCCACGACGCTTCGTCTCGGCCTCAAGATCACGAAAATAACGCCGGAAGACGCCACGCGGCTAAAGGCGTACATCCGGCGCGAACTGAGCCGCTAGAGCGACCCAGATCAACCTGCGACCCCTCCCGGACTACCGCAGAGATCAGCCCCTTTTCCCCGCGTGCACTATGCAGGCAACAGAGATAGTATCCCCTATTTTAACTTGAGCTCATCTCCCTGGAGATTCGTCCCTCCTATGACATGGTGAGTGCCCTGTAGCTTGAAAGTCTTTTCGCCGGACTTGTCCCGTATACTCTGGGATTATCACACCTACCTGCATACGCACAGTCGGTGATACTGAGGTTCCTCAGGAGTGGTATGCCTGGAGCATTCCTGGGCTGGGGACGTACTGGAGCCATAGATGCAGGCATTATTGCGACCGTATGCCGGCCCCCAGTTCATCGGTTGCTCTAAGCACTCGTTGTGGCCATCCGACCTTAGAGCATCACAGATTGTGCAGGATGTGTTGTCAGTCCAACCGCGCGGATCGCACGATAACGTTTTAGCCGAACAGGTGTCATCACACGAATCGCTCGCGGCGCTGTAGAACCAGCAGCCGTTCCCTGACAGTCCGCTCCCCAGAGGTGCCCAGTATCCGCCCTTCGCCGAGCAAGCGGCCGAATCCCATATTGTTGGTGTTACTGTTGGCGTTGGAGTTATTGTGGGTGATGGGGTCGCTGTTGGCACTAACTGCGCCGTCCCCGTCTGTACTCCCCAGCCTCCGGCTTGAGTACAGAAAAATCTCACACCCGACTTAACATCAGCGCTGCTGACGGGGCACAGGTCAAATAGGGCTTTGATATCATCCCCGATCTCCCTTGTCGTCTTCATCGTCGAGCCGGGGCTTGACGTGGGCTCCTGGAAACTGGTTTGCACCGTGAGAGCGGTTCCGCTCGTCAGATAGTCGTAGAGGTTCTGAAGCGTGTACATCCCGCTCCCCGCCGAAGGGGATCCCAGGGAGTCAAGGCTTCCGGCAATTGCCATCCTCACCATGCCTACCGCAAACACCACACTTAAGATTAGTGTCATCAACCTTTTCATCTTTCCACCTTCCTTTCATCGTGTGTACTTGGATCGTTTACCACTCCCGTCCAAATTATCGCTGATTATGTGATTCTTTATTTATAATTCGGACACGAGTTCCCATTTATGTAATCTCAGAGTTCACGGCCCGCCAAATGGCTGGGCCACTCGGAGGCAAATCAAAATGAAATAGCTTCTTCGCACACCTCCTCTCCTGCCGTAATGGAGTGAACCTATTTATATTTCTTTCTTGCCTTATTTCAATGCAAAATAACTGCTCAAACTGTTACCCGCGCGACTCCAAGGTGAGCGAATGTACCTGCATGCATGAACCGGTGGAACCGGGGCTGTGGTCGAATCACAATATTCAATTTAATCGAAAGAACAATAATTGCGAACGTATAATCCCCCTTTTTTTTCCTAAAAAATGTTTCCGGCCCTTTTTTCTCCAACCCCATTTATATACAACAATAAGTATAGGTTTGGCTTCCCATGCAGGTCCCGCTTCCCGCAAGATTCCAGAAATAAAAATTGGCGCAGTTTCTATTGCAGCCCTGGCCGCTACAAGAACAGTCGTCCGTTCCAGACCCCGCAACGTAGCAGCGAGCGCCGCCACCTGTACATCCATAGCCTGCACATGTTGTACGGGTATGTTTATTAGTATATCCACTGGGACACTCAGCTATATTCCCTTCTTTCCAGACACAGGCGCCGGTCCAGCCACTAGGAGTTGCTGGATACTGGGTTAATGCCCCCGTTTGCCGTGTCCAGGAATTGGAGTAGAAGGTTTTATCACTGATCACATCAGCAGCTACGGCATTTCCCGTGAGGGCCAAGGTTCCGGTTTTCACGCCCCAGTTGTCAGTTTGGGTAGAGAAGAACTTTGTTCCGCTCGCCACGGTGGAGGGAGAGGCCTCACACTGGTCAAACCGCGCTGCAATATCATCACCTACATCCTTTGTCGTCTTCATCGTGGATCCGGGTTCTGACGTGGGCTCCTGAAAACCGGTTTGCACCGTGAGCGCAGTGCCGCTCGTCAGGTAGTCATAAAGGTTCTGGAGCGTATACATCCCGCTCCCCGCCGAAGGGGATCCCAGGGAGTCAAGGCTTCCCGCGACCGCCATACCGGCCATGCCTGACGCGAATATCAAAACGAACAGAACGGTCATCAGCCTTTTCATCTTTGCACCTTCCTTTCGTTGTGCACATCCGGCCCATTTGATTCTTCTGTCCAAATTATTGGTGATTAGTAGACTCCTTATTAATAATTTGGACACGACTGCCCGTGTATATAAACTCAGGTTCCCTGGCCCGCCAAATGGCACGGCCACCCTGAGGCAAAGCGAATTGGAATTGCCTCGTAGCATCACCTCCTTTTCTGCTGCCTTTTAACCATTCTATCACCGGTGCTGCGACAGCAGCGGTCCTTTATCAATATCGAGTCTTATCACGCGCGATCTGCCCCTCTGTTATCTTCTTCGTATCTATTCCACTCAATGCCCATCATATAAATAGGGTGGATATAACGTATGGCGAAGCCACTCGCCGCCCAGCGCCGGAGCGTGCTGGTGCAGCATTTTTTAATACTGGGCGCATCGGACATGGAGTCTCCATGCGCACGGCGCTACCATGCGATGCAGCACGACGCCATGCTGCAGCGCACTGAGGCAAGAACATGAAAGACCCACCCATCTACTGGGGTCGGCAGACGCACAGATGACCAGGCTGCCAACGTCCCCCGCCACAATTCTGAGTATTGGTCGTGTACCAACATCTATAGCTTGCGCGCCCCTCATACGCTGGCCCGTTATGGTTAGGATCTTCGCCACAGCTATTACAAGTAGCAAAGTGCTTAGAGATGGAACATGATGTGTCATCATCCCAATCTGCCGCTAGGCAAACGAGGTCTTTTTCCTGGCATTCCGCTGTACAAGTTGCCTCCGTATCTGTGTATTTGGCGAACCAGCAGCCGTCATAGCCAAGGTTGGTTGGCGCCCAGTGGCCCCCCTTCGCCTCGCACGCAGTTTGACCCCATGGTGTTGCTGTCGCTGTCGGTGTTATTGTTGATGTTGATGTTGGCAATGGTGTGTCTGTTTGTGTTGGTGTTGGTGTTTGAGTTGGTGTTGGTGTCTGTGTTGGCATTAATTGAGCTATCCCCGTCTGGATTCCCCAGATGCCCGGCTGAGTACAGATAAATTTCTTGCCCTGCGCAACATCAGCGGCTGATATTTCGCTCTGCTCAAGCAAGGCTTTGAGCGCATCCCCGATCTCCTTTGTCGTCTTCATCGTGGAGCCGGGCTCTGACGTGGGCTCCTGAAAACTGGTCTGCACCGTGAGCGCGGTGCCGCTCGTCAGGTAGTCATACAAATTCTGGAGCGTGTACATCCCGCTCCCCGTCGAGGGAGCTCCCGGAGAGTCAAGACTACCCGCAACCGCCATGCCAGGCATACCTGCCGCAAATATCAAACCTAACACCACTGTCATCAACCTTTTCATCTTTTCACTTTTCCTTTCTGTATTTACCGCAAAATCAAAAATATCTCCCACTCAAATCATCTCATTTCGAGTTGAGAGAGAGACTCGCAATGAGAATAAAACGACACCGCAGGAGGACATCGCAAATAGAACCCTCCTGCTGCCTCATCTATGTAAACCGGCTTTTCAAAAGCCCGGCTATATCCACATACTGCACCTCCATCCGCTGTAATAATCGGTTGAGACTACCGAAGTCCAGCGCGAGACTCATCCACTCATAGCGACCACCAAGGCGCACTATCGCTACCTCTTCCGCGCAACATTCTGCATAAATGTGGTTATAGCGAGGCAGGAGAGACAGTTCAGATCCGATCCATGACAACCGGCGGATCCCGATAGTCATCTCCGGCCTCTGCCATTTGTATCCGCTTCAAGCAGGTATGCCTACAACTATTCTTAAAAAACTATTTCGCTCTGATACACTCCTGCTTCGGAGAAAGTGAATTATAAACCCTGGTTTTTGCTGATTTTCGCTAAAGCCGTCTTGTGTCCAATATCCGCCCGCAGATGTACACCACTGGGGCTTCGGCTATTCCGGTTTGCACACGCAAATCCTTCCCTGCTCACCGGGGCATGTCTCACTACAAATCGGAGAACCAGTAGAATTCGTCCAATAGTGGCATTCGTTTTTATTACCATACCTGCTCAACCAAGTCGGCTCTGCACCAGGCATGTTTTGCGGTACGCAGGACCAGCCAGGGCGGAAGTGCCTACCAACTGCGCAATCCGTCGAATCGTTCCAGGTTCCCGGATCGCATGCCAGCGGGGTGGAAGGTATACCTGCGCAAATCGCATCGCAGCTGTCTACACCGGTGTCCCCCTCACTAGTGGGTGGACTGAACCAACATCCCATATCGTTCGGCGCCGCGAGCTGCGTCGCAGCCCAGTAGCCGCCCTTCGCCACACACGCAGCCGAATCCCATGGTATTGGCGTTATTGTTGGTGTCATTGTTGGTGTCATTGTTGATGTAGGAGTCGGTGTGGGCACTAACTGCGCTATCCCCGTCTGAATTCCCCAGATCCCCGGCTGCGAGCAGAAGAACCTCTTCCCCTGCTCGACATTTGCGGCTGTGATTTCGCTCTGATCGAACAGCGCCTTGATCGCATCGCCGATCTCCTTTGTCGTTTTCATCGTCGAGCCGGGCCCTGATGTGGGTTCCTGAAAACTACTCTGCACCGTGAGCGCAGTGCCGCTCGTCAGGTAGTCATACAGGTTCTGGAGCGTGTACATCCCGCTCCCCGCCGAGGGAGCTCCCGGAGAATCGAGGCTTCCCGCTACCGCCAAACTAGACAGACCAACCGTGAACAACACGCTCAGAACTACAGTGATTAATTTTTTCATTTTGACACCGATCCTTTCTTGATTCATCTTGAAGTTGATAAAGTGAGATTGCCAAGTCCCGCCATGGCGGGACTTGTAATGATAATGAGATTACGCGGGCATCGGCGGGGCGCGAACAGGAGCTAATTTGCCGAGACTGCTTATATACACCGGCGTGTTGGAACACCGGATATGTGTGCAGAAACCATCTCTTCCAAGCCTGAGCGTGCAAACTGAATCTGCATCCTCGTTATATCTCTCATAGTTATTTTTCAGTCCTGTTACGGGGATAGTGCCTCTGCTCATTTCAGAATCATCATGGCTGCCGGCGAATCTGCTCCCACGTTCGGGCCCGATCTCTTTCCAGGGACCATGATCGGCTTTCGCAAAATACTGCACTGTGCGGCCGGGCCCGAAATGCATCCACCCTACGTTCTCTCCCCACGCATACCCGTAAAATTGCCCGCTCTCATCCAAGTATACGCGCGAATTACCGGTGCGGAAGTTGATCCAGCCCGTAACTTCAGACCACGCATAACCTGATAGATTACCATGGCCATCATTGTTAATTCCCCAGTCACGGCTGCCCCGGTTGGAGTAGCGTCTCCCATCCAGAGGACGCCCGTTGCCGAGGTAGACCCAGCCGCAGTTCTCGAGCCATATCCATCCAGTCAATATATTCAGGAGCAGCAGCATCAGGGTCAGACCTCTACTATTGACTGAGTGCTTTTAAAAATCTTCTCCACCCGTTGAGCGAGTCTCTTGTCATTCACCATCGCTTCTTTCCCTCCATGGTATTTCCTCCCATGCACCCTAATACCCACCCTAATACCGTTCCGTATGTCACAAATTCATCCGGCTTCGTTAACCCCGGATACCCCGGCAGACTGCTCCATCCATATTCTTTGAGTATCCCGGCCTTATCTTCCACCGTCAATTCCCTGTGCCTCGTGAGCCGCACCGGATTGAGATGCAGATATCGGCTCAATTCCTTCAAATACTCATCCGCTTCCACCACGATCACCTTGAACCTCCCCTGATACAAGTGCCCCGCCCGGTGATGTCTCAGATTGAACCAGGTGGTATATGCCGTATTGAATCGTTGCATGAATCTGCTCAGGTTCGCCTCAAGGATCCTCAATAAAAAGTGGAAGTGATTATGCATCAACACATGGCAATGCACTTCCACCTTGAATCTCTCTATGCTCTCTTCTAATGCTTCAAGAAATCGCTTCCTGTCTCTGTCGTCCCGGAATATCTCCCCTCGCTCGCTCCCGCGGCTTGTAACATGGTACCATGCCCCTGGATATTCAATCCTCAGCGGTCTTGCCATGTTCGAACTGTATCACTGCTCCCCTTAGTCAATAGTAGAGGTCTGACCCTGACCCGTTCTAGAGGTCTCTCCCCTTAGTCAATAGTAGAGGTCTGACCCTGACCCGTTCTAGAGGTCTGACCCTTGTTATACAAGCGGCATCTTCACAGCATATGAAAAATCTCAGGGTTAACGAGATTATATGCAAACCCCTCAATCCTCTCAATATAGATGAATTAAAGGCAAGAATGGCCGGGGAAGCTGAGAAATATGGCAAGAAGGATTGATCTGGAGTAACTGCTCAGGAGCCAGAATCCAGGAGTCAGGAGTCAGAACGAGGACGCCAGCAGCGACATTTGAGGACTTGAGAATACGACGATGTTTCCAAGTTAATGCAATTATTCGAAGAGGTCAGCAAGCTGCCGGGATCTTATGCGCGATCCATTCTGGCTCCTGGCTTCTGACTACCTGAGTAGCCACGATCTGGATAGTCTGGATAGGAATAAAGATTGAATTCTTCACAGAAAGAAGCATTTTGGAAAAAAGCGGCTGTTCTCAAAGCCAATGCCGCGCTACCGGGAGATGATGCGGGACGTTATGGACGCCATTCCGTTCGACAAAAATGACCGGCCAATAATAACAGATCCGGGATGCGGCACCGGAAAGCCGGTCCGGAAGCCCCTCTCCGCGCATCCGAACGCGCGCTAATTCAGAACGACCATTTCGATCTCTATCAATCCCTCATCCAATGCCGCTATCTTGGAAAACGCACCCTTTGTCAGATCAATGAGGCGCCCTTGGCGGACAAGGTCTTTGGAGGGGCCGCGGTCATTCACACGTACGACTATTGACTTGCCATTGGCAAGGTTAGTGACCCTGACAAGGCTGTTAAACGGCAGGTTCCAGATAGCGCAGGCATTTTTTTTGTCGGAAAAGGTTTCCCTGTTGGCGGTGTGCGTGCCTATGCCTCGATCTGTGTTTGAATACCATGATGCCAAACCGAGCATAGAGAGGCGATGACCGCCCCGTAAAAAATTATCACTGAAGCCCGCACCCGAAAAGGAGCATACGACCGCTACCACCACCACGCAAATATAGGGCGACAGAAATATTTTACGGACCCGATTTTCCTGATGATGCAGACTATTCATGTTTACCTTCTTTCTTATCGGAATGATCTGATCGATGAGCTGTCATCAGGGATACTCCCCCCGATCCTCAGAACATTCTCCGCTACCGCATTCCCCTGCCTCTTCTCTTCACAGGAAAAACAACTCAAACAGGGGGATGGCAAGAAGCAACAAAATCCCTCACTGTCTGAAAGGTGCTCTCAGAAGTCTGGATAAATTAAGGCTTTTTACCGGGTATATCGATTTCAGGGGCGCACTTGGCGCATGAAATCACCAGGTAACTTTTTCTGTATTCGCGGAGGTCGTAATGAAAATCGAGGATAGTTATCGGGACTACTGTGAAAAAGGTACACGCATTCTAGCAAGACAGAATCGGAAATGCTACTGAAAATTTAGATAATTTGGCGGTGGACAGCTATATCTTGTTTAAGAGCAATTAGTTAGGTTAATTCTACCCCCTTAATAAGGCCTTTAAACCGATTTTTACCCCCTTTTTCGCTTCTAATGCCTTCTACA
Source organism: Candidatus Auribacterota bacterium (assembly GCA_026392015.1). Taxonomy (GTDB): domain Bacteria; phylum Auribacterota; class Tritonobacteria; order UBA1439; family UBA1439; genus JAPLCW01. The sequence continues at coordinate 8,655 of JAPLCW010000017.1, read as the reverse complement.
GCCATTAAAATCAACCGGTTCTCTTTTGTTTTGTGTGGATGACTCAAGTTATCCCTCCCCCCTCTGAAGGGGGGGTTAGGAAGGGGGTTATTTCGGTTGTAATCCTAACAGCTTATTATGGAAGAAGTTGCACATCATAAAAATTCTATATGCAGCACACCCCCACCCCGACCATTCCCTCGACAAGGTTCCTTCGACTTCGCTCAGGGTCTTCGACAGGACAAGCTCCCCTTCATAGGGGGAAGGGATGATATTTCTATCCACACAAAACGGAAAAGATCCAATCAACCTTACTTAATCCGGTGAATCGTCTTGGATTTACTTTTCAATGGCAAAACCGTATTTAAAGGCTGTTTGAAGCCACTAAATATTCATATCATTCTTGAATCCAAGATGTTATAGCGTTATGATCCTAAGTTCAGATAGATCCCACGTTCAATCTCAGGTTCACCCGCTATTGCACTAAGCTGAAAATATGCTACTTTAAGGGAGAGAGCGTTTCAACACATTCAGGGATTCCGGAGGTTGAGTTATGAGAACTGCTCGACTGTTCTTTGTCGGGCTGTTACTATGCCTTTTCATTACCGATAGCGCAGGAGCTCAGATTTATACGGTCCTCCACCATTTCGGCAATCCCGCCGTTGCGAGTGACGGATTAAATCCTTGGTGCAGACTCGCAACCGACGGATTCTGGTTTTACGGGACGACTGAAAAAGGCGGGGCGAACGCTTTTGGAACCGCATTTTCCATGAGGCTTGACGGTTCCGACTACGGGAAGATCCACGATTTCCCCGCGAACGCCGGTGACGGCAAAATACCCCAAAGCAGCCTGCTCCTCGATACAGGCCTTCTCTACGGAATGACACTGATCGGCGGCGCGCAAGGCTTTGGAAGCTTGTTCTCCATGAGCCGCGACGGCACCGGGTATGCGAGGCTTCATAGTTTCTGGGATCCGGCGATTCCTAGTGACGCGTCATCGCCGCATGGCGCCCTGGCCGCAGACGGCGACCTCCTTTACGGAATGACCCAGGGCGGCGGCAGCTCGGGATGCGGAGCTGTTTTTTCCATACAGTCAGGCGGCTCCGATTATAGGAAGCTTCATAATTTTTGTGATCCCGCCATCGACCATGACGGAGAAGAAGCGTGGGGAGCCATACTAATCCATGAGGGGGTGCTGTACGGGATGACAAGAATCGGCGGAGCGCATGACGGCGGAATCATATTTTCGATGAATCCCGATGGCTCCGGCTACAAGAAGCTCCATGATTTCGGAGACCCGGCAATCGCTGATGATGGCGTCAATCCGTTTGGTAGCCTTATCTCAGACGGCGCCAAACTCTACGGCATGACAGCTGAGGGCGGATCCGGCCAGGGGGGCGCCAACAAGAAGGGAACTATTTTTTCGGTTACTACGGATGGTTCAGGATATACGATACTCCATAACTTTACGGGCTCGGCGACTGATGGCGGATCCCCTTACGGAGATCTGACCTTCGTCGACGATACGCTCTACGGGATGACGTTCGACGGGGGCGCGTTGGGGGCCGCTCCGGGATATGGCGTCATCTTCTCCCTGAACCTCGATGGCTCCGATTTCACCGTTGTCCACAATTTCGCCGGCGCTCCTGATGATGGCAGGGCCCCTTTGGGAAGCTTGCTGTTGAGTGCCAACACCTTGTATGGTACGACCATGTACGGCGGCTCCTATGGAGCAGCGCCGGGAACCGGCGTTGTATTTTCATTCAAAGTTCCGCCTGCCCCCACGGCCACTCCGACCTCAAGCCCGACTCCCGAACCCGTGCCCGAACCCACCGCCCCTCCCTCATCTGTCCTACTGATAGACTTGAAACCCAACAAGGATAGCTTTGGGACGACGGACCGGATAGTTGTGCTCGCGGACGTACCCCGGCCGATTACCACTCTATTTTATCCGGTATTTTATTTTGAGCTGCCGTCTCGTGAAAAGCTCTACATCACCCAGGGAAGAAAAGGAGTTACTCTGACAACCACCCCCAGCGCATACATACAGAAGAAGCGCAAGAAAAAGTACCTGCCGGTCCCGATCACGGTGCCTTCCCCCCTGCAGGGTATATCCTTGTTCAACGCCGCGTTCCAAGGCATCCCGCCGGGGGATTATTATCTGTACGGCGGGGCAGTCAGCGCGGCTGAGCCGTTAAGGGGCGGAGATCTCAACTGGCTCCCGAACGGATTGGATAAGGATGGGTTCCGGAGCCGCGCCGTCTTTGGGCGATGAGGGAAGGATAATCAGCAATAATACTGCCGACCGGGTAGTGGGTCGATTTAGGGAGCATTGATTTGCAGGGGTTCGATTTATCGGACCCGGGCGTGATAAATCACGCCCCTACATCAGCGAAAAACAATACCCTTGATCAGATGGAACCACTACGGCCGACCGGCTCGACTGCTTCAGTTCTGAAGAGTGAAAGAGTAGGTTTCCTCGCGACACGTCTCATGTGTAAACTCCCCGGCCAGTCGGCGGTTAGTTCCCCACATTTGTGTTGTGCACGCGCTCGCTGATCCCCAATAAAGGGTACACCGCGCGGCCATTGACCGCAGCAAAATCAATCTGTGTATATCTGTGTTCTATCTGCGTTTATCCGTGATGTACATGGAAGCTTTAACGAACATCACAGATGCACACAGATGACCGCGGGTTAACACAGATAAAGCCATATAGTGCGAAACAAAGAGTTGCAGATCTAAAGTGTAATAGGTCCGTCTTGGGGGATATTCAAATCAGTTGCCATCCCCGCGAAAGCGGGGATCCAATATGAAATTTAGATTCCTGCTCGAGTTTACACTGAGCGCAGTCGAAGTGCAGGAATGACATACTTAAATGCTATACACCCCCTAGATGACCCATTACTCTAAGCTGATCTATTCATCAACTCGCGATTAACATTATCCAAATATTCGTAATATATTGCGTTGTGGGGGCTTAATCCTTCGGCAGGCTCAGGACAAGTTTTATCAAGCCCGTTCTCAACCTGGGTTCGATAAATCGAACCCCTACACTACGCAGATTAATAATTCAGGCTAAAGGTATTAATCTTAGCAGAAGAACAAATATTTTGACGTGAGTAGTACAGGGATTGATTTTTTCCTTAACGGATATCCCGCGCGAGCATACAATAGTGCCATGCCGTGAAGGAGAATGCACAGGCGCATTTATGATCTCTTTTGCGGCCACTATGAGGGGAGGTAAATGTCATGGCAAAGGCCGAAGGAAGAACATATGCAAGGGACGGAATAGAGGCGATAGATACTGGTTGCCTGGAGGTCTTCGATTATAAGGGAGCGGGCGAGATCATCACGGTCACGACAACCGAGTTCAGTGCCGTATGCCCGTTCTCCGGGCTTCCCGACATCGCAAAAGTCACCATCCGCTACGTCCCGCGAAAGCGCTGCATCGAGTTCAAGTCGCTAAAATATTATCTTCTGTCGTTTCGGAATGTGGGCATCTACCAGGAAGCGGTTACCAAACGCATATACAATGATCTGAAAAAAATACTCAAACCCGAGAAACTGCGTGTGGAGACCGCGTATAACATCCGGGGCGGCTTGGACGTGCTGTGTGAGAAGGGGGCGATATGATTGTGGTGACGCTGCACTTAACTCCGGAGGGATTAAGTGTTCTATCAGGAGATTCCCCAAGACATTAAGCACTAAATTCATTACTGGTAATTACCCGACAGATGCAAAATTCAGCATCTTTAGTACTCCAAGTTTGGAAAAAGAAGAGAGCATATATTTCACCGCGGAGACGCGGAGGACGCAGAGATGATAGATCATGCAGAGAGCCAGGCTGTTATGAATTATTCTTTGCGATCGTTCTTTGCGTGCTCTGCGCCTCTGCGGTGAGCTATTAATCTTTTTTTTAAAAGCGGGGAAAGTCCTGTTCTCTACCTGAAAAAGTTGCTCGCGATCTCCTGGGGGCTATGAACGATGCTCATCAAGAAGAGTCTCGATATCGGCGAAAAACTCGCGGTCCTTTCTAACGACTCACGGTACGATCTCGCATGTGCCTGTGCCCCGCGCGAAGACGAACACCGGCGCCGTTCGGCAGACGACAAGTGGATATATCCCGTGGTTCTGCCCACCGGGGGAGCCACGTATCTTTTCAAGATTCTGCTCTCCAACGAATGCGTCAATAATTGCAGCTACTGTCCGCTCAGGGCGGGTTCGGACGCCGAGCGCTGCACATTGAGCCCGGAGGAATTAACCAGAACTTTCCTTTCCTATTATAAAGCCCGGAGGGTAAGCGGTCTCTTCCTCAGCAGCGCGGTCAGGGAGAGCCCCGACGACACCATGGAGCGCATCAACCGAGTCGCGGCCTATTTGCGCAGGGCGCAGTTCAGGGGCTATATCCACTTGAAGATCATCCCGGGGGCGTCCGACGCCGCGATCATGGATAGCCTCGGCCTCGCGACAACCGTATCTCTGAATATCGAAACCGCCGGGGAAGCGAATTTCAAACAGCTCAGCACGACGAAAGACTATATCCGCGATATCATCAGGCCGATGCAACTGATCAGCAGGCTTACCTCCAAAGGTTGCCGCTACGCCGGGGTCAAGCAAACAACGCAGTTCGTGGTGGGGGCTTCTCACGAAACGGATAGGGAGATCATCCGCTACTCCTGGAGATTGTATAAGGTGTTGCGACTGGCGCGTGTGTATTTCAGCGCCTATCAGCGCGGGGCGGGGTCTTCCGATCTCCCCGGCGAGCGTTCAGGATCCATGAACAGCGATCTCCTGATGAGGGAGCACCGCCTTTATCAGGCGGACTGGCTTATGCGAAAATACGGTTTTACGTCGGATGAGATCCCCCTCGATCCCGCCGGACATCTCTCGCTTTTAGTCGATCCAAAAGAGGCATGGGCGAGATCGCATCCCGAGTATTTTCCCGTAAATATCAATACCGACGACAAATATCGGCTGCTCCGTGTCCCCGGTCTGGGACAAATCTCTGTTGAGCGCATCCTGACATTTAGAAGGGAAGGGGCGCGGATCCGCTCTTTCGACGATCTGGGCAAGCTTAATAAGACAATTAGAAAAGCCAAGGGATACCTGTCATTTTAAGGTTTGCACCTTTGCGTCCCGCCTCAAAATCCGCCATTTGCCATTTTGCGATACGCGGGGCTTTTACGATGCAGGGCAGACCCCTATTCCATACGGGGTGCCGCTGTGTCAAGTCTGCGGTCATCCACCGCAGGGCTGCTAACTCATCAACTTCTAGTGTCTTAACCACGGATTACGCTGATTACGCGGATTCTTGTTTGTAATCAGTCCAATCCGCTAAATCCGCGGTTAAGACATAAAAGTTGATGAATAGATGTAGTTGCGCGAATCAAAGCACCGGCGTTCAATGGAGAATATCTGGCCAACCCAGCGAATTGATGTGCAGTCCCAGGATGGGACAGAACCGTCATGCTTTCCCGCGCCCCGTCCGGCGAGGCATCGCCGCCGCCACCCGTGCAAGTACCCTGGGGATGGCCTCGGTGAGCGACGCGTTGTTGATAAGAGCTCCGGATGCCGTTTTATGGCCGCCGCCGCCGAACTCATCGGCAACCGTCCCGACATTGACATCCGTCTTGGACCGGAACCATACCTCCACGCCGTACTTCAGCTGATGGAGCATCAGGGAGGCCTTTATTTTCTTCATGCAGAGGAGCCGATGGAGGGTCTCCATGGCGAGCTCCCTCTGGTAATAGGAAAGTTCTTCGCTTCCCGGAATCGCAAACCAGGCGACACTGCCGCCGTTCTGATAGCTGACCCTTTTGAACATCGCCGTCAGGTCATCCAGATAACTGTCAGGCTTGAGGTAGTAGAGCTTCTCCTGAAGTTTTTCGATGTCTATTCCCGCCCTCACAAGTTGCGAGACGATGCCGATTATATTCCCCGCAGGGTCTATATATTTGAAGCCAAGCGTATCGGTACAGATCCCCACGTAAATCGCCTCGGCGATGGCGCCCCTTACGGGAACCCCGAGCTCACGCACGACCTCAAAGACGAGTTCCGCAGTCCCGCCCGCCCCGAACCGGACGAAGTTGATGTCTCCGAAGAATGAATTGTCACAGTGGTGATCTATGTTGATGACGAGGGAACCGGTCTCTCCTATGCAATCGGTAAATTCACCGAGGCGGGCGTAGTCGCTCGCATCCAGGATAAAGACGACCTCGGCGTCGACGATCCTCTTGCGATCCCTGTTCGGGCGATAGTTCTTAATGGCCCTGCCTCTATTAAGGAAGGCGAGCGCCTCGGGAACTCCATCAAAACGGAGAGAGGTAACTTTCTTGCCGAGCGCTCTCAGAGCGAGGGCGAGCGCGACCTGGGAGCCTATCGCGTCTCCGTCGGGCACCTCATGCGAGAACAGGGCGAAGGTATCGTGTTTCATGACGGCATTTTTGATCGTGCGGACCATTTTTACCGCGTTCTTGTTCGGAAATTCTTTCATGGGTGCCCAAGATTATGTAGAGGGGTGATACTCTATCAAACAATATTTTGCCATGCCACTATATCCGGAATTTGGCAGTGGCTTAGTTTGTGTGGCGCTGTTTTGCAGGGATTCGATCTATCGAACCCGGGCGCGATAAATCGCGCCCCTACAGCATAAAATATTCATGGTTCTCTTCCACGTTATGTGAACAAATTTCTTATCCCCTCCCCCTCCGAAGGGGGAAGGAGAATGTAGCGCACCCACACAAAATGGAAGAGGCGTATATTTATACCTTGCATATAATGAGCTACCACCAGGGATGTTAGAGTAATCGCTCAATCTCAGAGCGGCAGGTTCTTCTTCAGCTAATCCGGTATGGTGTCCCCGAAATCAATGCAGAGTGAACGTTGCGCTTGCCTCCAGGAAATCGTCGGACCTCGATGTGATCGGCCTGAGCGGATCGAAGAAGGCGACGAGTATTTCATACGTTCCCACCTGCTGGCCGGCAGGGATAACCGCCGTCAGGAGCGGGAAGGTAAACGGCGCAGCCAGTCCGCGCATCTCTGAGGCGATGGGCTTTGCGGGACCTTTAAGCGTCGCGGTATTCAGCATCGCCCCGTCCGGAAGGATCACGAGCGCGTAGGCCGTGAACGACCGGTCTATCGTTCCGTTCAACCTGAAGGTCGCAGCAAGCTGATTCCCCTGCGTGAACGATGTGCCGTTCAACAGCGCCTCGGCCTGGGGCGTCGGAGTCGGGGTGGGCGTGGGAAGAGCGTATGAGAAGGCGACCCCGCTCCCGGCTATGCCCCCGGTCATCGTCATACCGTATAATGTGCTGCCATCCAGGATCAGGCTTCCGTGGGGGCCTGCTCCGTCACCGGGAGCGTCGGCAAAACTGTGGACGATGGTGAAGTCAGACCCGTCGGTATTCAGGGAGAATAAAGCGCCGTTGCCCGGCGAGGGGCCGTAGGCACCCCCGGCAGATGTCATGCCGTAGAGCGTGCTCCCGACCAGCGTCAGGCTTCCCCACGGAAACTGGCCGTCGCTGCCGCCGGTCGTGAAATTGTGAATAATGGCATAGCCGCTGCCGTCCGGTTCCATCGAGAAAATAGCTCCATTATGAGCCGCTCCGGCCCAGCCGGAACCACCCACGTATGTCATACCGTACAGGGCTGTCCCATCATAGACAAGGCTGCCGAACGGAACCATCCCATCACCGGCAGTAACCGCGGGATCGTTGAAGCTGTGAAGTTTCGCGTAGCCGGAACCGTTCGTGTTGACGGAAAATACCGTTCCCACGCCGTTCGCGCCGCCGGCCTGGTTCATCCCGTACAGCGCGCCGTTGACCAGTATGAGGTTCCCCCATGGTATTGCCCCATCAGGGGCAAATGCGGGATCGAGGAAGTCATGGAGCCTCGTATAATCCGAGCCGTTGCCTTCGATGGAAAATATTGTTCCCCCCGCATGCCCGCCGCCGGCCATGGTCATTCCATAGAAGACACCGCTATCCGCTATCAGGCTACCATACGACGCTGCCCCGTCATTGGGTACCGCGGGATCAAGGAAATCGTGAATCTTCGTATAGCCCGAACCGTTGGTGTTAACGGAAAACAGTATCCCCCCGCCGTACGCGCCACCTCCCACAGTCATGCCATAGAGCACGTTGTCCTGTATGATCACATTGCCGAAAGGAGTCCCCCCATCACTGGCAATCGCGGGATCGGGAAAGTCGTGGAGCCTCGCGTAGCCCGAGCCATCGCTGTTCATCGAGAATACAGTTCCCGCGCCATTGGCGCCGCCGGCCATGGTCATTCCATAAAGCTTGCTGCCGTCCGATACGAGGTCGCTCCACGGAACTAAACCGTCATTCGCAACCGCCGGATCGCCGAAGTTGTGAATAATATTGTACACCTGTGCACGCACATTGCCGGCGCACAGGGCTCCAAAAATCAGCGCAAGCGAAAAGATAAACGCCCTTTTCATTCGATACCTCCTCACCCTATCACCATATTATTTTTTACCATGATTATTTGCCCATGTCAAACCCACGAGTTGCCTCGGGCCTGCGACATAAAAGTGGGGGGGAAAAAATTGAGCATCATTTCTTGTTTTTGAGCTTCTATTGTAGTATTATTCCTACAATAGGAGGTGATCATGGAAGAGATTGCGGCTTTGGAAGAAAAGCGGGAGCAAATTCT
>JAPLCW010000005.1 GCA_026392015.1 Candidatus Auribacterota bacterium | reverse complement strand
ATAACAAAGATCGGCAAGATTGTCGAAGACCATAATCTGATCTGGGGGGAGAGCATAGGGTGGGTGAATCTCAGGACGACACACGCTGATTTGAAGATCGGCTCAAACATATTGGCAGGATGGATATGGCTTGAGAACTGCGGCTGGGTCTGCCTTGGTAACGGGCGTCCTCTGGATGGGAGGCGCTATTCCGATAAAAGTGCCCATGGTTGGGGGATCAATAACGATGGGCAGGGTAATCTGTCAGGCTATGCGTGGTCAGAAGTCACAGGCTGGATTAACTTCCAGACCAGTCATTCACGCGTGTACCTGGGTAAGACCGGCCAGTTTTACGGCTATGCATGGGGAGAGAATGTCGGGTGGATGCATTTCGGGCCCGGATGTACAGTGAAGTTTCTTGCGAAAACAGATCCCGGACCCTGGAAAGAGATCGGGGATGAATCAAGGAGCAGTTTGGCCGGGAGCCCAGATGATCCTGAAATATGTGGCAGCTCTGTTCCCGTAACAGGCCTGAACAATAGTTATCAGAGGTACACAACTGATGCAGGGACGGTTTGTCTGTTCAGGATTGGAAGAGATGATTCATGTGCGCATATCCGGCGTTCCCGGACGCCGGTGCATATAAACAGTCTCGCCAAACTTTCTCCCATCCGCGCCCCTCCTCATTGCGGGTAATAGCCTTATTGTCATTGCGAGTCCCGCCACGGCGGGACGTGGCAATCTCGCCATTATCAACTTCAAGATAAATCAAGAAAGGATTGGTACTAAAATGAAAAAGTTACTCACTATAGCTCTAAGCCTGCTGTTCGCGGTATGCGTGTCTTATACGGCTGTTGCCGGAAGCCTTGACTCACCGGGAGCTCCGTCGGCGGGGAGCGGGATGTATACGCTCCAGAACCTGTATGACTACCTGACGAGCGGCACGGCGCTCACGGTGCAGACCGGTTTCCAGGAGCCTACCGCCGGCCCCGGCTCCACGATGAAGACCACGAAGGAGATCGGCGATGCCGTCGCGACGCCATTTGCCCTGTGCGCAACCACCACTGCAGCAGATGTGAAATCGGGCAAACCATTCTTCTGCACGGTGTCGGGAAGCTGGGGGGTGCAGACGGGAACCGGGTTAATGCAGCCAACCCCAACCATAGCCCCAACCATAACCCCAACGCCAACATGGGGAGAAACCAGATGTCTGGGCAAAGCCGGGAAATGGCTTCCTAGCTATTTACCATATCCGAACGACTATGGATGCTGGTTTATAGCGGCCAACGGTGATGACAATTGCAATACAGTATGCACCGGAAAGGGGTTGCAATGCGCGGCTGGTAATTGGACCGTCGGGGACGAAACTCACTGTGAAACCTGCAAGGCGCTGTTAGAAAACCCCGCGGCAACGTGTGGTAGCGGTGGGTGTACCGACGGTGGTCCATTCACGAACTTTTCACATGATTTTTGCTGGAACAGGGATCCAATAACGTGCCCAAAAGGTTGTGATCAGGCCCGGGGCGGCTACCCTGAGTTGTGCATCTGTGTTCCCTAGCTTCGATCATCCGCAGGTGGGCGGGCGCTGTGCGCTTTCCCACCTGCGGAGATAACTCCGGATCTTCATGCAAGAAGATCCTTTCTCTTGTGCGCCCGGCAGGGCGCACTCACTAGCCCCGTGAAAGACGGGGGACAGGCCCGATCCCGCTGCACGGGATTAGCTGGACGGCAAGGGTGTCCACCGCGAGGTGGAATCTGAAGGAAGCCGTAGTCCCGCCAAGGCGGGATGGTCTGACGAATAGAAACTGCTGGAATGCGAAAGGAGGGTCAAAAATATGCAAAAACAGGGGGAGAGAGCATATTTCCAGGTAATATGCTCGGAGCAAGTGAGTTAGAGAATATTTGAAGGAAAACTTTTGACAGTACCGCAAAAAAGGGATGGATACGTGGATGGAAAAGGTTATGCTATAAATATATCCTGTTCTTCTGGGAGGCCAGTTTATATAAAAGGGAAACAACCAAACTAAAGGAGGAAGTAAAAATGAGAGCAACATTAGTGGTGGTTGTAAGCGTGATGTTTGCGGTGGGTTTGTGCGGCGCGGTGGTTGCGGGGAGCATAGATTCACCCGGAGCGCCGTCATCGGGAAGCGGCATGTACACGCTCTCACAGATCTATGACTATTTTAACTCGGGGGTAAAGACAACACCTGTCCCCAGTTTTCAGGAACCAGGCGCAGCCCCCGGCTCGACGATGAAGACCACGAAGGAGATCTACGAGAGCATCGAGGCGAAGCTCGACCAGAGCGATGTGACCGCTGATAATGTTGAGTTGGGCAAGAGGTTTTTCTGCGCACAGCCGGGAAACTGGGGCATTCAGACGGGAACATTAGTTGCACTACCGAGACCGACAGCAACCCCAACCCCAACGGCAACCCCAACTCCAACCCCAACGTCAACGCCAGTGTCTTGGGGTCAGACCGCGTGCGAGGATTTGAACGGCAAATGGAGAGATACCCAACTCGACTCTCCTGACAACGTATTATGTTGGTTCTATGCAGGGGTGGGAAGTAAGAGTTGTGATCAGACGTGTGCGGAAGTGACGTTTAATGGTAGCTCGTTGCACTGTCTTGTGGCCCGATGGAGGGATGATGACTGTGGCGTGTGTAGGGAATGGTCAGGGAATGCGGGGGCTGCCTGCTCGAACGATACTGGGTCAGAGGGCCGTCCTCTGTGTTATAATGGATCGGTCACTTGCTACAGGGGTCCACAGGAGGGGCACAACGTGGATTGTACCTGGGGGCCTGGTCATGACCCCAGCCTGATCAATTTATGCGTTTGTGTTCCCTAGATCATTTTGCTCATCCGCAGGTGGGCGGGCGCTGCGCGCTTTCCCATCTGCGGAGATAACTCCGAATCTTCGTGTAAGAAGATCCTTGCTCTTTAAGCCGGAGCCCGATGGATTCGTCCGGATATAGTTTATCCGTTCGCCGGAAGACCATGAGATCCACGCGGTGCCGCACGACGCCATGCGGCATCTCATGGTGGCGGCGTGCCCGCTCCTGCACTCCATAATGCGTTTCAGTACACAGGCATGGGACTCCATTTATCCCTTCCCTTGCAGGCAAGGTGAGGGGTAGAATGTGATATCGCCGTTACCTCTCCGCTCTTTTTGCTTGCCTGACTTGGGTGGGCTTACCTGCCCCAGGTGTGGCCCTTTACGGTTCGAGTTTGAGTCAATGAAAAGAAAGCCTTCCGGTATAGTGACGCTTCTCGCTTTTTGTACGGCTATTCTGTTAGTATCCACTTTTGCCA
>JAPLCW010000093.1 GCA_026392015.1 Candidatus Auribacterota bacterium | reverse complement strand
GTTAAATTAGTTTTTACTGATATAAATGCCGTAAGCATTATGTCATTGCGAGGATCCCGCCGAGGCGGGAGACGAAGCAATCTGTTTTTATCTTTTAACAACGAGATTGCCGCGCCCTTTGGGCTCGCAATGACAGGTTACCTCGTAAGAATTAACTTAACAGTGTACTCGTGGTACTATAAATGGGGGCAGGTCAGTTTCACCGCGCCCAAATCCGTAGTAGAATCAAATTATTGATGCCCACGGGTCTCTTTTAACAGGTGGTTTTCTAACACATTAGATTTCTCACAATCAGAGAAAGGCGGTCACATCTTGAAAACAGTTTTATTGTTTTGCACCATGATTCTTGGTATGAACGCGTATGCGTCGAACCCAGGATATCATGTAATCAAGAAGCTACAACTGGGTGGCGAAGGCCGTTGGGACCTCCTGACCGTGGATAGCGCGGCCCGACGGTTGTACATTTCCCGGAGCACCCACGTTATGGTTGTCGATCTCGACACAGATAAGCTGGTGGGTGATATCCCCGACACTCCAGGCGTGCATGGAATCGCGGTTGCGGCCGAGTTGAATCGCGGTTTCACCAGCAACGGCAAGGCAAATACGGCGACCATTTTCGATTTAAAAACGCTGAAGGTCCTCGGCCATGTGAAAACGGGAAATAATCCCGATGACATCCTGTATGACCCTGCCTCCAGGCGGGTATTTACTTTCAATGGACGAAGCGACGACGCCACGGTATTCGACGCCGCCTCCGGTGAGATTGCAGGCACGATTGCGCTCGGAGGCAGGCCGGAATTTGCGAAGGCAGACGGTAAGGGCAAGATCTATGCAAATATAGAAGACACGAGCGAGGTTGTAGAAATTGACAGCCGGAAGCTCGTGGTAACAAAGCGCTTTTCGCTCAAGCCTGGCGAAGAGCCTTCGGGAATGGGATTGGATGCAGAGCATCACCGGGTCTTTTCGGGATGCCACAACAAGCTCATGACCATTCTGGACACAGAAGCAGGCAAAGTTATTGCAACCGTCCCGATCGGGGAAGGCGTTGATGGAAACGGTTTTGATTCAGAAACCGGTTTGGCTTTCAGCTCCAACGGGGATGGCACTCTCACGGTGGTGCGGGAATCGACTCCTGGCAAGTTCGAAGTGGCTGAGACCGTTACTACGCAACGTGGATCGCGCACAATGACCCTCGATCCCAAAACCCACAAAATTTATGTACCCGCCGCGCAATTTGGTCCGATTCCGGCCCCGACATCAGAAAACCCGAGACCGCGGCCAACGATAATCAAGGGTAGTTTTGTAATCCTGGTGGTCGGGAAATGAGGAAATGACTGGCCTTTCTCTTTTTGCCGCAATGCAGTGAATGATATAATTCCGCCGCAGAGGCCAGGCCAGAGCGTCTGCCCAACGGGTACATTGCTTAATATGTCATTCCTGCGAAAGCAGGAATCCAGGTTTCATAGTGGATCCCCGCTCGAGTTTACACTGAGCGCAGTCGAAGTGCCGGGATGACAAGTGAAAGGGATACCCCCCAAGACTGACCCATTACCTTTGCATCTCTGCGACTTCCTTACCTCTGTGACTTGAATAGTGTTAAATAAGAATTACGCACAGCCTTTTCTAATGTTGACCCGGCACTTTGCGCTCGGGGCAGTTTACATCAAACTGCCGAAAGCAGTTCTGCCTTTTGAAATTCAAGGATAAATATTTGACCCCGATAATGCCTCAGTCTCGCTGGGGTGCAAATTCCAAAACATGTCACTCATGCCCCCGTTTTCACGAGGGTAAACTCCAGCAGGGGTCCAGGCTTTATGCTGGATCCCCGCTCGCGTTTACACTGAGCGTAGTCGAAGTGCGGGGATGACATACTTAGCAATATAATGGTCCTTCTTGTCGCTGCCTGCGTCGTGATTTTGTTGTGATCCCATTACTTTTTGCCCTTCACACAATACTATGCCGCCGAACCTTCACCTTCTTGGACGAGGAGAGCCTTCTCCTCCAGCCCACGGAGCCCTCTCTGGAGCGTTATCTGTTATGGGAGGGTCATCAGGGCGCGATGGTCGCGGCAGAATGCCGCTCCCACATAGGAGATCAAGTGTTGCGGGAGGGGCGTCCCGGCCCGATGGTCGCGGCAGGATGCCGCTCCCACAGTATTATCAGGAGGTCGCACAATAGCCGATGCGCTCCGCATGATAAATAGTGGCTATGAATGATGGATTGTAGTATATAATTCTTTACAGGCGGATCGATCCCGAGGTGTGAAACTCAGTGCGGAATCATAGCACAGGAGCGTATCTGATGAAGAGAGATTCTTCCGGCCGGCGATATCTTGTGGTGGCCGGGGTGCTCATCGCCGGCATCGCGCTCTCGTGTGCGCTCTTTTTTATGGCGCGGAACTCGGAGAGGAATCGCCTTGAGTCCGAGATAAGAGTTTATGCTATCGAGCGTACCGCGCTATTCAGGGACGCGGTCAACGATCATATTGATCTGCTCTATTCATTGAGGAGTTTGTATCTCGCGAGCAAGAAAGTCGAGCGCGCCGAGTTCGGGGTTTTCGTCCTGGGGTTTCTTGAGGAGCATCCCGATGTACTCGCCTTTGACTGGATTCCCCGTGTTCTTGATGCGGATCGCGCGAAGTTTGAGGAGACAGCGCGAGGGGAAGGACTCGCCGATTTTCAGATCAAAGAGCGCGGCGGCCGGGGACAGTTGAGCCCTGCCATCCGCAGACCGGTATATTATCCCATCTATTATGTCGAACCGTTTGCACAGAATAAATTCCTTCTCGGGTTCGATGAGTTATCGGATCCTGTCCGACAGAAAGCAATGGAAAAGGCGCGGGATTCGGGTGAGCCTGTCGCGACGGAGAGGATCAGGTTGATCCGCGAGCCGCGAGGGGGCTTTGCATGCCGCGTATTCATGGCGGTGTATCTCAATGATGCCCCCTGTAAGACGCGCGAAGAGCGCAGAGAAAACCTGATCGGTTTTATTTCCATTCTTTTCAAGATAGGAGAAGTGCTTGAATCCTCCCTGAAGGACTTGTCCCCCAGAGACATCGACTCCTATGTATACGACGGTACGTCTCCGCAGAGACGCGACCTCCTCTACTATTATTGCGGATCCCGTCTCCGCAGCGGCAGCGAATGTCATACCGAGGGGGACTTGCCTCCGGTTGGGGCATTGCAGTTCCAGGACAACTTTGTTATCGCGGGACGCACCTGGATTGTCGTGAGCACACCGTGCACTGAGTTTTTAAAGGTGCGCGGAAGCTGGCGGGCATGGAATATTCTCTTCGCGGGATTAGTGGTAACCTCGCTTCTCGGCATATATCTCACGGAGATACTGGGCCGCGAGTCGAAGGTGCGCCTTCTGGTGGATGAGCGCACCACCGAGCTGCGGAAATCAAATGAAGCGCTGGCGGCAGAGATAGAGGAGCGCGCCCGGGCGCAGCAGATGCTCGCGGAGGCTCGTGAACGACTCGCGGTGACACTCAACAGCATCGGCGACGGCATGATCGCGACGGATATGAGGGGAGTGGTCACGCTCCTCAATCGCATCGCTCAGGAACTCACCGGATGGTCCGAGAAGGAAGCGGTCGGAAAACCACTGGAGGAGGTATTTCATATCGTCAATGAACGCACGCGGGCGCGTTGCCCGAATCCGGTGGAAAGGGTTCTCGCGAGCGGGAAGATAGAGGGGCTGGCGAACCATACCTTGCTCATCGCGCGCGATGGAAGCGAGCGGATACTTGCCGACAGCGCCGCCCCGATACGCGACAGGGAAGGGAGCGTCATCGGCGTCGTCCTTGTATTCCGGGATATCACCGAGATCAGGAAAATCGGGCAGGATCTCCAGAAGAGCGAGATAAAATATAAAACGCTCTACGATTCGTCAGCCGATGCCATCATGCTCGCCACTCCGGAGGGAGGGTTCCTCTCGGGCAACGGGGCTGCGACAGAGATGTTCGGGTGCAGGGATGAAAAGGAGTTCATCTCTCACTCTTCGGCAACTCTATCTCCCGAGCGCCAGCCGGACGGCACCCTCTCCTCAGTAAAGGCGCAACAGATGATGGCGATCGCCATGGAAAAGGGCTCGCACTTCTTTGAATGGATTCATAAGCGCCTTGACGGGCGAGAATTTTTCGCCACGGTTTTATTGACGAGGATGGAAGTAGAGGGAAAAACATTGCTTCAGGCCACGGTCCGCGACATCAACGAGCGGAAGAGGATGGAGGATGCCCTCTTGCTCAAGACCATGCTCCTGGAATCCCAGTCCGAAACATCCATTGACGGAATACTGGTTGTGGACAGCGAGGGGCATTGCATCCTTTCCAATAGACGCTTCGGCGAATTATGGAAGATACCTCAGCATGTTCTGGACACGAAAGACGATAAAGAGATGCTGGAATATATTGAGAAACAGTTAAAGCATCCGGAGGAGTTCCGCGCCAAAATCGAGCATCTTTACGAACTCAGGAACGAGAAGATCAGAGACGAATTAGAATTTGCCGATGGTAGATTCTTTGACAGATACTCCTCGCCCATGACGGATGCCGCCGGGAAATACTGCGGCAGAGTCTGGTATTTCCGCGACATCACCGAGCGAAAGAAAACGGAAGAGGATCTCGCCTGGGAGGCGGGAATTAACGCGTCGCTGGCCGATCTGGCAGAGGCGCTCATCACGACCGGATCGATCGGGGATATCTCATCCCTTGTGATCGAGCGTGCCAATCGCCTCACAGAGAGTCTGTTAGGTTTCGCCTGTTATGTCGATCCGCTCACCGGGTTTGTAGTTGCATCGAGCTCGGCGGGAGACAACCGGATTGAGCCTATCGCCAAGGAGAACAGCGCCGCTTTTAGGGAATTTGGCCGGCTGTGCGGTACGGTGCTGAGCAGCAAGAAGCCTATCCTGATAAATCCGCCCATGGGGGATGCGCAGTCCGCCCCTCACCCGGGTGAGGATGTTCCTATCAAGCGGTTTCTCTCGGCTCCCGCGATGTTCCTGGGGCAGCCTCTCGGGGCAGTGGCGGTGGCCAACTCCCGCCGTGATTACACGGATAATGACCTCCAGGTGGTGGATCGCCTTGCAGCCCTCTACGCGCTCGCGATCTCCAGGATGAGGAGTGAGGGCGAGATCAAGCGCGCCGCAGAGGAATGGTTGAAGACATTCGACGCAATCTCGGATTTCGTTTTTATCCAGGACAAGGAGTTCACCATCACGAAGACCAACAAGGCGTTTGCGCGGTTGCTCAAGCGCGCACCGGAGGAGATTGTAGGGAAAAAATGCTACGAACTGTTGCACAAGAGAAAAGAGCCATGGGATGAGTGCCCGTTTGAGATCACTCGGAAGACGAAGAAACCGCACACAACCGTGGTCGATGACCCGCAGATCGGCATTCCGCTCATGGTGACGACCTCTCCACTTTTCGATAAGGAGGGAGAATTCATCGGTTCCGTCCATCTCGCAAAGGACATCACGGAGGCGCTGGAGCGCGAGAGTAATCTGAAGGACGCACTCGAAATCAAGTCGCAGTTCGTGTCCATGGTGTCGCACGAGCTCAGGACGCCTCTGACCGCCATCAAGGAGGGAATAGGGATCGTGGCCGACGGGATTGCGGGGAAGCTGAACGAAAAGCAGAAGGAGTTTCTCGATATCGCGAAGAAGAGCGTGGACAGGCTTGCGCGGCTCATCAACGAGGTTCTCGATTTCCAGAAACTGGAGGCGGGAAAGGTTAAACTCAACCTGCGGAGGAACGATTTGAACGAAGCGGTGAGGGAGGTTTGCAGGACAATGTCTCCCGCCACCAGGGAAAGGGGGCTGGATCTGGCCACGCGGATCGATGAAACTCTGCCGAGGGTTATCTTTGCCCGGGACAGTATTATCCAGGTGCTGACAAACATCGTTGACAATGCGATCAAGTATACAGAGAAGGGGAGTATCACCATCGCCACCGGACGGGGCGATAACTTCGTCTCCGTGGAAGTGTCCGACACCGGACCCGGCATCCCGCGGGAAGACCTTCCGAAACTCTTCCATAGCTTTGAGAGGCTCGACGGGGGAAAGTACAGGAAGGCAGGGGGCACCGGCCTCGGTCTTGCGATTTCCAAGCAGATCATCGAGAAACACAACGGGAAGATCTGGGCTGAATCAACCCCCGGAAAGGGAATGACGATTCACTTCATTCTTCCCATAGAGGAGCGGCGTGCGTGATATGGCGAAGAAGATTCTGATCGTAGATGACGACGAGTCGCTGCGTACCCTCCTGAAGGCCCGCATCAAATCCGAGGGGTACGAGGTGTTCACCGCGGCGGGTGGGAGGGAGGCGCTGAGGATCATTCGCGGCCGAAAGCCCGACCTTGTCCTGCTCGATATCATGATGCCCGATATGGACGGGCAGGAAGTCCTGAAGCGTATGAAGGAGAAGGGACAGGACGGCTTCATCCCCGTAATATTCCTGACGGCGAGGGACGCGACGGTGCAATGCCTGGAGCTTGGCGCAGCGGACTACATCCAGAAGCCGTTCAACAGCGAGGAGCTTCTGGCCCGTATCCGCGCACAGATCAGGGTCAAAGAGCTCCAGGACGAGCTCACGACTCTCTCCAATACCGATTTCCTCACCAATTGCTACAATCGGCGCTACGCGCTGCGAATCCTTGAAGCGGAGATACATCGGTCAAAACGCTACCGTATCCCAATGTCCTGCGCGATGCTGGACCTGGACGGGTTCAAAAATCTTAACGACACATACGGACACGATATCGGGGATCGTGCCCTCCAGTGGATAGCGGAACTCCTGAAGAAAAACGTCAGGGATATAGACTCCGTCTGCCGGTACGGCGGCGACGAATTTTTGGTCCTGCTCCCCCACACGACCCTGGAGGGCGCGGTTGCTCTCTGTGAGAGATTGTGCACGGTGATAAAAGCCCGGCAGTTCAAAATGGGAAAGGTGAAGTCATCTCTCAGTCTGAGCGTGGGGGTTGCCTCGTTATCGGAGAGGGGCGTGAAGGACGGGGAGTCGCTCATCACACGCGCGGATCAGGCCCTTTACCGGGCGAAGAGGAATCGGGGAAAGATGTGAGTCGTGGGGGTGTGCGCGTGCGGCGGATGCCCTGCGCCTTTTTAAAATCCACACGCGGGAATCAATCTGTGGAAATTACACACGTGAGGCAGGAGTCACCCCCGCCCGGCTCCATTGCGGCGGAGGCCTAGCCTGGATTATTAATCAGACGAATAAAAGAGCAATTTAAACAGCCTGACATATGCAACCGCGGATTCTGCGGATTAGGCGGATTACACAATGCAAATCCGCGTAATCAGCGTAATCCGCGGTTAAAACATTAATAGTTGGTGAATAATCCAGGCTAGATCCTATGGGTAAAAAAATACTGATTATCGAGGACGAGCCCGATTTTTCAAAAGTCCTTGCGAAGGTGCTGTTCTCCCGGGGATATGAGGTCATGGTCGCGGCAGACGCCTATCACGGGATCCAGTCCGCGTATCAGTACCTCCCCGACCTCATCATCCTCGATGTCATGCTCCCCGCCGGCGGCGGCTTCTCCGTGCTGAGGAATAAGAAACTCTCCTCGAAAATCTCCCCTATCCCCGTGCTGGCACTCACCGCGAAACGAGACGAAAATTTGCGAGAGTCGGCGCTCGGGGAGGGGGCCGATGCCTACATGTAGAGGAGCGGAGGAGCAGGAAAAGGAGATAGAGGAGAGAATATGAAAAAGCTTGTCCTGCTGGTGGATGACGAGGAATCTATTGTGAAGACGGTCATGTTCAGGCTGAAAAATGCGGGATACGATGTAGTCACGGCGGCCGATGGAGAGCAGGCGCTGGAAGTTGCGCGCACTCAGTCTCCTCGCCTCATACTGCTCGACATCGCCCTTCCTATAATGGACGGGTATGAGGTGTGCAGGCGTCTCAAGGCGGATGCGCGTTACGCCCACATACCCATTATCCTTTTTACCGCGTCATCGAGCGGGGTCAATATAGCCAAGGAGACGAAGAAGTGCGGCGCCGAGGATTATCTGATAAAGCCGTTCGAACCGGAAGATATGATGGAAAAGGTGGCACGATACATAAGGTAATATTTGAAATCCCAAATCCCCCAAGGATCCGGAATCTCAATAGCAGACCTCCAGTTTAATAGTGTGATGCGATCGGGCGTCTTTGGTATACTAACGCCGATTTTGCCCAACACACACCAAAAAGCTGAGAAAGGATGGAAGATTAACATGAGAAAAATAGTGCTTCATGAGAAGGAAATGCCGCGGCAGTGGTATAACCTTGCCGCGGATCTGCCGACGCCGCCGCAGCCGCCCCTCACTCCTGACGGGAAACCGATTACGCCGGACATGCTCGCGCCCGTCTTCCCGATGAACCTGATCGAGCAGGAGGTGAGCACGCAGCGGTGGATCGACATCCCGGAGGAAGTCATCGAAATACTTTCGCGCTGGAGGCCGACTCCGCTCCGCCGGGCGACATTTCTCGAGCGGCACCTGAAGACCCCCGCGCGCATCTACTACAAGGACGAGAGCGTGAGCCCGCCGGGGAGCCACAAGCCGAATACCGCGGTCGCCCAGGCATGGTACAACAAACAGTTCGGCATCAAGAGGCTTTGCACCGAGACGGGAGCGGGGCAATGGGGGAGCGCCCTCGCGTTCGCCTGCAAGCTCCTGGGGCTCGAGTGCAAGGTGTTCATGGTGAGGATCAGCTTTGATCAGAAGCCGCTCCGGAAGATTATGATGCGGATCTGGGGTGCGGAATGCGTGGCGAGCCCGAGCCCGGAGACAAACGCGGGCAGGGGCATCCTCAAGGAAATGCCGGACACGCCCGGGAGCCTCGGAATCGCCATCAGCGAGGCGATTGAGGCGGCCGTGAGCGACCGTTCGGGGAAGACGCGTTACTCGCTCGGGAGCGTGCTGAACCACGTGCTTCTTCATCAGACGATCATAGGCCTCGAGGCGAAGAAGCAGCTAAAGATGGCGGGTATAAAGAAGCCGGATGTCATCATCGCCTGTGCGGGAGGAGGAAGCAACTTTGCCGGTCTGTCATTCCCCTTCGTCTGCGACAAGATTCACGGCGAGGATATCGCGATCATCCCCGTCGAGCCCTCGGCCTGCCCCACCATGACGCGCGGTCCTTTTGCCTACGACCACGGCGATGTCGCCTGCATGACCCCGCTCCTCGCGATGTACACGCTCGGCCACCGCTTCGTGCCCGCGCCGATCCACGCGGGGGGGCTCCGCTACCACGGCATGGCCCCTCTCGTGAGCCAGGCGATCGTCGAGGGGCTGCTCGAGCCGAGGTCGTATGACCAGGTCAAATGCTACGAGGCCGCGATGCTCTGGGCATCGACGGAGGGGCCGATCTGCGCTCCCGAAACCAGCCACGCCATCGCCTGCGTGATCGATGAAGCCGTACGGGCGAGGGAGGAGGGGAAGGAGAAGGTGATCCTCTTCAACTACAGCGGCCACGGCCTTATGGACCTTGTGGGCTATGATAAGTTCCTCTCCGGTCAGCTCACCGACTATTCTCTTCCCGAAGAGGCGCTGCAGGAGTCGATAGCCAAGATACAGCATCTCCCCAAGGTGAAGAAGCAGAAGTCGGGAAAGTGGTAGCACGATCGCGCGGTACTGAAAGAGCAACGTTGAGAGATTCTCCATTCAAGGGTCTGCCCCTATGAAAAAATACGCAAGGCGGCATACGCCGGCACTTGTGCTGTTCGGCATCATGTGCGGCGCTGTCCTCTCCTCTCTTCATGCCCAGGAGGCGGTCCGAACACGCCCGGCATTCACCATTTCCGCCTCCGATAGACTAGGGTCGCACGGCGCCGGGGTGGACAGCCGTCCTGGCGGGGGCCCGGGGCTCATCGACGAGAAGGCCGCCGAGAGAAGCGCCGCGACCCGGAGGAAACTTCTCAACACGTGCGTTATCCTCATCATCGGGTATCTGAGCATTGTCGTATTGGTGTCGATTATCAACCGCCGTGTGAAAGACCTCAAGATACGTCATGAGGCCCGCAAGCACATCAACTACTTTGTGACCGTCGTGATGATCATCTGTATCCTCTTCCTCTGGGCCCAGAGCATCACCTCTCTCACGATCTTCCTGGGTATTGCCGGTGCGGGAATGGCGCTGGCTCTTCAGGAAGTGATACTCTGCATCGCCGGCTGGTTCAATATCGTGACGCGCCGCCCCTTTGAAGTGGGCGACAGGATCGAGATGGCGGGGATCAAGGGGGATGTCATAGACATCCGACTTCTTCAGACAGCACTGCTCGAGATCGGGAACTGGGTGGACAACGATCAGAGCACGGGGAGGATCGTGAATATCCCCAACAGCATGATCTTCAAGAGGGAAAACTTCAATTATAACAAGGGCTTTGAATTTATTTGGAACGAGATCAAGATACTCGTAACGTACGAGAGCGACTGGAAGCGTGCCGAGGAGATCATGCTCGCGCACGCCCGGGTTCAATCCAGCGGTATGGAAGAGGTGGTGAAGAAAAAGATCCACGCCATGACGCGGCGCTACATGATCCATTATGACAAGCTGAGCCCGATCGTCTACGTGTCTGTCAGGGAGAGCGGCGTGGAACTCGCGCTCCGCTACCTCACGGAGGCGAAGCTTCGCCGGACAACCCACGATGCCATCAGCCGAGCCATACTGGATGATTTTTCCAGGCAAGGAGTGCAGCTCGCATATCACACGTACCGCATCGTGAAGTAACGAGCCGCCGATCCCTGTTCTTCTCTAAAAGACTTTTATTCCGCGACATCGAATTCCCTGGGGATGCATGTGCGATTCCGGCGGCGCGGCCCGTGAATATTTGAATATCCCTGCAATTATAAAATAATCCACATTCGGCGGCGCGGTCTTGTATATTCTTTTACATCGGCAGTGGCTCGGAGTTGCCGGTGGCAGGAGGAACTCTCTCGGGGACTCTTTTCTCCGAAGCTTCCTTCTGCTGCGCGGCATGTATCTCCTTTGAGCGGATTGCCCGCCGTGGCTCTATCTTTTCCCCGAAGCTATAGGCAGGGGCAGGGGCATCAATGGCCGGCGATGGCGCTTTCAGTATTCTGGTATAGCTGCCCCGGCACGGAACAGACGGCGGCATATTCTGCGGGATCGAGAATATGATGGAGCCTTCTTGAGGTGGTCGAGCAGCATCGGAAGACATTTGTTCCGTCCGGGGAGTTAGGGCCCCGTAATGCTGTTCAGGGGAGGAATATCTCTTGATACTGACAAAGAACACTCCCAGCAGAATAACGGTCAGGATTATAAGAATAGCTTCACGCTTCGTGATATACCGCGCAATATTCTGCATGCCCGTCATTGCGGCACCTCCTGCCAGTAGATCAGGTCAATTGCCTTCGCGGGCGGGAAGTAGGGCGGGGGATAATAGAGCAGTCGTCTGTCGTAGATGTAGTTCTTCGAATAGCCGCTGAGCCATGTGGGTGTGCTATACATATCGCCGCTGAAAGTGCCCACTGAGCCACGCTCTTTCTGTACGAGACTCCCCACGATGGTGAGCGCGCCCTCCAGACGTGAGGTATTGTAGTAGTGCTCCACGCTGAATGTCCCGGTTTTTGGAGTTCTGTCGGTGCCATGGTCGTCCTGCTGGTGAAACTGATCGGAACTTGAAGAGGGATTGGCGGTTATGCCGAGGGCCATGACGCTC
Source organism: Candidatus Auribacterota bacterium (assembly GCA_026392015.1). Lineage (GTDB taxonomy): Bacteria > Auribacterota > Tritonobacteria > UBA1439 > UBA1439 > JAPLCW01. The sequence goes on along the minus strand of JAPLCW010000093.1, from coordinate 3,057 downwards.
CCCGCGATTTTTCTGTTTGTAGGAGAGCTTGTTCCATCGTCCGTGACGACAACCCTCCGTTTTGCCACGAGCCCGAGCGTGTCGGCTGACTCGGGCTGCTGATAGCCGGTCGTGTCTGCCTGGCCGCTGTTACCTGCGTCTGTGTCGTGTGTATCGTCACCCGCCTCACCCGGGTCAGTGGTATCCCCATCGCCGGTGCGGTCGGCGGGGGGATCATTGACGCTATCCCCGTCCGCATCGCTCAAAAGTCCGTCACCATCGTAATCCACCGGATCAACGCGGTAGGTGATATTATCGGTCACGATGAGGTCGCCCGCAGTGAGAATGGTGAGCTGGCCGGCAAGGGTTCCATGGACATCTGCGTCGCCATTGACGTAGATGATTGCCTTGCCGCCCGGATTGTTTACCCCGTCGTACGCTGTTGCGGTATGCGTCACCGTGACATCCTCGGTGGAGTAATAACCGGGAACAGTATATGTCTCACAATAATAATACGAGTGATAGATACCATGCCTTGTGTTGCGCCAGCAATCGCTAGCGGACACCGGACCGTGCCAGACCTGTTGCTGCTCATTCTGCGTATACTGAATCTGGCCGACATCCCCGCCTCCCACGCTCAGTGTGATTTCTGAGTCGCCGTTGATGGCCAAGCCTTGAGCCCCATGCGCCGCGGTTTCCATATCGGTGGTGTTGGTGGGGTAAGGAATAGTCGCGGCACCCAGCTTGTAGCCATCCCGGAAATTCGGCACATCGAGAGGCGGATTCGATGGATTCGAGGTGGAGATCGGGTTGCCATTATTGTAAAAGGTGAAGGTACTTCCGTTCTGGCTTGCCATGCCCCAGAAGTCGGGCTTCCCGGCTATGTGGAAGCTGCTGTTTGTGTGTATCATGCCGAGCAGTACATCAGAGCTTATAAACCATATATTGCTTGCCTCACTCGTTGTGAAATAGGCATAGCGGGCAAAGCTCCCCAGGATTGCCTTCACGACAATTGAGCGCCGTAGCTCATCGCCGCTTGCGGAAACCCCATCCGGGTCCAAAGTGCCCGTGGAGGTGATTGTATAGTACGGAATGCCGAAGGTTCCGAGTGAGACGATAATCTGTGTGGTGTAAGAACCCCTCCCCAAATTGATTGAGTTTGCCCCGAGGATCGTGTTGGCGGAGATGGTGCCGGTGGTTCTTATGGCGCTACTTCCTAAATCAGCCTGGTCGGAGAGCCACTGTTTCGCGTGTTCGCACCCCGCCTCGGCCAGGTAGAGGGCGGAAGTGTGATTGATCTTCCGGGTGGTTTGAAAGACATCATTCACGACGGCGCCTATCCATCCCTGGCCCCAACTGGTTCCCGTACCGCCGGTCGGCGAGTAGATAACCCCGACAATAATGCCTGTGAACAACAGGAGAATCATCATGACGATTATCAAGAGGCTGCCGCTTTCCCTTCTGACAGATTCAGCATTCATATCCTCACCTCACCTGTTTCTCGTAAAAAATTCTACACTGAAATCGACCCCCGGTTCATTCACATCCCGGACGTGATCCTTGTCCCGGTCCTGAAAACAGCGGAAGGCAACCTGCACCCGATCCGTTTTGTAAGAGCTGGTGCCCACTGGCAGATATTGGAACAAACTCACCCCGCTTATCTTTTCTGTATTCGAGATCACGACATCATCGCTGGCTGTATTGAGCACCCCGTTATTATCAACATATATTTTGCCCCCGTTGAGGTAGTAGGTCGGCTTGATAATGAGTACGTCGTCATCATCGTGCGCTGTGGCCGTGGTGCCGGCATAGCCGCGCGTGCAGTTCAAAAGTGACGGGTGGCCGGCATCACCGGGCGCAGTTGAGCCTCGATAGCCAACGGACTCGTTCCCTATGTATGCAATCCCCGAGCCGGGGAGAAAGCTGACCGAGTCCACGGGGATCGCAGTGGCGGAACTGCTGATATTCGCGCGTAGATTGGTTGCAGGAACCGTAATATCCATCCGGTCGCCGTTTGCCTGCACTGTGATGAACTCTGCCGCCCTGACGTGTCGGGCAATATGTTCGATGCCGTACCGCGCCTGGGACTGTATTCTCATCTGCAGCGATCCGTCGCTGAATAACCTGGTGAGGATAACAAACAGGCTCAACGCCCCTCCCATGGCGATCACGGAGCATGTGGATGCGACGAGAATCTCCACCAATGTGAACCCTCTTCTCTTCCGTGTTTTCATATGGCATCGCCCCTTAGCCGGGTTTAGTGACGTAGTTATCGCTCACCACGGTACTGAGCACCACACTGTGACTGCGCCGCTGTTCCGTCCAGCTCACGTTGACCGCAATCCGTTTCCTTTTGGTGCCATCAGCGGTCACCACGACGCCGATGGCGCAGCGCAGGGCCGCGGCAGAATCCAGCAGGACGTTGTTCTCATTGTACGAGCCGGAACCGGTGGATAGATTCGGGAATTTGATATTCATCAGGTTTTCGGCCTTCTTCTGCGCGAAATTGAGCGCGATCAGTTTATGCGCATTAATTTTAAGAGTCCCGTAGCAAAAGAGCATCGCGGCAACAAGCACAGGGATGCATACAGCGAATACAGCCATACTTATCAGGACCTCTACGAGAGTAAAACCATTCCTCCCGTGATGGCGATTCTTACTGAGCATGGGCTGAACTGCAATCTTCATCATGGTATCTCATCCCCTTAAACACAACGCCCGCCATCTGATAAAGGCGGGCGAAGATATCTGCGACCCGGCAACTGACTACCCTGTACAACGACCCTATTCCTTTTCTGGAAAAGCGTCTCAGGGCTCTTGAGTTTTGCGTCCCACCCTTGCGGATGGTTTGCCTTTATCAGGGTCCTGTATTCTTTATCCTGCTTCTTCTCTCACTAGTAATTTACATCATAAAAAGTAAGATGTCAATGGGCTGAAGACTGGACTATCCCCAGTTTTTTCAAATCGGGTCAAAAAGCATGATTTGACTCTGGGCCGTACTTGAGAAGTTAGTTCGTGATTTTTGCATAAATGCGCCCAAGTACGTCAGCAGTACCGAGATCCCATCTGCAAGGGCGT
>JAPLCW010000045.1 GCA_026392015.1 Candidatus Auribacterota bacterium | reverse complement strand
ACAGAACGCCTGGAAATACGGATTCTCCTGTATCTGCCGCTGGATCTCCTCGTCGCTGACCCCCGTCATATGCCGCACCATCAGCGCCCCGAGCGTCCGCCGCCCATCCAACGCCGGTCGTCCCATCCCCACGCTGAAATGCTTCGCGTAATCCTTCTCCAACTCCTCCCACGGTATCAATCCCGTGATCTTCAACCACCGGTTGTCTTCTCTCAGCTTCCCCCCGAACGGAAATAACTCCGAAAATAAATACCCCGTCTGACGATCCTTGGTCCGATACATCTCAGCTCTCCTTCAGTGTATAACTGCACGGGTTTCGGGAACCTGTCCCGAATTTCCGTGCAGTTTAGCCATCATTCCGGAGAGCATTGCAAATCATATCTACTTGCAATGCAATATATTATATACTATTTTTAAACTTTTTCAGGAGACCCTATTTAGGTATGTTGTTATTCCAGAATGCCGATCATGCAGCAAAAAGTGCGGTATTTTTAAGTTTTACGATATATTTTGTAGCCGAGACTTAAGTCTCGGCTACAAATAATAAAAGCCCGCACTTTTAATGCCACCGTCAGAGTGCCATAAAGGGGATTCCGGTCTCCTATGAATGATTGGAGACGACTGGCATCTCCCCCGACGGTTACGCCACGCGTAGTTCCTGGAGGGTTGGACGCTATTAAGGCGATCGGGAATCGAGCCCCCTTTTGCCATCAGTTCCGATATATCAAAATGGTTTTGACATTACTGCCATTAATGTCGCACAATAGGGCAATAAGGCAAGGAGATTAGCCATGAATGAGAATCTTGGAGAGAGAAAGCCGGCGCGGGGTTCAATGGAGGGTGTCTCTCGGAGGCGCTCGCGAATGGCGCGGCTTTATGCGCTCACGACGGGGATACTCATCGTTATTGCTTTTGTCGCGGTATGGTCGATGCACCGCCGGAGCGGCGGGAGCGGGGAGCGTTCTGAGGTGAGACCGACACCCCGCGAGAGTCGCCCTCTCTTTAATAACGCGCAACGCCCCAGAATCGAATGGGTGCGGGAAAAATTGATTGCGCGCGGCGCGGCGAACCCTCTCACCGTTCTTATTCCTGCGCGGCAAGGCCCCGGCGGCGGAATGGGCGCCCCCCGGGAATTGTCAGTGTCGATGGAAGGGAATACGCTCCTCATCGGCACGGCCGGCAATACTCGCCGGCGCACGCTCGATCAGATCGATCCGGTAATGCTCGCAGCCATCGCTGCCGCAATTGAGAAGGAAGATGGGGCAAGCCATCCCACGCCGAACGGGCTGCATCCAAAGAACTGACGCACTGAGCGCGACGCACGTGACGGCTTCCCGCAGTGCTCCCTGTCAAGGATGAGGAACATAGATCTCGCGCATGTGCGCCGACCGTTCCGTCAGCTCCTGCACCCGTCTCACCGTTTTCGTGGACACGCCGATCCCGTCGGCAGTCTCGTCGATTCCGTATCCCCGCTCCCGCGCGAGGAGAATTAGATCGAGCCTCGTATAATCGATCCCGATCGCAGCTTCGTCAGTGATCCCGGGAATAATATCGGGAGAGGGGGCCTTCGCTATAATGCGCGGAGGGATTTCAAGGTAGCGCGCGAGCTCCCTGACCTGGGTTTTATAAAGGCTCAGGAGCGGCATCACATCGGCTGCATGGTCGCATCCGTACTTCACAAAAAATCCGATCCTGCACTCCGTTTTATTCGCGGCGCCCACGACAAGCCTGTTGTCCCGCTCGGCGCGTAGGTAGAGCATGACCATCCGAACCCTGTGCTTCACGCGGTAGTAGGCATTGGAATTCTTGAGGTAGGATCCGAAATCTTTATCGTGCAACCCCACGAGCGCTGCGGCGAACGGCGTCTTCCCGGATTTTTGCTCAAAGTAGCGGTGTGCCTTTTGCGCGAGGGCGCCCCTGATCCTCGCCGGAAGGGGAAGTTTGTTCAGGAAGAACAATCTGTAGACTCTCAAGCGCCGCAGAAGAGGGGTTATATAGGTCAGTTCCGCCCTGATGCCCAGTTTCCGCGCAAGATCCAGAGCATCATGTATGTGCTCTCTCGCCGAATCCTTGTCAGGCAGTAGCAGCGCGAGTGTCTTCTCAGGACCAACAGCCCTCGCGCATAGCGCCGCGGTTACCACGGAATCGATTCCTCCACTCAGCCCGACAACGATCCCGTCGCGCTCGAGATCCCGCATCTTCTCCGTGATGAATTCATCGAGGGAAAGACAGAAGGGCTTTGGCGTGATTTCCATTGCCGAGGAGAGAGCCTGGAGGGAAAAGGGCGCGCCCATTACGGCACCTGTATCTTCCGGATAGCCCCCGGGAGCGGCTATTTGCCGAAAGGCCTTCTACTCATCGAGGAGAGGTTTCCAGCCGTTGGGAAACGGGACCATGCAGGTAACCCCCTCGATAGCTCCGCCGAAGACTCTCGTGAGGAACATTCCGAGCCCCTCGCCGAGGCCAGGCCAGATCATGGAGATGGAATTCCCGCTCTCGCGCTTTGCTTCCATCGGCTGCACGTAAAATTCGGTGCCCGAGCGCACAAGGTTCGTCGCCGCGCGCGATAGTTTGTTCCCCACCTCGGCGGAATACGACTTCTTCGGGCCTTCCGCGCTGCCCTTCGCCCCTGTGTCCATTGTCGCGGGCTCCACTGCCGCAGGCTGCATCGCCGCAGGCTCCACTGTCGCGGGCTCCGCCGCTGCAGGCTCCACCGCCTCGGGCTCCTCCACCGCAGTCTCCTCCACCGCGAAAAGAATTCCCGGAATCAGTATCGCCCCGGCAAGCAGAATAGAACCCAATGCAGAGCATGCTTTTTTTCTCATCTTATTCCTCCTCTTCCACGACGCACCTGTGTGCGCGATGCCGCCGCCCCTTTTCGGCCGGCGTACCCATTGCACCCCAATGCTAGCATCATCTGAGTTGCGGTTGAATTAAAATTTGGTTCTCTTACGTTTTGTGTGGGTTGCTTTAGTTATTCCCTCCCCCCTGTGAAGGGGGGGGGTCAGGAGGGGGGTGATGCGATTACCCCCGAACAGCGATGCCACATGACCAAATAACGACTATTACTTGCTACAACAGCATACCCCCACCGCACCCTTGCTTCGGCAGGCTCAGCACAGGCTCCCCTTCACAGGGGGAGGGGATAGGGATATTTACCCATACAAAGTGGAAGAGAACTTTAAATTTAAACCTCCTTTATTCCCTCGGTTGGGGATGAGAGCCTTAATTTGATCTGTTCACCAACTTATAATGTTTTAACCGCGGATTGGACGGATTGCGCGGATTCTTAATCCGTCTAATTCCCGCCTATGCCGAAGCGGAGCTTCGGCTCCGCGCAGGCAGACGCTAAATCCGCGGTTGTATATGTTTAGCCGTTAAGATTGCTCTTTTATTCGTCAGATGGATAATCCAGGTCAAGACCCCCCTGGGTAAGAAAGAGCCATACCTCCTTTAACTGATCTGTTACGCCCATGTTATGGCAAAAGGGTAATGGCTGCATCATTTCTAAAAATGTCTGACATGCACATGAGGGGTACGCGAGGACTATGGCGCTGCCGATATAGTGCGCGGGGGGATAGCGCAATTATGACTGGACGGACAAAGGGGGCCACGCCCTATGCGTGACCCCCTCTTCCTCAGTTGTCTGGCCGGTCAGAGAGGCTTCACGGGCATGCAGATATCCGCCGTGGCCTCACCCTTCGGATCTTTGTCCGGATCGTTGTAGTAGAATTCCAGGCATGGTGCGTCGCCCGGCTGGTATCCACTCGTAGGGAACCAGTCGCTCATGAGCGACTTAAAAACTGTCCCCAACTCTGCGGGCTTGCCGTGGTAGCGGTAGACCGCATATTTTCCTCCCGGGAATTCCTTCACCGATACGGGACCCTCCGGCTGGACCTTTTCCCCGATGCTGATGCACGCGTCGTAGCGGCACTTTGCCATCGGGGTGATGTCCGGATTGTCGTACGACGCGCCGATCACATGTGTGTCCGGGCCGCAGATTCCGCGCGGGCCCGCCCACCTGAAGATCGTTTCATACGCTTCACGGATGGACTCCTGCTCATATCCCCGTTTGCTGCGCACGTACGCAACACGGTACGGGGGGAGCTCTTTTACGTCGACCTTCATGCGATACCTCCTCGGTTGGGGGATGAATTGTTGACGGCCCCCACTATACCCGAGGGAGCTCTGGAATGCTTTGCCCTGCTTGCTGTTTGATTTGCGTTTCTTGCTTTTCTTCATCCCCCTCCCGGCGCGCCACTCGGAGGCGCTCATGTCGAAATGGTCGCGAAAGGCCCTTGCGAAAGTGGCGGAGGAGCTGAAGCCGCTCTCGAGCGCGATATCGGTGATATTTTTATCGGGAGAATGGAGGAGAACGTTCGCCGCTCTCTCGATCCGCAGGCGCCGCACGTGGTCGTAGAGTGTCTCATCCGTCATCGAGGTGAAGAGCCTGTGAAAATGGAAGGGGCTGAAGAAGGCTGCGCGGGCGATTGCGCTGACCGAGAGATCGCCATCGAGGTTGTCGCGTATGTAGTCGAGGGCGAGATTGATGCGCCGCTCGTACTCGCGGACGAGGGCGGAGCCTTTCTTAACAGTCGTATGCATATACACCGATGATATCACAAGAGGTCATTCAATAAAAAGCGTGCGATGCATGGTCATGGGGATCAGCGCCCGCACCATGAGTGCGCGCATGCATATGTGAATCATTTCCCGCTGTAGGACAGGCATCGGGTTGGTCCGAGGGAATGGAGAGGACTGTTGTCGTGCGGAGAGACAGATGAATTATCTGCATCAGAACGGGAAGGACTTTGGCAGAATAAGTACCGTTGCCACCATGCATGATGCAGGATATGCACTGCGGGAAATCGCCAATTCATTCCATGAATGTTTGGACCGAATTCAGAAGAGGGCCTGCCCATTTCAGGACAATTAGAGCTCGGAGTAATAGACGGAGGATAGTTTATGAAGGGAATGACTCTCCATCTGGAAGATTTGTCATCTCGCGATCCGAAGATAAAATACGCGTGCGCGAAAATGGCCATCGCCGTTTCTCGGGAGGATCCTGGCGAACTCTATCCTCACCTGGATTTCTTTGTCACGCTCTCGGAAGGGGAGAATCAGATCATCCGATGGGCCGCACTCCAGGTTATCGGAAACCTGTCGCGCGTTGACGGCAAGAAGAAGATCGATAGACTGATCCCGCGGTTGGCAGCTTTTTTGCGCTGTGGCAAGATGATTACCGCGGCCCACGCCATCGGGGCGCTTGCCCAGATCGCCGCACACAAACCGGAGCATAGGGGCGGGATACTGAAGGAACTTATCAAAGTTGAGAAATATACCTATGATACGCCTGAGTGCCGCAATGTGGCGATCGGCCACGTCATCAATGCGCTTGCCGGATTCAAAGACGAAGTAAAAAACAGGAAGGATAGTGTGATGTTCCTGAAAAGGCAAACGAAGAACACCCGGGCAGCGGTCAGGAAGAAGGCAGGGGAATTGTTGAAGAGTCTTGTATCGGCCGCCGGCAAGAATGGAGCCAAGAAAAAGAGTAGGTGACCAACTGGATTTGGAGGCGGTTCTCATCTGAAGTCGCCATGTCCATGAAATCTGTGCTGATGATGCGCAAAGAGCTGATTGCCCCCTGCGGCATGAATTGCGTGATTTGCGGCCGCTACCTGGCTATGAAATACGACGTGAAGAGCCAGGGAGTAAGGATGCCGTATTGTGCCGGCTGTCGCGTGAGAGGGAAGCAATGCGCCTATCTGAAAAAGCCATGCGGGTCTCTCTTGAATAATTCCGCGGGGTACTGTCACAAGTGCGCGGGATTCCCGTGCGGGAGATTGGGGACCATTGATGCACGCTATCGCAAACGCTACCGGATGAGCATGATTGAAAATCTCCGGTTTATAAAATCGCAAGGCTTGAAGAAGTTTCTTGCTCGGGAAAAGAAGAAGTGGCGTTGTCGGCGGTGTGGCGGGATTATCTGTTGCCACAACGGCCTCTGCTTTAGCTGTGATCTACATATACTAAAGAAGAAAAAGCAAAAATACCGCTGGAGCACCGCGCTAAGAAAAGCCAAAGCAGAGGTGAAAGGAAAAGGGTCTCGCAGAACCGGCACCATCCACGTAAGCCTTCAGTAAACCCACTGAGTATATTGTGGACAATATCTGTAGGGGTTCGATTTATCGAACCCGAGAAGAGCGGGCTTGATAAAACTTGTCCCGAGCTTGCCGAAGGATCAAGCCCCTACAATTCAACATGTCCTCCCTTGCCCCTATTTTTGAAAGGGAAGAATTGCGGGCGATGTAAGGGGTCACTTATGGGTGGTATCCATTTCGCTTGTCATCCCCGCGAAAGCCTGCCTATGCCGAAGCGGCTTCGCGCAGGCAGGCGGGGATCCATTATGAAACCTGGATTCCTTCTGGAGTTTACCCTCGTGAAAACGG
>JAPLCW010000102.1 GCA_026392015.1 Candidatus Auribacterota bacterium | reverse complement strand
GATGTCCTGGTAAATCTCTTCCAACGTCTTCATAGTCGGTCCGGGACCCGCGACCGGTTCCTGGAAGCTGGGTGCAGGTGTTGTCTTTATCCCTGAGTTCAGGTAGTTATATACCTGCTGGAGCGTGTGCATCCCGCTCCCCGCGGAAGGAGACCCGTGAGAATCCATGCTTTTTGTCGGTGTGGGCGTCGGGGTGGGCGTCGGTGTGGGCGTAGGCGTTATCGTGGGTGTCGGCGTAGGTAACTCCAATACCGTAAATGTCCCACTACTTGTAAAAGTATGAACAGTATATCCACCTGGCCAAGCAGGACTTGACCTTGGATATAGTCCATCTAAATCTGTATATGTTATTGTCCCACCAGTGCAAGCACCAAAGTCTGCGGTGACATATCTTATAATTACTATTCCTGAACCTCCATTTCCACCTGCATACCATCCATCTTGTGAAGCACCGCCACCACCCCCACCACCAGTATTTGCTACTCCATTTTCAGCCGCAACTGTATAAACACCTGCGCCTCTTCCACCTCCACCATCACCACCAGGAACACCTGAAACATCATTACCGCTACCACCTCCGCCAGCATAAAATACAGATGAACCACTAATATTAATTAAAAGCCCATCACCACCATATCCGGCTCCATCTGTTCCACCTATTTCATTTGCTCCTCCTCCTCCTCCATTTGAACTCCCATTGTTACCTTGATTTATTGTTCCCAACCCTCCATTACTAGGTCCGTGAGTTGCTCCTCCTCCACCAGAACCACCATTATTTCCAGCTACTTCTGGATTTAAACCACCACCATAACCCCCTCCTATTGCAGTTAAAGAACCGAAAACTGAATTAGCACCATTAATATTTGTTGCTCCACCATTTCCTACTGTAACTGTATAACTCTGAGCAGTAAGACTATAAGAAGTATTATAAATTAAACCTCCAGCTCCACCACCGCCCCCACTATTAAAAGAATGTGCTCCAGTTCCTCCTCCACCACCACCTGCAACAACTAATACTTGGACTGTTGCAGCTAGTGCATCAGATAAGGCGAAAGCTGAAAAGATAACGATTGCCAATGCCATAAGTAGTTTTTTCATCTTACCCCCCTTTCGGTTGTGAAAATTATCAACGCACAACCTTTCACTAAACCACCAGAACCCCGCCCCCACCACGGATTTCCAAAATCCGCGGCCTATCTTCATCACAGTTTTTATTACTTCTTGCCCTCCTTTCTTATCTAACTACTTGCCAACTAACCGATATGATCATCCAATCCATTTAATGCTAATTTCCAAAATTCGAGTCTTTTTCTCCCTTCGAAAATCTTCTGGCCGGTTTTTCGAACATTGGTATCGTCAAGGGTGGAGATCAATGGCGCATTTGCAGGAAGGTGGCGGAGTACAAAAGAGAGGATAGTGAGTGCGAGCTGTTCCACATCCCCTACGTATTGACTCAGGAACCTGTGCAGGTTACTGAATGAGTGGATGAGACCGCTGAGGAGGACATCCGTTGTCACGGTACGCTTCGATCGGCTCAATAGTATTCTCTTCAGCATGACTCTTGAAATGCTCGTAGGTGATACAGAATTAAGAATAACGGCATTTCAAGGAAACGTTTATCTCCTGTCTCCTGAATTCTGAATTCTGACTCCTGGATTCCGGCTCCTGAACAGTAATGTCGCCGCTAGCGTCCTTATTCTAACTCCTGACTCCTGAATTCCGGCTCCTGAGCGGTTACCTGAATTTATGCGAAACTACAGTATTACCGTGTTCCCGTCTGAACCCCCCAACTCCCGGGTACGGTCGAGAAGAACTTCTTGCCTGAGTCAACATTGGCTGCTGTTACATCGCACTGTTCATACAGGGATTTAACAGCATCACCGAGCTGCTTCAGCGACTTCATCGTTGGTCTAGGACCTGATGTTGGCTCCTGGAAACTGGACTCCACAGTCAGCGTCGTGCCGCTCGTCATATAGTCATAGATCTGTTGGAGCGTGTACATCCCGCTTCCCGCTGTCGGAAGCCCGGGAGCGTCCATGCCTTTTGTCGGTGTAATTGTCGGGGTGGGCGTGGGTGTGATTGTAGGAGTCGGGGTTGGGGGGGATTCTTCCGTCCCAATGCTTGCGCCCGGCTCAGGACTGGCGTATTTGCGGACCCGGATGTCGTCCCATCCGTTTGCCTTACTTCTTTCGTATGCCTGCAAATATGAAGAAGTAGTGAGTCCGGTATATGTGCCGGTTCCCTTACTTACGCCGTCGAGGAATAATTCCCAGAGATTTGCGCTGTTCCGTGTTACCTTTATAGCATGCCATGCTGTGTCCTTGGTCCATGCCGCAGTAACTATACTCGTCGGTGTAGTTCCATAACTGAGAAAAACATTTGAGCCATTAATGCCCGCGGTAACGCTATTCGCGTTTACATCTGCATTGGCGTCAACATTGTTTGAAATGATCACTAATCCAGCTCCCGCTTGTGAACCACTCCCCCCAGTCCCCGCAAGTGCCCGCACTTTAAATTCCCAAGCGCTATTTTGCGCATATGTTGAAGGTGTATGTATGTCCCAATCACCTGAACCTGATGACACTAAATAACCTGAACTGGCATCCCAATTCCCCCCTCACCCAGGCCACGGCTGAGGTCGAAGCCGTGTAACTCTCCACCCAGTAGTTCAGCAGGGTTGTTCCATCGCTGTCGGTGAAGCGCAGGTCCGAGAAATCGGATTTCATGTCCGAGTCGTAGGTCACGTTGATCTTGACCTGGTAGTTTGCCAGGGCTGAGCCCGTGTTATTTATCGTGACCGGCGTGCGGTAGAGCCAGCCTGGGTTGTACCAATCCGCGGCCGATACAGTCGTCTGCGTCCATAGTGGCAGCAGGCCAAGAACAAGAGCGATGATGAATCCCTTCATTCCTCTTTTCATCTCACACCTCCTCGCAAAACGGTTAACGGTTGATAATAAACAGCCAAAGCTTGCCGCTGTTAAATTGAAAAGCCTCCGCATCATAACCTTCTTTCTGTTGTGTAAATTATTATCCGGCATCCCTTCACTAAACGCGGAAACTCCCGCCCCCACCACGGATTTCCGAGATCCGCGACCGAGCTTCATCACAGTTTTTATTACTTCTCCCCATCCTTTCTGCTCTCACCGCCTGATAAATACTCGGGCAGTCAGAAGTCAGGAGCCAGAATGGAAAAGCAAGAATACAGAATCCAGAATACAGAATTAAAAATAACGGCATTTCAAGGAAACGTTTATCTCCTGTCTCCTGAATTCTGGATTCTGATTCCTGGATTCCGGCTCCTGAGCAGTAATGTCGCCGCTGGCGTCCTTATTCTAACTTCTGGTTCCTGACTCCTGAATTCTGGCTCTTGAGCAGTTACCTAAATTTATGCAAAACTACAGTATTACCGTGTTCCCGTCTGAACCCCCCAACTTCCCGGCCGCGTGCAGAAGAATTTTACTCCTGAATCCACATTAGCGGCCGTGGCGGGGCACTGGTCGAACTTCGCCTGGATGTCTTCGTATATCTCCTTCATCGTCTTCATAGTCGGTCCGGGACCTGCGCCAGGTTCCCGGAAACTGGGTACGGGTGTTGCTTTTATCCCCGAGTTCAGGTAGTCATAGACCTGTGAGAGCGTGTACATCCCGCTCCCCGCTGACGGAAGCCCGGGAGAATCCAAGCTTTTGGTTGGTGTGGGTGTGGGCGAGGGCGTTATCGTGGGAGTGGGTGTGATCGTAGGCGTGTTTGTGGGTGTCGGCAAAGCCACCGCAAATGTTCCACTACCTGTAAAAGTATGAACAGTATCATTAGCCACTGTTGCTATTGTTCCACCTGTTACTACATAAGCAGAAAAATCAGCAGTTACATATCTTATAATTATTATTCCCGAACCGCCTTTTCCACCTGCTGAACTCCCACCGCTATTATTCCAACCGCCACCGCCACCGCCGCCGTAGCCAGTTGCATTATAACCAATACCTGCTACATTAGCATTACCGCCGCCACAAGAGCCATTGCCTGCGATTCCACCTGTAGTGAGTGTTGAAGCTCCACCGCCACCCGCATAACATACAGAACTACCACTAATTGAATAATAGCAACCTGATCCACCATTTCCGCCAGATGTGCTTGTTCCTGTTCCACCTGCGGCATTACACCCACCACCGCCACCACTTCCATATTCAGGCGGGCTTGATACGGCAGAACCACCGTTATTACCTTGCCCTGCTGATCCTGTGCCACCACCTGCGGGCGCGCCTGTTCCTGAACCACCGCCACCTGAACCGCCGTTCCCGCCTATTTTTTCAACAGTATTTGAGCCGCCCCCGCCGCCACCTAGTGCCGTCATGGAGGGAAATGTTGAATTTTCGCCACTTTGGCCCCTTAAAGAGTTTGATGTTGAACCTAAGCCACCTGTTCCTACTACTACGTTATAAGAACCGCTTGTTATTGAAAGTGAAGGATTGTATAACAATCCGCCTGCGCCGCCACCACCTCCTGCGTTTGCCCCCGCTCCACCACCACCCGCTACTACTAATACTTCGGCTGTTGCCGCGAGTGCATCAGACAAGCCGTAAGCGGAAAAGACAACGATTGCGAATCCCATAAATAGTTTTTTCATCTTACATCCCTTCCTGTTGCGAGAATTATCAACGCACAACCTTTCACTAAATCACCGGAACCCCGCCCCTATCACGGATTTCAAAAATCCGCGGCCTGTCTTCATCGCAGTTTCCATCACTTCTTGCTCTCCTTCCCCTACGTAGTGCATAACTTTTATCGCATTGGCAATTAGCAAAAGTGCGGGGCGCAGACTGCGCGCTCTTTACTTTTCATCATCCCCTCATCCTCTTCACCTGGTTCCCATTTGCACACCCCGATGAAACTATCTCACCTGACTAAGATATTTTCGCAGGCTGCCCCCGGTTATGGGCATATGTTACCGGTCCCGGTCTGAACTCCCCAACTCCCCGGATGCATGCTAAAAAACTTCTTGCCCATTCTTACATTACGGCCTTGTCCCCGTTTGAACACCCCAGTTCCCCGGCTGCGTGCAGAAAAATTTCACACCCGACTTCATATCAGCAGCCGTGGCGGGGCACTGGTCGAACTTCGCCTGGATGTCTTCGTAGATTTCCTTCATAGTCTTCAAGGTCGGTCCGGGGGCTGCGCCCGGTTCCTGGAAACCGGGGACGGGTGTTGCCTTTATCCCCAGGTTCAGGTAGTCATAGATCTGTTGGATCGTGTACATCCCGCTCCCCGCTGACGGAAGCCCGGGAGAATCCATGCTTTTGGTTGGCGTGGGCGTCGGGGTCGGCGTGATTGTCGGCGTGGGAGTCGGTGTAGGTGCCTCCAATACCGTAAATGTCCCATCACCTGTAAAAGTATGAACAGTATATCCACCTGCATAAGCAGGACTTGGCCTTGGATTTGCTCCATTTGAATCTGTATATGTTATTGTCCCACCAGTGCAAGTACCAAAGTCTGCAGTGACATATCTTGCGATAACTATTCCACTTCCACCTGCACCTCCATTATGACTTCCACCTGCACCTCCTCCGCCTCCACCTGTTCCATTTATTGCATTTGTCGGAGCAGTTTGTGGTCCAATAGGATAATTCGCACCACCATCTCCACCTCCACCTAAACCACCTTTTCCTATTGGAATAGCTGGGTTATCATTAAAAAATCCTCCACCTCCACCTGCATAAAATACAGAAGTTCCATTAATTGAATATGCTGTTCCATTTCCACCATTTCCACCATGTATTGATGTTCCATTCGCTCCTTTAAAACTTGCACCTCCGCCTCCACCGCCACTCTCATTTACTTCACTACTTCCACCATCGTTTCCTTGTCCAGCAATTCCTGATGCTCCTAATGAATTATATATTGAACCTCCTCCTCCAGAACCCCCACTTGAATTTCCTGTTCCAGAGTTACGAGTTTTCCCTCCTCCACCACCATCTGATATAATTGTTCCAAAAGAGCTATTCCCTCCTCTTGCTCCACTATCTGCATAAGCAGTTGAGCCTAAACCACCATTTCCAACAATTACATTTATATTTCCTGTTGCAGTATAAGTTGTATAATAAAGTAATCCTCCTGCTCCACCACCACCACCACCATCTCTACCTCCACCGCCTCCACCACCTGCAACAACTAATACTTCGACTGTTGCCGCTGGCGCATCAGACAAGCCGAAAGCTGAAAAGATAACGATTGCCAAGCCCATAAATAGTTTTTTCATCTTACGCCCCTTTCTGTTGCGAAAATTATCAACGCACAACCTGTCACCAAACCACCAGAACCCCGCCCCTGGCACGGATTTCCAAAATCCGCGGCCTGTCTTCATCGCAGTTTCCATCACTTCTTAATCTCCTTCCCACACGTAGTGCATAATTTTTATCGCATTGGCAATTAGCAAAGGTGCGGGGCGCAGACTGCGCGCTCTTTACTTTTCATCATCCCCTCATCCTCTTCACCTGGTCCCCATTTGCACACCCCGATGAAACTATCTCACCTGACTAAGATATTTTCGCAGGTTGCCCCCGGTTATGGGCATATGCTACCGGTTCCGGTTTTCACACCCCAACTTTCCGACTGTGTGCTGAAGAATCTCACTCCTGACTTCACATCAGCAGCCGTGGCGGGGCACTGGTCGAACTTCGCCTGGATGTCTTGGTAGATCTCTTCCAACGTCTTCATAGTCGGTCCGGGACCTGCGCCAGGTCCCCGGAAACTGGGTACAGGTGTTGTCTTTATCCCTGAGTTGAGGTAGTCATATACCTGTTGGAGCGTGTGCATCGCGCTCCCCGCTGACGGAAGCCCGGGAGAATCCATGCTTTTGGTCGGTGTGGGCGTTACCGTTGGTGTCTCCGTGGGAGTCCGGGTGGGCGTGGGCGTTATGGTTGGTGTAGGAGTAGCAGCCGCGACAAAAATCATATTTGTTCCAGAATCGGCAAGTAAAAATGTATGAACGGTATTTGCCCCATCAGTTGTCTTTGTTCCACCAGTGCAAGTTCCAAAATCAGCGGTTACATAACTTATTATTACGATACCTGAACCACCTGAACCACCTTTTCCACCATTAGGGTCATCATCCCAAACAGCTCCACCACCTCCACCTCCAGTATTTGCTGTTCCGTTTGTTGCCCCAGTATAATGGTTACCTCCATGCCCCCCCCCTCCATTACCTCCTGAACCATAGGTAGTATCATCAATAGCACCTCCGCCACCACCCGCATAATAAACAGATGAACCAGTAATTAAGTTTTCGGTCCCATCTCCTCCCTTTCCTCCAACAACTGTTCCATCACTTCCAGCAGCTGAAGCTCCGCCACCTCCACCAGAACAATACTGACTACCAAGCCGCCCTGCTCCTCCATTACTTCCCTGACTACCATTCCCACCAGAAGTGGCAAAACGACCTGAACCTCCTCCCCCAGAACCACCATCTAATCCATTGTGTTGGTCACCTTCACCACCTCCACCTCCACCATATGCTGTAATAGTATCAAATACAGAGTTATTTCCATTTACACCTGGATTAGCACCACCTGTTCCAGGACCGCCTGTAAAAGCTCCACCTGCACCTCCACTCCCTACAGTAACTGTATAGGATTGATAGGAAACTGAATGTGAAGCATCATACTGGTAACCGCCAGCACCTCCACCACCGCCAAATCTAGCAGCTCCGCCACCTCCTCCTGCTACTACTAATACTTTTACTGTTGCAGCTAGTGCAGTTGACAAGCCAAAAGCCAAAAGGATAACGATTTCTAATCCTATAAATAGTTTTTTCATCTTACACCCCTTTCTGTTGCGAGAATCACCAACGCACATCCCTTCACTAAACACCAAAACTCCTGCCCCTATCACGGATTTCCACAATCCGCGACCTATCTTCATCACGGTTTTCATAACTTCTCCCCATCCTTTCTGCTCTCACCGCCTGATAAATACTCAGGCAGTCAGAAGCCAGGAGCCAGAATGGAAAAGCAAGAATCCAGAATACAGAATTAAGAATAACGCCATTTCAAGGAAAAGTTTATCTCCTGTCTCCTGAATTCTGAATTCTGACTCCTGGATTCCGGCTCCTGAACAGTAATGTCGCCGCGGGAGTCCTCATTCAAACTTCTGGCTCCTGACTCCTGAATTCCGGCTCTTGAGCAGTTACCTAAATTTATGCAAAATTACAGTATTACCGTGTCCCCGTCCGAACCCCCCAACTCCCGGGCAAGGTCGAGAAGAACTTCTTTCCTGAGTCAACATTGGCTGCTGTTACATCGCACTGGTCGAACTTCGCCTGGATGTCTTCGTATATCTCCTTCACCGTCTTCATAGTCGGTCCCGGACCTGCTCCGGGTTCCCGGAAACTGGGTACAGGTGTTGCCTTTACCCCCAAGTTCAGGTAGTCATAGATCTGTGAGAGCGTGTACATCCCGCTCCCCGCTGACGGAGGCCCGGGAGGATTCATGTTTTTTGTCGGTGTGGGAATCGGGGTGGGTGTCTGTGTGGGAGTGCGTGTTGGAGTGTTGGTTGGTGTTACCGTTGGAGTAGGGGTCGGGACGGCTTCTTCCGACCCGATGCTCGCAGTCGGATCCGGGGATGAGAATTTGCGGACACGCACATCGTCATAATAAACCACGATACCGTCATTGGAATGCAGGCAAATCCTTCCGCCCGTGCTTCTGCTCCCTGACGAATCTATGGCCTGGCCCGAGGTATCGCTGTCGGTATACCAATCAACAGAGTTATTGCTTTCCCAGTAGCGTATTCTTGTTTGCGTTCCTTCATTAGCAGCTTGAACCTTCATCCAGCTGGTAACCGCTCTCGATTGGTCCATGGTATAATTTGCATAGATGTTGCTATCTGTGGCCAAATTAATAAGACAGTACCAGTCGTTAACATCCCGCCTAATTCTGAACCAGTAACCTTTTGGCGGTGTTTGATAAAATACACTCAAGCCGTATGCATTATTATCATTTGGTTTCCGGGACTTGATTTGCGCCTCGTAATTGGTCCAGGCGTCACCCATAGCAGTTTTCAGGGCTCCGTACAGACCGCTCAGCTTCACCTCTCCTGATTCGATCACCGCCGAGCCGGCTTCAACGGTCCATTTGCTGAGATCTCCGCTAAAATCGTCAAAGAACTCCAGGGTTGCATCACCACTGCTCTCAGAATTCGCCGCGGCATTGTCATAGTACATGTAGATCGTCTTCGTGCTCGACCCGGGGATGGACGGGACCTTCGCCCAGACCACGGCTGAGGTCGAAGCCGTGTAAGTCTCAACCCAGTAAGAGAGGATGCTCGTCCCGTTGCTGTCCGTGAAGCGCAGATCGGAGAAGTTAGATTTCATGTCGGAATCATACGTCACGCTGATTCTGACCTGGTAGTCCGTGAGCGTAGAGGCGTTGCCGGTATTGTTTATCGTGATAGGTCGGCGGTAGGACCAGCCTGGGTTGTACCAATCCGCGGCCGATGCAGTTGTCTGCGTCCATAGTGGCAGCAGGCCAAGAACAAGAGAGATGGCCAATCCCTTCATGGCTCTTTTCATATCACACCTCCTCGCAAAATGGTTAACGGTTGATAAAAAACAGCCAGAGCTTGCCGCTGCTAAATTGAAAAGCCTCCGCATCATAACCTTCATTCTGTTGTGGAAATTATTATCCGGCATCCCTTCACTCAACGCGGAAACTCCCGCCCCCACCACGGATTTCCGAGATCCGCGACCTAGCTTCATCACAGTTTTTATTACTTCTCCCCATCCTTTCTGCTCTCACCGCCTGATAAATACTCGGGTAGTCAGAAGTCAGGAGCCAGAATCCGGAATGGATCGAGAAATAGCTTCCGGTAGCGTGTTGACCTCTTCGAGTAACTGAATTAACCCTGGATACCGGCTCCTGAGCAGTTACTTGATTTTTAGGTAAAAATACAGTCTTACCGTGTCCCCGTCCGAACCCCCCAACTCCCGGGTACGGTGATGTCCTGGTAAATCTCTTCCAACGTCTTCATAGTCGGTCCGGGACCCGCGACCGGTTCCTGGAAGCTGGGTGCAGGTGTTGTCTTTATCCCTGAGTTCAGGTAGTTATATACCTGCTGGAGCGTGTGCATCCCGCTCCCTGCCGAAGGAAGCCCGGGAGAGTTCAGACCTTTTGTCGGAGTAGGGGTGGGCGTTATCGTGGGAGTGGGCGTGATTGTCGGGGTCGGGGTTGGGGGGTACTCTTCCCCCTCGACGGTTACGCCCGGCGCAGGGGCTGCAAAAACCACAAGTCCGGTTCCACTGTTGTAAAGTTGAGTTATTTCACTTGTCGTTAAATTTCTGCTCCACATTCCAACTTCATCAACTAATCCATCCCACCAACCTGCAAAAGATGGACCTCCGTCTTGATGAACACCAATATATAATGGATAATTAAGCTCGGTGTAAGGTGGATTGCTGTTTGCTTCAAATTTTTCTAATGTTCCATTTATGTATAAAGCCATTCCCGTTGTAGTATGGACATAAGTAAACATGTACCAAGTTCCCGTCGATAAAGTAGATGTCCCTGCAGCATATCCCGATCCTGATGTGTGATACGTTCCTACCATCGGAACATTTCCGGCGGAGGTTGTTGTTAATCTATACCTTGTTCCCCCTCCTGATGTATTTACAGTCTTTGCCAATATCGTTGTGTACGCATACAGACTTTCCGCCTTAAACCATAGGTTTATTGTAAAAGGAAAATCAAATAGTAATGCCGCATCAGAATTACTCCACGCTTCTTGTTCATCTTTTTCCAGGTCGGTTGCTTTTCCTATTTTTCCTGAATCCGTCCAATGAGGTGTATTCATTGAACCTAAGGTATGTCCATTCCCCGTGCTATCCGCGCTACTTGTTCACCCAGGCCACGGCTGAGGTCGAAGCCGTGTAACTCTCCACCCAGTAGTTCAGCAGGGTTGTTCCATCGCTGTCGGTGAAGCGCAGGTCCGAGAAATCGGATTTCATGTCCGAGTCGTAGGTCACGTTGATCTTGACCTGATAGTTTGCCAGGGCTGAGCCCGTGTTATTTATCGTGACCGGCTTGCGGTAGAGCCATCCTGGGTTGTACCAATCCGCGGCCGATGCAGTTGTCTGCGACCATAGTGGCAGCAGGCCAAGAACAAGAGCGATGGCAAATCCCTTCATGCCTCTTTCCATCTCACACCTCCTCGCAAAACGGTTAAGGGTTGATAGAAAACAGCCAAGGGTTTCCACTGCGAAATTGAAAAGCTTCTTCATGCGGTTAGAGGTAGTTTGTTCAGGGCGACCGTAATTCATGCTCATTGTGTTCATTTTTGACTCCTTATGCTTTCTGTTTTCAAAATCCCTAACGGGGTTTATCATAACCTGAGTCCCCGCGGTTCACGCAATGTGAACCGCTAAGCTTTTTATGTTTTTTCACCGCAAAGGCGTTGAGATAGGAAAGTAAATGTACAGGTCTTTTCGCAACATTCTCCAGCTAACCAGATACTTACGCTACGCTGCCGCTCATGATACCAATCCTGCCCCCCGGAAGCAAGAAAAAACCACAGAAAAAAGTAAGGGGTCACTTATGGGGGGTACATTGCTTAATATGTCATTCCACTTATGGGTGGTACATTGCTGAATATGTCATTCCTGCCCCCGTTTTCACGAGGGTAAACTCCAGCAGGAATCCAGGTTTTATACTGGATCCCCGCCTGCCTGCGCGAAGCCGCTTCGGCATAGGCAGGCTTTCGCGGGGATGACAAGTAAAAGGGATACCACCCATAAGTGCCCCAGTACAGAAAAAACCACAGAAAAAACCACGAGAAAAGTGATGTGTCCTTATTGCAGGGGCATATACACCACGGATGAACACGGATGAACACAGATTGGCGCACGTTATTCACTTGTGGGAGGGGCATCTTGCCCCAATTATCGCGGCGGGAAGCCGCTCCCACATTGTGTATCGTCGGTTATAATAAAACTCTGCATGTCCGGATAAAGTCATCAGACCCCAGCGTAACTGAGGCATTCCCGGGAAAAGTAATGGGTCGCTATTTTGGCGGAGGAAACATAATGTTATGTTGTAGGGGCGCGATTTATCGCGCCCGGGTTCGATCCTTCGGCCGAGTTTATACTGAGCGCAGTCGAAGTGCTTAGGACAAGGTCGTCGAACCCCTGCAAATCAACGTCACGCAAATTGAGCCACTGCCGAATTTCGCCATGGTTGGCAAAATATGGTGCGGTATGCTAGCCTTATCCTATGCCGATATTCGAATACGCCTGTGACAGGTGCAGGAAGATTTTCAATTTCCTGGTGCGGGACGTCGCCGCGCGCAGGGCGCCCAGATGTCCGAGGTGCGGGCGCAGCGGCATGGCGCGCAGGATCTCCTCTTTCCGTATCGGGCGGAGCGAAGAGTCCCGCATGCAGAAGCTTGCCGATCCCTCGATTTTCTCCGGCATTGATGAGAAGGACCCACGTTCCTTTGCCCGGTGGATGAAGAAGATAAGCGGCGAAATGGGAGAAGAGGTGCCCGGAGAGGTGGATGAGATGGCGAAGCGCCTCGAGGCGAGAGAGAGCCCCGAGGAGATCGAGGGATCTGCGGGCGGTGACTATACGAAAGATGACTCAGGTGAGCTCTACGAATCGTAAAAAAGCAGGGCAATCAGCTCACTCCCCGCTCATGGTCTCTTTTATGGGGCCTTCCGGGGTGGGGAAAACAACAATCCTCGTACGGCTCATCAAAGAGCTCGAGCGCCGGAAACTCAGGGTCGCTGCAATCAAGCACAGCAGGACACGCTTCACAATCGACCCGAAAAAGAAGGACAGCTCCCGTCTCAGGGATGCGGGCGCAGGCGCGGTGCTCCTTATGTGCCCCGGTTCATTGGCCCTCGTGTCTCACCACAGCGGTGAGCTATCGCCGCGTGCTGCGGTCGAGCGATTCTTCCCGGGGGTGGATGTCGTTCTCGTGGAAGGCTGGGCCGAGTCGGATATACCGAAGATCTTTGTGTCCGGAGGGCGGAAGCCGCGAGGCCGGGCCAGCACCATCATCGCCGAAATAGGGAAGAGGGGAACGGTGCCTTCCGTTCCCCTCTTCGATCCGAATGATACGGTGGCCCTCGCGGATTTTATTGTCGGCTCCCGACTCAGTCTTCGATCTTGACCCGGTAATCGCCGTAATACGGTCCGGGGTACCCGTATGGCTCCGGGTAGTAGTAAGGCGCATAATAATATGGCGGATAATAGGGCGGGTAGTAATAGCCGTACGGATAGTGGTATCCGGGATATCTATAATAATGCCGCGGATAGTGCTCCTTGATTTTTATCTTCCCTTCTCCCCAGGGTCCGTGATACTTACCCCGCCATTCTCGACGATCGCTCGCGGAAACTAGCAGGGCGCTGAATAGCAGCAGAGCCGTGACCAGAGAGATGTGAATCATTGTTTTCATATCCGACCTCCTGTTTTGATCTTAATGAATACTGTGGTATCGTCTCTCGTCTGAATATCCAGCAAGTGCCGTGCCAACCATGGGAATCTGCGGCAATTTGTTCTTTCGCGAAATCAGCATCCATAATAGGCCTAATACCAGCATGTTGTGAATTAAGGGTATAAAATAGTTATGACCCAGTCGCGTCCCGGATCGGGAACGGTGGCCATAATCTGCTCTATTTGGTATCATTATTGATAAGAAGATGTGGTGGAATGGTACAGAGAGTGTTGCAGGGATTTATCCGACCCGCACCGTAGGGCTCGATACATCGAGCCCCTACAGCCTATAATTGCAGAAAGGGATGAAATCCCGATTTTTTCACACCTTCTGAGTGATCAGCGAATGTAAATGATCAGATGGATTGGAAGCAAGAATCCGCGCAATCCGCGGTTAAGATATGAAAAGCTTATGAACAGATTAGGTGCCTTACATGGTTTTACAGTTGAAGAACAACTATATACTCCCCGATAAAATCGTGGAGGTTTTGAAAAAGCAGGGCATCGGATCCCTCTATCCCCCCCAGGAGGAAGCGCTCTCCTCCGGCGTGCTCGATGGAAAGAATCTTGTCCTTGCGATCCCGACGGCCGCGGGGAAGACCCTGATCGCGGAAATTTGCATGGTGAAGAGCATTCTCGAGGGCAAGGGGCACTGTCTTTACATCGTTCCCCTGAGGGCGCTCGCGTCCGAGAAGTATGAGGATTTTCAAAAAAAGTACGGGCCCCTCGGGATATCCGTGGGTGTTGCAACCGGCGAGTACGATTCTCCCGGCACCCGGCTTGCCCAGTTCGACATCCTCGTTGCCACCTCCGAGAAGGTGGACTCGCTTCTCAGGATGCGTTCGCACTGGCTCGGGGAATCGCTCTCCGTGGTTGTTCTGGACGAGATTCACTACATACATGATCCCGAGCGGGGTCCGACACTCGAGATCGTTGCAGCCCGATTGCACCAGATCAATCCGAACGTTCAGATACTTGCCCTCAGCGCGACAATTTCCAACAGCGACGAACTGGCGCGATGGCTGGGGGCGGAGCTCGTGTCGAGCGACTGGCGTCCGGTCCCGCTTCTCGAGGGGGTGTACTCGGGAAACAAGATACACTATTCGGATTCCAGCAGCCGTTCGCTCGTCGCCGGCAAATCGGAGGCGGTGACGGCGCTCGTGAACGATACGCTCGAGGAGGGAGGCCAGATATTGGTCTTTGTCAACTCCCGGCGTTCCGCGGTCGCGGTCGCACGTTCCCTGTCGCACCATCTCCGGCAGACGCTTCCGGCGAAAGAGAGGTCGCCTCTGAAAGAGCTGGCTGCCGCCGCGGGCAGCGTGCTCCCGGAGCCGACGCACCTCTGCCGTGAGCTTTCCGAGATTATCAAGGGCGGCGTCGCTTTTCACCATGCGGGCCTCCACCAGGGGCAGAGAAAATTGATAGAGGACGCCTTCCGTGCGAACCGGATAAAGGTGATCGTCGCCACGCCGACGCTCGCCGCGGGGGTGAATCTCCCCGCCCGGCGGGTGGTGATCCGCGACTGGGCGCGCTACGAAATGGGGCGCGGCCAACGCCCGATCCCTGTATTTGAGTACAAGCAGTTCGCGGGAAGGGCGGGAAGGCCGGGCTACGATTCGAAGGGGGAAGCCCTCATCGTCGCGAAGAAGGAGGGGGATCTGGAGATGCTTTTCGAGCGCTACATCCACGCCAGTTCTGAGCCGCTCCGTTCCCAACTCGGGTCGGGCGCATCCCTCTCATCCCACATCCTTGCCTCCATCGCCTCCGGTTACGCAACCTCCCGCGAGGAGATCATGGGTTTTCTCTCGCGCACCTTCTTCGCCGCCCAGAATGAGGTCGAATCGCTCGCATACACAGTGGATCTGGTACTCGGTTCTTTGATAGGGGAGGAGCTGATCACCTGTGACGGCTGCGTCGCCCCCGACCGGACCCCGGCTCCATCCGCCGGTCTTCGCGCCACCACATTCGGCGCGATCGTCTCCCGCCTCTACCTTACTCCGCACTCCGGACTGAATTTGAAAGAGGGACTGCTCGCCGCCGGGGAGCGCGCGCCCTCGGAGGAATCGCTGCTCCACCTCATCTGCTGTTGCCCGGACATGGATCTCCTCTCCGTGGGGAAGGACGACTTCGCCGCGTTGGGCGATGAGATGGCATTGGGGAGCAAGGAATTTCTCGTGCCGCCTCCTGACGGCGGGAGTGAGATGGAGCAATATCGTTTTCTCCAGGCGATGCACACAGCCCGGCTGATCCGCTCATGGATAGCGGAGGAACCGGAGGAAGGCCTCTGTGAATCATTTCGCATAGGCCCCGGCGACCTTCGGCGGATTATGCAGGGTGCCGACTGGCTCCTCTACTCGGCCCAGCAGATTGCCGCTCTCTGCGAAAGAAAAGACCTTCGCCCTTTGCTCAAAGATCTCCAGCGGCGGGTGCTCTACGGGATCAAGGAAGAGCTTCTCGATCTCGTCAGCCTTAAAGGGATCGGCCGCGTGCGTGCGCGCAGCCTCTTCAGGAAGGGGTATAAAACGATTGAGGATCTGCGCGGGGCGACGGTGAAGCAACTGAGCAAGGTCCCCTCCATCGGACCCCAGATCGCGGAGAACATCAAGAAGCAGGTATAATTGTCTGTGCCACCCCACGCGCACGCCCAAACAAAAGAGACCGGCAGCGTGTGCCATTCATTTGCCATCCCCTTGCGGGACCGACTTCCATCCACGGTATGAACTGCGGTCGCTTTGTTCCAGATGATTTTTCAACGCGGCGATTCTCTCCATGATCTTCTGGCTGATCTGCTGGAAACCTTTCCTTGTCTTCGGAATATCCTTAAACTCAGCGTACCGGATCAACGGGCCGTAGATGATGCGTACCTTGCGCAGGCGCGGAAGGCGGGCGCCCTTCGGCAACGCCTTCCATGAGCCGGAAATGTAGCAGGGGATCACGTCGGCCTTCGCGTGCCGCACGAACATGCCCACCCCCTCCTTGCCGGGGCCGAGCGTGCCATCCACGCTCCTCGTCCCTTCGGGGAACATGAGTACGATTTCTCCCGACCGTATTAAGCTGATGATTTTTTTAGTGGCCGTGATGTCGGCGATTCCGCGGGTGATGGGGACGAGGTGCTGGCAGGCGAAGACAAAGTCGAGCAGCCGGTTTTTGATGAGGCTCGAACGCCCGAGGACCCAGATCTTGCGGTCGAGCGCAACCCCACCCAGCGGCGGGTCGAGCGCGCTCGCGTGATTGACGGCGAGGATCGCGCCGCCGCTCTCCGGGACATGCTCCAGGCCGTATGCCTCCCATCGGAACAGGACCTTGAAGAGGAACCGGTACATTGTCCTGAAGGCGCTGTAGGCGCGGTCGTAGAACGACTGGCTGAACTTCATCTCAACGCGGCCTCCGACCGCAGCTCAAAGAAGCTATCGAGCTATCGAGCAATCGAGCCACTAATGTATATGCACGCTGCAAATTTCTATGCACGCTGCAAAGAAGTTGCGACCTAACCTGATCTATTCACCAACTCAAAACTGACATACCTGGCCAATAGCACAACAGACTACACGATTTTAACCACCGAAGACGCTCAGGTCACTGAACGGTTCACACAACTATCTCATTGATATCGTACTCGCTATTCAGGACGCAGATGAACGCAGAACACGCAGATACAAATACAGCTTGCGGCTAAAGCTTCAAGGGTTCACGCTGCTTCTTTTGTTAATCTGCGTTCATCTGCGCAAATCTGCGTCCACACATTCAGTATATTCAATGCCCTCAGTGGTTATGTCCCTTTTAATTCGTGCGCCTCGTGAATAATCCAGGCTAAAAACCTGCTTTCCCCAGATCAGCGATGATCTCCCCGATGCTGTCACGGTAGCGCAGGTCGGTCTCCGCCTCTATCTCGGGGGGGACGCGGGTAGAAAGAGACCGGAGTATGTACACGGGAATCTTTCTCGTCCACTTCGTCCATGCGATTTCACAGATGGTGCCGCAGCTCAGTCCCACGCAGACCATCGCATCGGCAAGCTCCACAAGCCGGGAATGCTGTTCGCACCAGGTGAGATCGTCCCGGCTGTCATCGCAGAGGATCTTGTTTCGCTGTACGCGGGTTGTGGAGCCTTTGGCGGAGTGCCCTGATGTGGGGATGAGCCCCGATATATTCTTGCCGCCCGCCTCGCGATAGGCACCCGCGGCGATGACCGGCACTCCCTGGTCGGGCACCACGATCAGTTCATGACCCGAGACAGCCAGCATCCTTCCCGCCTCGGCCGCGGCCTCCCGTATCCGATCCGGCGCGATGCCGACGGCGAGGGCGACTTTGTCGATATTAGAGGGACCAATTATTGCAATTCTCATATCTATGACTTCACTTGAGATTCGGGCACCTCGGTATCGAGGGCTTTGCGGCACGTATCGGCGTGACGGCGTAGGGGCGTGTCGGCGTGAGCAATAACGTCAGGGTTACGCCGATACGCCGTCACTCCCACAGGAGTTGTTCACGTCTAACCGTCCATCCTGACGCTTGATTCCCCCAGGAGCGACTCCACTCCGCTTAAGAACTGAGGGGAGGGGGTGACGCGGAACTGGCTGCCCGTCTTCATCAGAACCCTCTCTCCGGTGCTTGCGCTGAAGTTGAGAAAAACGGGACAGTTCCCCGCGTAGGAGAGCACGAGTTTCTTCAGTTCCTCGAGTTTCCCATGCTCGATGTCGGAGAGGTAGAAATTGATATGCACCGCCGTGCTGCAGCGCTGCGTCACCTCGGCCAGGAGGATCATCTCCGATGCAATGAGCTTGGGGCTCTCCTCCTTGAGGTCCACGCGTCCCGTGACAAAGACAGGCGACTCATCCCGAACGCAGGCGCTCACCTTCTCCAGAACCTTCGGATAAATGAGGATCTCCACCGCCCCGGCAAGGTCCTCCAACGCGGCCACCGCCATCTTCTCGTTCTTCTTGCGCGTGTACGTGAACCGTACCCTGGTGAGTATACCCCCCATCTTGACGGTGGCTCCGTCCTTGAACTGGGAGAGCTTATTCGCATCGGCTGTGGCGAACTTCTTGATTTCAGACTCGTATTTCGCGAGCGGGTGGCCGCTGACGTAAAATCCGAGGAGAGACTTTTCCATCGCGAGGAGTTGGTTTTCCGGCCACTCGGGAAGATCGGGCATCGCCTCGATCACCGCGCCCTGCCGGGCGGAGCTGTCGAGGAGATCGAAGAACGATTCCTGGCCGCGCCTCTGATCTCTCTGGACCTCCCCGGCCCGTTCCATGGCCTTCTCCACGCAGGCCATGAGCTGAGCCCTCTTGAATCCGAAACTATCGTACGCCCCGCCGCAGATGAGGCTCTCGATCACCTTCTTATTCACAAGCCGGGAGTCGATACGGCAGGTAAAATCAAAGAGGCTCGCGAACCTTCCGCCCTGTTCCCTCGCCGAGATGATCGAGTCAACGGCGGAAGCGCCGACGTTCTTGATCGCCGCGAGGCCGAAGCGGATCGAGTCGCCCACCACCGTAAAGCGGGAATAGCTTTCGTTCACATCGGGTGGAAGAATCTTGAGCCCCATCTGCGCGCACTCGGCGATGTATTCGGCGATCTTGTCGGTATCGTTGAGCTCGCTCGAGAGCAGCGCCGCCATATACTCGACCGGGTAGTTGGCCTTGAGAAACGCCGTGCGGTAGGCGATCAGGGCGTACGCGGCGCTGTGCGACTTGTTGAAGCCGTACTCGGCGAACCGCGCCACGAGGTCGAAGATCTTTTCCGCGACCGGTTTCTTGATCCCTTTTTTTACGGCGCCGCGGACGAACGCCTCCTGCTGCTTCTCCATCTGTTCGACGATTTTCTTCCCCATGATACGGCGGAGGTTATCCGCCTGCGGCATGGTGAAGCCCGCGATCTCGTGCGCAATTTGAATCACTTGCTCCTGATAGAGCATGACGCCGTATGTGTCCTTGAGGATCGGTTCGAGCGCCGGGTGATCGTAGGCAATCGAGGTCTGTCCGTGCTTCCGGCGGACATAGTCGTCGAGCATCCGCATCGGCCCCGGGCGGAAGAGCGCCAGAAGCGCGATGATGTCTTCAAAGCGGTCGAGGCCGATCTTCTTGGAGAGATCTCTCATCCCGGCGCTCTCAAGCTGGAACACCCCGACCGTATCGGCGCGGTTGAGGAGATCGAACGTCGGGCGGTCGTTGAGCGGAATCGAGTCCCAGGAGAGTTTCACCCCCTTTGTCCTCTCGACGATCTTGAGCGTTTCGTGCAGGACCGTGAGAGTCCTCAATCCAAGAAAATCCATCTTGAGCAGCCCGATGTCCTCGACCGATTTCATCGCGTACTGCGTGATGAGCTCTCCGTTGACGCCGCGGCAGAGCGGCAGGTATCCGGTGAGGGGCTTGTCGGAGATCACCACGCCCGCGGCGTGCGTTGAGGCGTTGCGCGCGAGCCCCTCGAGGGAGAATGCTATTTCGATCAGGCGTTCTATCTGCGGGTCCGCTTTCTTGAGGCGCTTCAGTTCCGGTTCCATCTCGATCGCCTCGACGAGCGTGATCTTCGGATCGTTGGGAACGAGCTTGGCGATCTTATCCACCTCTCCATACGGCATTCCAAGAACCCTCCCGACGTCCCTGATGACTGCCTTCGCCTTCATTCGTCCGAAGGTGATGATCTGGCCGACGTTGCCGGACCCGTAGCGGCGCGTCACGTAGTCGAGGAGCTCTCCCCTCCGGTCATAACAAAAATCGATGTCCATATCCGGCATTGTGACGCGGTCGGGGTTGAGGAATCGTTCGAAGAGCAGATTGTACCGGAGCGGATCGATATCGGTGATGCCGAGTGTGTAGGCGGCGATGGAGCCCGCCGCGGAGCCGCGCCCGGGGCCGACCGGGATATCCTGTTGCTTCGCCCAGTTGATGAAATCCCATACGATGAGGAAGTAGCTCGCAAAGTTCATCCGCTGGATGATCTTCAGCTCCCGCTCGAGCCGCTCCCCCGCCACGGGTGTGCCATCCGGGTAGCGCTTTGCGAGCCCCTCCCTGCAAAGCCGTGAGAGATACTCCATGCGGGGCGCGCCCTCCGGAGGGTCGTACTCCGGGATATGGTACTTCAGGATGCCCTTCTCGTCCTTGAAGTTGAGCTCGAGGTTGCACTTCTCCGCCACCTCGATCGTACGCGGGGCGGCATCGGGGAATTCCGCGAGGGCCTTCTGCATTTCCTCCTCAGACTTGAAGTAGAATTCATTCGTGGAGAGCCGCATCCGCTGCTCGTCGATGAGTGTCTTTCCCGTCTGAATACAGAGCAGGATCTCATGGGCGGGCGCATCTTCTTTTCTCATGTAGTGGACGTCATTCGACGCCAGGAGGGGGATCCCCAGACGCCGGGAGATCCCCGACAGTTCGCGATTGACGGAGATCTGCTCGGGAAGTCCATGGTTGTGCAGCTCGAGATAGAAATCCCCCTCGGAGAAGATATCCTTGTACTCGCCCGCCGCTCGCTCCGCTCCGCGGATGTCCCCGGCAAGGATGAGCTGGGCGATCTCCCCCTTCAGGCAGCCGCTCGCCCCGATCAGTCCGCGGCTGTGCGTGGAGAGAAGCTCCTTGTCGATCCGCGGCTTATAGTAGAATCCTTCGAGGTAGGCGAGCGAAGAGAGCATGAGGAGATTGTGGTATCCCTCGAGATCCTTGACCAGCAGGAGGAGGTGGTGCGAGGCATCCTTGACCCCGCCTGCTTTCTTATCGGAGCGGCTCCCGGGCGCCACATACATTTCCTGGCCGATGATCGGCTTCACCCCTCCCGCCATCGCCCGCTGATAGAACTCGAGGGCCCCTCCCATGAAACCGTGGTCGGTCAACGCGAGGGCAGGCATCCTGAGATCGCGCGCCCTCGCGATAAGCGCGTCGAGCCGACAGGCGCCGTCAAGGAGGCTGTACTCGCTGTGAACGTGCAGATGGACAAATTTTGAATGTTGCATAATGTGTTAACCACTGGAAAAAGCGAACCAAAGGATCTAACCGCGGATTGAGCGGATTAGGCGGATTTTATAATGGGAATAAAACTACTGAGTGTTCCAGATCTTTATTGTGGTGTCAGTGTCTTCAGTGCCCTCAGTGATAAAACTCTAATAATCCGCACAATCCGCGCAATCCGCGGTTATAAGCATTTAACTGCTGCATGCTCGACTGCCCGATAGCTTGGTTGCTCGATTGCTTCCCTACCGGTTACGATAGATGAGCACAGCCCCTACGCTGCTGAAGAGCAAATTGGGGAGCCAGCTCGCGAACCACGCCGGCAGGTGCCCCCCCCTCCCCATGGCGAGACTGACCATGAGAAAGGCGTAGTAGGAGATGCCGAGGGCGATGCTCATTCCCGCGCTGCCCGCGGCCCCCCCGTGGGAGGCGCGCATCGCAAGCGGCACCGCGAGGAGCACGATGGTGATGGCCACAAATGGGAGCGCGATCTTGTAGTGGAGATCCACCAGCTTGCGGCCGTAGATGTCCGAATTCGGCGGATAGAACGCCATATTCTGGCTCAGCTCCCTGTAGTTCATGGAGAGGGAATCCTTCTGGCTGCTCAGGAAGTCCTCCGGCTTCTCATTGAACGGAAACCTCCGTTTGCTGAACGTATCCTCCTTGCCGCGAATGCGTCCTCTCGCATCATACTCCTGGATCGCCCCGTCGAACAGCCACCACTCGCCGTCGAGGTAGGACGCCTTCTGCGCGGAGATCTTCTCCGCCACCTGCCGGTTGTGAAGGTTTCGAATGGTGATATTGTTCAGCGTCCCTTCCCCCGGAATCCACTGGCCCATCCAGGTTCGCTCCGCGAGCGGGTTGAAGAAGGCGATCGACCGGAGCTGCTGTTTCTCCTGTTTATGGCTGTACTCCTCGATGAGCCTTTCCGATTTGGAGTATGCGCGCGGGGCGAATTCCTCATTGAGGTAGAGGAGAAGCAGCGTGAAAATGATCCCTACTCCCAGGAACGGCTTCATTATCCTGTAGATGCTGATGCCGGCGGCGCGCATCGCGGTGATCTCGCTGTGGCGGCTCATCAGTCCGATACTGTATACGATCGCGAGAAGGATGGAGAGGGGAATGAGCTGGACCATCACCATCGGGAGCTGGATGACATAATACGCCGCGAGCTCCGCGATGGGTATCTTGTACTCGATATAGTCGTCCAGGTGCGCGGAGAGGTCGTAGATGATGTAGACCAGGAAGAACGCTGCGAGGCACAGGCAGAGCGGGATGAGAAACTCACGGATGAAATAGCGGTCAAGGATCCTCATGAGCCCTACCTCCTGTTGAGCCGGTATATAAGAACCGGGCCGAGGATCGCGAATGTGATATTGGGCAGCCAGACAAGAAGGTGGGGGTATAGCCAGGGCTTGTATTGAAACGCCTCCATGCAGATGATGGAGGCGTAATTGAGCCCGACGAGCGCAAGGCTGATCGCCCCGCCTATTGCCGTCTCGCTGCGATGGGCGGTAATCCCCAGCGGCATCCCGACCAGTACAAACGCGAGCGCGCAAAAGGTGTACACGAACCGCTCGCTCACCTCGACGCGCGTCATGCTGATTCTCCGGCTGATGTCTCTCTGGAGCATGGGGCTCGCCGTCTTGAGCATGTTCTTGAAGCGGTGTATCTTTGAGGTCAGCTCCCCGATCGAGAAGTCGGCCATCTTCTTGGGCACATCCTCGTCCTCTTCCTTGTTCATCTTCACAACGTAGGTTTTGAACGTCGCGGAGAGGGAGGTGGCTTCTCCCTCGCGAGGCGGCTCCTCCATTGTTCCGTCGTAGATCTTAAACACAATGCCCCCGGATTCGTCGGAGCCGATCTCGCCGCTCCGGGCTTTGAGGAAGCGTATACGGTCATCGGGGAGCTTCTCGTACACGATCACATCCTTGAAGATACGCCCCTCCTTTTGTCCGATGTAGAACTGGTACGGCTTGAAGTAGTCGATGAACACCCCCGGCTCCAGGAGCGCTTCCGGGCTCTGCTCTCCCACCTGGAAGCGGAGTTTCCGCATCGCGTAGTGCGCCTTCGGGGAAATGATCGTGTTTACCATATAACACACAACCGTCAGGGCGAGACCGATCATAAGACCGCTCAAGAAGATGCGGTAGTAACTAAGGCCGCACGCGCGCATTGCGGTGATCTCGTTATCCGAGGAGAGTCGACCGAAGGTGAGAAGGGTGGAGGTGAGGATCGACATCGGGATGGAGAACGCGAGGAGGTACGGTATGAAACTCAGGAAAAGTTTCAGGAGGAGGCCGCCGGCGACGCCGCGCTCGATGAGATCAACGATCCTGATCACATTCCCCATGAGCAGGATAAAGGTAAAGACCACCAGCGAGATGCCGAATGTTTTGAGAAGCTGTCCGCCGATATAGCGGTGGAGAATTTTCACAACCGCACTCCATCTTGTTTTAAACCACTAAATGCACTGAAATAATGCAAGAATGACAAATGACAATTATTATCGGTGTTTTGTCATTTGTCGTTTATTCTTTCAGTGTTCTCAGCGGATCTTAACTGATATTTCCCGTCTCATAAAAAAACTGCTGCCACGCAACCCCGCACAACCCCAGTGCGGGATAATGATAGCAAAAGTAGTTCTGGGAGACAATACGGTCGCCCGGGGGGAGGATAATTTCCCGGCCTTTGGGAAAACCAGATACTGAACCACGAATTGCACGAATTACTCGAAAGTATAGCTACTACTTTAGCCTTCTTGTTTCGTGTAATTCGAACTATTCGTGGTTCCTCATTTCCCTGAATTGTGATTTATAAGTTTCGGATCTTCCCCCAGATAATCTTTCAGGTATCGCCCCGTGTGTGATTTCTCGCACTCGGCGACCTGTTCCGGCGTCCCCTCCGCCACGATCTGTCCGCCTGCGTCGCCTCCCTCGGGGCCCAAATCGATGATCCAGTCGGCGCACTTGAGAACCTCCATATTGTGCTCGACGACCAGTACCGTGTTCCCCGCGTCCACAAGACGCTGGAGGACGTCGATCAGCTTGTGGATATCGGCGAAATGGAGTCCGGTGGTGGGCTCGTCGAGAATATAGAGCGTGCTCCCGGTGGCGACCATCCCGAGCTCTTTCGCGAGCTTCACCCGCTGCGCCTCCCCCCCGGAGAGCGTTGTGGCCGACTGGCCGAGCCTGATGTAGCCGAGGCCGACATCGTTGAGAACGCCGAGGCGGCGCTTCAGGGGAGGGATATTCCTGAAAAATTCGAGCGCCTCTTCAACGGTCATTTCGAGCACGTCCGCGATGCTTTTGCCCTTGAAACGGATCTCCAGAGTCTCGCGGTTGTAACGCCGCCCGCCGCACGCCTCGCACGGGACATAGACATCCGGCAGGAAGTGCATCTCGACGCATATCAGCCCGTCGCCGCGGCAGGCCTCGCAGCGCCCGCCCTTGACGTTGAAGCTGAAACGTCCCGGTCGATAGCCGCGCGCCTTCGAATCGGGGTGATGGGCGAAGAGGTCGCGGATAGGGGCATAGATTCCCGTGTATGTCGCCGGGTTGGATCGCGGCGTCCGGCCGATCGGCGACTGGTCGATGACGACGACCTTGTCAATGAGTTTCAGCCCTTTCAGGGCGCGGTATGCCCCGGGCGCCTGGCGCGAACCGTGGAAATGCTTTTCGAGCGCGCGCCGCAGCGTATCGTCCACGAGGGAGCTCTTCCCCGCACCCGAAACCCCGGTGATGGAACAGAATAGTCCGAGCGGTATACGCACGTCGATCCCCTTGAGATTGTTGTGTGCGGCCCCGAGAATCTCGAGACGGCGGGACGGCGAAACGGCGCGCCGGCGTTTCGGAACGGAGATGAAATGCTGCCCGGAGAGATAGCGGCCCGTGAGCGACTCCGGCGATGCGATGATATCCTCCACCGTCCCCTGCGCCACGATCTCGCCGCCGTGGATTCCGGCGCCCGGTCCGAGGTCCACCACGTGATCCGCCGCCCTGATCGCAGCCTCGTCGTGCTCGATGACGATCACCGTGTTACCCCTGTCGCGCAAACTCATCAGCGTATTCAAAAGGCGTTCGTTGTCCCGGAGATGCAGGCCGACGCTCGGCTCATCGAGCACGTAGAGAACGCCCGTGAGACCGGAACCGATCTGCGTGGCGAGGCGCGTCCTCTGCGCCTCGCCGCCGGAAAGCGTGGAGCTCTCGCGGTCGAGCGTGAGATAATCCAGTCCCACATTCCTCATGAACTGGAGGCGTCCCGCGATCTCCTTCAACAGTTCGGCGCCGATCTTCCTGTCCTGTCCGGAGAGTTCCGTGCGGTTGAGGAACTCGAGCGCCTCTCCGATGGACATCCCGGTGAATTCGGCTATCGACTTTCCGGCCACGGCGACCGCCAGCGCCTCGGGACGGAGCCGTCTCCCGCCGCAACTCGCGCACTCGCGCTCTATCATGTATTCGCGCAACTTCTTTCTCACGTAGGCGCTCTCGGTCTGGAGGTAGCGCCGCTCGAGGTTGTTGAGCAACCCCTCGAACGGGGCGTTTTTCACACAGGGGTGGCGGCCCCGCCAGTAGCGGAAGGTGATCGGCTCGTCTCCGGATCCGTGGAGCAGGATCCGCTGCCATTTTTTCTCCAGATCCCGGAAAGGGACATCCAGGCTGAATCCGAAATGGCCGGCCACCGCCCTAAGGAGCACCTTGTAGTAGATGATGAGCGATCTTCCCCCATACCTGAGCGGCGCGAACGCCCCCCCGGCGATCGTCCTGCCGGAGTCGACCATCAGATCGAGGTCGAACTCAAGACGCTTTCCCAGCCCGTGGCACGAGGGGCATGCGCCGCTCGGGCTGTTGAACGAAAAGGAACTCGGCTCGAGATCCGTGTAGCTCTTCACGCAGCGGGTGCAGATAAGACGTTCCGTAAACAGTTTCTCCTCTTCGGGCTTGTCCCTCCCCACGAGGGCTTTCCCCTCACCCATGCGGAGGGCAAGCTCCATGGAGTCGGTGAGGCGGTTTTTTATGCCGCGTTTCATCACGAGCCGGTCGACGACGAGATCGATCGTGTGCGATCCGCGGGCGCTGAGTTTCTGTACGGCGCCGAGCTCCGTGATCGCACCGTCCACCCGTGCGCGCACGAAGCCGTCCTGGGCAAGCCTCGACAGGAGTTCCGCGTGCGTGCCCCTGACCCCGTCCGCCATGCGCGCGAGGAGTGTGACGCGCGTCCCCTCCTCCCAGGAGAGAATCTCGTCCACCATCTCCTGCACCGTGCGCCGCTTGAGGGCGATGCCGCATGTCACACAGTGGGGGATGCCGATGCGGGCAAAAAGGACGCGCAGATAGTCGTGGACCTCCGTGGCGGTGGCGATCGTCGAGCGAGGATTGACGCCGAGGGGCCGCTGCTGGATCGCGATAGCGGGTGAGAGCCCCTCGATATGCTCCACCTCGGGTCGCTGCATCTGCTCGAGGAACTGCCGGGCGTAGGCCGAGAGGCTCTCGACGTACCTCCGCTGCCCCTCGGCATAGATCGTATCGACCGCGAGCGAGGACTTCCCCGATCCGGAGACGCCGGTGATGACAATCAGGGTATCGCGCGGCAGGTCGAGGTTGATCCCCTTGAGATTGTGCTGTCGCGCGCCGCGGATCGTGATTGTGTTCATGGACAGATTATACCATAGTGGCAGAGTAGATAACCGCTGCGGCGGGAAAGCTATCCCCGCGAAATACATTTGCGCTTTTCAATATTATGTGTTATTATCGCTCAGTTTCACAGTTTCATGTTGAGCCGCCACGCAGGGGCGCACCGCCATGATGCTTCTAACGAATGATGTGACAGATCAGGCCACATCTGTCCCAAGAATGTCCCACTCCTTCAGTTCCCCCTCTGTGTCTATAGCATTTCCCACATCTAATTCGGATGATGTAAATTTTTATAGCATGCTCTGCACCAGAGCAATAGGTTGATTATGTAATATTTCTTCATCAATCTATTGCGTTTGGCATGGTTAATGCTACATGTGAAACATAAGGAATCTTAAAACGGGATCCTAAAGGGGATCTATCGCATGAAGTCACTAATTGTTATTCAGAGCGTTGTTTTCGCCAATCTTCTTGTATTCACATTTGGATTATCCTCCGCGGTCTTTGCAATCGATGAGGGATGTATCGTACCTGATCATCAGTGCCTCGAGTCTGCCTCCACTCACGGTACATCTCTTACCGATACGGGACTCGAGGCGACGGTGAATCTTCCGGCGGAGGGGGCGGTCGCGGTATTTTCGTCCTTTGCCTGTCAGTCCAGCGGCGGGAGCGGGACAGGAACATGGGATCTCCGCGTTGACGACGCCGTCTCCAGCCAGTCGCTCCAGAGG
Source organism: Candidatus Auribacterota bacterium (assembly GCA_026392015.1). Taxonomy (GTDB): domain Bacteria; phylum Auribacterota; class Tritonobacteria; order UBA1439; family UBA1439; genus JAPLCW01. Next base: position 21,546 of record JAPLCW010000102.1, on the reverse strand, counting down.
TACCTGAGCGGCACCAATGATCTCGGACTTGCCGGAGCGGTTCATATTTTTAATTCCCTTGCGGCGGGCAACCATACGGTGCGCATGCGCCATGCATCGAGCAGTCCCTCGAGAACGATTGTCACACGCAATACTGACCTTGTCGCAGTGCCGCTGCTCACCGACGGAGGGGCGAATTTCAATCACGGGTTGGCGACTCTCGGCCCGGTGGGAGGTACCACATTTTCCTTGAGCCTTGTCTCCGTCAGCGGGTTGAGTACCACGGTCATCCTGGACGTTGCCTCGCAGATATTCGTGGCGGCGGCGCTCAACGCTAAATCCGCGAGCGGGTCAAGCAAGATCGGTACATGGGATCTCCAGGTTGACGGGACGACCGTGGGCACGAGCGTGCAGCGATTCCTGAGCGGCTCCGAGGACCTTGGCGCCATAGTGATGATCGGGCTATCCGATCCCCTCGACACAGGGGAGCACACAATCACCATGAGGCACGCCACGAGCAGCGGGAGTCTCACCACGCTCAACGCCACACTATTTGGAATTGCACTGGGCGATGACGGCGATGGCGGCACCGCCATACCTGCGGCGCAGGTTACTTCGGTGGCGGGTACGGCGACCTCAGCGACATCACTTGAGGATATCGCATCGAGCGAACTGACGCTCTCTCTCCCGCAGGACGGATCTATCTTCGCGGCATCAAGTTTCAATATCGAGCACGCGTCCGGATCGTCTTCCCGGTACGCATCGCTGGATGCCACGATCGACGGCGCGCCTGTTACCCAGACAGTTATTCGTTATCTCTCCGGCGGAAACGACATTGGCGCGGGAGGCCTCTTCGGTCTCGTTCAATCGCTGGCCGCCGGATCGCACACTGCTCTCGTGCGCCATGCGACAAGCGATGCGAGCAGGCAGATACAGACAGAGAATATCACGTTCGTGATGCTGGGGACATGTCCCACCCCGCACCCGACGAAAACACCCACGGTGACGCGAACACCAACCCGGACGGTGACGCCGACAACTACCCCGACAATGACTCCGACGAGGACGCCCACCATAACCCGCACGCCGACCCGTACCCCCACATATACGCCCACACTGACACCTACCGGTACTCCCACGCGGACACCGACCGTCACACCCAGTACGACGCCGACGGAGACGCCCACGAAAACACCCACGCCTACGGACACGCCGACCCGAACACCCACGAACACGCCGACCGCTACCCCCACGCGCACGCCGACAATGACACTGACCTTGACGCCCACACCGACGAATACGCCGACGGATACGCCCACGGAGACGCCGACGGAGACCCCGACGGGAACACCTACTGATACGCCCACCATTACTCCGACACCGACTATTACGCCCACGGGGACTCTCCCGCCGACCGGGACGCCGACCCTCACCCCCACTCCCACCGAGACCCCCACTACAACCCCGACCCCCACGACAACCCCGACCAGGACGCCCACGGAGACACCGACGGGAACGCCAACCCCCACGAGAACCCCCACGGACACGCCTACCGAAACGCCGACGGTAACCCCCACGGATACGCCGACGAACACGCCTACGCGCACGCCAACCCGCACTCCCACGAATACGCCCACACGGACGCCGACGCCGACCGAAACGCCGACGGATACGCCCACGGATACGCCCACGGAGACCCCGACGAAAACACCGACCCTCACGCCGACGACCACGCCTACATCCACATTCACACCGACAACAACACCCACCGTCACGCCGACGACCACACCCACCCTCACGCCCACCGGCACCCCGACGATCACCGGGACGCCCACAGAGACGCCGACAGAAACCCCCACGGAGACACCTACAGTGACGCCCACGATGACAGGGACAACGACCCCCACCGTCACTCTGACCCCCACCCAGACCTCCACGGCGACCCCGACGGCCTCGCCCACTGTGACCCTTCCTCCTGTTCCTCCGGATTGTCTTGGGGCGAATGACGGCATGTTCGCCTCTGCGGCAACGTTCAGCACCACTCTTGAGGACACCGGGTGTGATGTGACCGTCGGGCTGCCGTCTCCCGGCGCCATCGCCGCCTTTGCGTCCTTCTCGTGCCAGTCCACGACTGGAAGCGGCACGGGAACATGGGATCTTCGCATCGATGACGCCGTCTCCAGCCAGCAGGTACAGCGATTCCTGTCCGGTGTCAACGACCTCGGGCTCGCGGGGACGGTGAGCATTTTTGATTCGCTCTCCGCAGGCCCCCACACTATCCGGCTCCGTCACGCATCGAGCGATCCGTTGAAGACAATCATCACCCGCGACGCCGACCTGGTCGCCCTGCCACTCGTCACTGCCGGAGGAGCGGTGTTCAATCAAGGAATCGCCGTGCTCGGGGCGGCGGGAGTGACTACTTCGTCCGGCAGCCTTCAAGATATTCCCGGCCTCGGCTTTGACCTTAAGCTCGATGTGCAAGGAAAAATATTTGTGTCGGCCGCGATGAACGCCCAATCGGTCACCGGCGGAGGGAAGACCGGTACGTGGGATATCCAGATTGACGGGGTCACGATGGGTACGGCGATCCAGCGGCGATTGAGCGGATCGGGGGACCTCGGGGCCTTCCTTATCGACGGGGTCTCCGATCAACTGGACGCGGGAATCCATTCTGTCAGCGCCCGCCATGCGACGGACAGTGACAGCATGAGAACTTTAAACGCCACCCTCATCGCCATCGCGCTGAGCGACGATGGCGGGAGCGGAGTGATCATCCCTGCGTCACAGGTCGCCATAACGGGACCGCAGCCTATCACTTCCACTGTGCCCACCGACATACCCATGAGCAGGTTATCGATGTCCCTTCTCCAGCCCGGCAACTTCTTCCTCGCATCGAGTTTTAATCTGCAGAGCGGGCAGGGGATAGGGAATCGCTATGCGGCCCTCAATCTCGCGTTGGACGATCTCTCGGTTACGGAGGATGTGCTGCGCTTCCTGTCGGGGGCAAATGACCTTGGCGCGGGAGGACTGTTCGGCCTCAGCGAGGGGCTTGCGAGCGGTTTTCACACCAGCGCGCTGAGAGGCGCTACCGATGACACAAGCCGGCAGATTCTTCTCGGCAATATTACCCTCGTAATGATGAGCAAGTGCTCCGAACAAGTTACGCCCACGCCGACGGTCGTGGCCACGCCGACGGTCTCGCCGACTCCCATCCCCACCAGGGTGATAATCGACCTGGGAAGGAGCACGGCGACCACCGGTGACATCGTCACAATCTTCGGGTGCATTCCGCCCGTTCCGCCTGACTACTTCGTTGATATCTACCTGCTCGCCCGCATCCCTTCGGGAGATATCTATTCGTTCCTCTCAAACGGTGCGTTCATCAAGGGGATATTCCCTTACCTTCGCAATGTCTCCAACCTCCCCAACGGGATCTGCGGCATCGCCGCTCAACACGCGGTATGCCCGGAGGCCGAGAAGGGGACGTACCTTGTAGGGATCTTTGTCCTTCCATCCGGAACCCGTTTCAATATCAATAAGGCCCTCGGTTCCGACATTGCTCCGCTGACGATCGTAAAATAGAAGCCAGATCGCATGTAAATCCACCCGCTCCTCGAGAGATGCTCTTAACCTGGATTATTCATCAGACGAATAAAAGAGCAATTTTAACAGCCTGACATATGCAACCGCGGATTTTGCGCCTGCCTGCGCGGAGCCGGAGCTCCGCTTCGGCATAGGCAGGGATTAGGCGGATTACACAATGCAAATCCGCGTAATCTGCGGTTAAAACATTAATAGTTGGTGAATAATCCAGGTTAAGATTCTTCTATCCGCCATTTCGCGCTATTGAACACCCGGCAGTAATGGGTCAGTCTTGGGGGGTATCCCTTTCACTTGTCATCCCCGCACTTCGACTGCGCTCAGTGTAAACTCGAGCGGGGATCCACTATGAAACCTGGATTCCTGCTGAAGTTTACCCTCGTGAAAACGGGGGCAGGAATGACATATTAAGCAATGTACCCCCCATAAGTGACCCCTTACACCCGGCATTGCCCTTGTGTATTACCCCGATTAGAGATAGAATAATTGTACTTGCATGACCGAAGCGCATGGAGGGATCCATGACTTGCTTCTCTTGGGGATTGGCGGTTAGCTATCGCACCGGTTGCGTGAAGTATTTCTTCCTAGCGCTGCTTGCTTCTGTTTTACTCATCACCGCATCGGGAACCGCTGATGATACATGTTTAGGGGTGGACCATACGTCCCTCGACAGCGCTTCCACTCACAACACCACCCTCACCAATACCGGGCTCGAGGCGAGCGTGAGCCTCCCCTCGGCCGGGGCGATAGCAGCCCTCTCCTCGTTTAGCTGCCAATCGACCGGGGGTGCAGGCATCGGCACATGGGACCTGCGCGCGGACGACACCTTCTCCGGACAGCAAGTCCAGCGCTACCTGAGCGCATCGAATGATCTCGGCATCGTAAAAACCGTTTACATATTTGACTCTCTGTCCTCCGGCGGACACACGGTTCGCCTGCGTCACGCCTCGGACAGCGTGACAAAGACGATCATCACGCGCAATGCCGATCTCGTCGTCTTCCCCCTCCTCACCGGGGCCGGGGCGAATTTCAACCACGGGGTGGTCACTCTCGGTTCCGGCGGGGTCACCACCTCCTCAACGAGCCTCGTCGCCGTGACCGGCCTGAGCACAACGGTCACGCTGGACGTGCCGGGAAAAATCTTCGTCGCCGCCTCGCTGAACGCACAGTCAGGGAACTCACCCGCATCCGAAAGGACCGGCACATGGGACCTCCAGGTTGACGGCACGACTGTGGGCACCAGCGTCCGGCGTTTCCTATCCGGCAGCAGTGACCTCGGGGCGGTCGCCCTGGTGGGCCTGTCCGCTTCGCTCACCGCCGGGGCGCACACCATCATTATGCGTCACGCCACCAACAACAGCAGCAGGTCGCTTCGTACGCTCAATGCCACGCTCATCGGCATGGCGCTCAGTGACGACGGCGGCGGAGGCACAATAATCAAAGCATCTCAGACTATAGCCGTAGCGGCAACCTCGACCTCATCGACGACACCGACCCCCATACCCTCGAGCCAGCTTACGTTCACTCTCGCCGGTCCAAGCTCCCTTCTCGTCGCGACCAGCTTCAATATCGAGCATTCCTCCGGCACAGCTGAACGGATCGCATCGCTGGACACCATCGTGGACGGTGTACCGGCGACGCAGACCGTCAGCCGCTACCTCTCCGGCGGCAACGACCTCGGCGCGGGGGCGCTCTTCGGCCTTAGCAGCCTGGTGCTCCCCGCCGGCTCGCACACGGGATACCTCCAGCACGCCACGAACGATGCGACACGCCAGATACAGACAAGTAATATCACCTTTGTGATGATGGAGATGTGCTCTGAGACAACGCCGACTGCAACGCCGACGATCACCCCGACGCCCACCATCACTCCGACCCGGACGCCTACGCCGCCGCCGACGATAACGCCGACGAGGACGCCGACGATTACACCGACCATAACCCCTACCCCGACTAATACTCCTACCAATACTCCGACGATTACACCGACCATCACTCCTACACCCACCAAGACTCCAACGATTACACCCACGCCTACGGATACCCCCACGATAACGCCCACACCAACAAATACGCCGACGGAAACCCCGACGGAAACCCCGACCAGAACGCCAACGAACACGCCGACCGCTACCCCCACGCGCACGCCGACAAAAACACCGACCTTTACCCCCACGCCGACCGAAACGCCGACCGAAACGCCGACAGAAACGCCGACGGAAACACCGACGGAAACTCCGACGGAAACCCCGACCGTAACGCCAACGAACACGCCGACAGCTACCCCCACGCGCACGCCGACAAAAACACCGACCTTTACCCCCACGCCGACAGAAACGCCGACGGAAACACCGACGGAAACTCCGACGGAGACTCCGACCAGAACGCCAACGAACACGCCGACCGCTACCCCCACGCGCACGCCGACAAAAACACCGACCTTTACCCCCACGCCGACGGAAACGCCGACGGAAACGCCGACGGAAACCCCGACAGAGACGCCAACGAACACGCCGACCGTAACCCCCACGCGCACGCCGACAAAGACACCGACCTTTACCCCCACGCCGACGGAAACGCCGACGGAAACTCCTACGGAAACCCCGACGCAGACTCCGACGAAAACACCTACTCAAACTCCCACCATCACTCCGACACCGACTATATCGCCAACGGGGACTCTCCCGCCGACCGGGACGCCGACCATCACCCCCACGCCGACGGAGACCCCCACGATAACCCAGACCCCCACGAGAACACCGACTAAGACGCCCACTGAAACCCCCACGGAGACCCCTACCGAGACGCCGACGGAGACCCCGACAGAAACGCCAACGAACACGCCGACCGTAACCCCTACGCGCACGCCGACAAAGACACCGACCTTTACCCCCACGCCGACCGAAACGCCGACGGAAACGCCGACGGAAAGGCCGACGGAGACCCCCACCGAAACGCCAACGAACACGCCGACTGTTACCCCCACGCGCACGCCGACAAAGACACCGACCTTTACCCCCACGCCGACTGATACGCCGACGGAAACGCCGACGGAGACCCCGACAGAGACGCCAACGAACACGCCGACCGTAACCCCCACGCGCACGCCGACAAAGACACCGACCTTTACCCCCACGCCGACTGATACGCCGACCGAAACGCCGACGAACACAGCTACTTGGACGCCGACAAACACGCCGACCAATACGCCGACGAGGACACCGACACCAAGCCCCACCGTTACACAGACGCCTACTGATACCCCTACCGTGACGCAGACCCCAACGGACACGCCCACTCCAACACCGACGAACACTCCGACCGAGACCCCGACACCGACCATTACCCCGACGCCGACCGAGACCCCCGTACCACAACCCCCGACGAGAACCCCCACCCAGACGCCCACCGTGGCCCCGGTCAGCAGCGATTGTCTCGGCGCCCGGGCTGCCATGTTTGACTCAGCGTCGACATTTGACACCACCCTCGAGGACACAGGCTGCAACGTGCCGGTGATCTTGCCGGACTCCGGTGCCGTTGCCGCCTTCGCCAGCTTCTCGTGCGAGTCAACGAGCGGCACAGGCACCGGTACGTGGGATCTCCGCATAGACGACAGCGTCTCCGGCCAGCAGGTGCAGCGCTACATGAGCGGAGGTCATGATCTCGGCCTCGGGAAAACCGTTAACATATTTGGCTCTCTGTCCGCCGGTTATCACACCGTCCGCCTGCGCCAGGCTTCGAGCGATATATTCAAGACGATCGTCACGCGCGACGTGGACCTGGTCGCCATACCCCTTGCCACCGAGGGCGGGGTTCAGTTCAACCACGGCCTTGCAACACTCGGGGCGACGGGCGTCACCACCTCCTCCACCAGCCTCGAGGACATAGCCGGCCTGAGCACCACAGTCACACTTAACCTTCCGGGACGGATATTCGTCTCTGCTGCCATGAACGGGCAATCCGCCAGCGGCGGGATCAAAACGGGGACATGGGAAGTCCAGATTGACGGGGTGACGGCCGGGGTGGCGTGCCGTCGGACCTTAAGCGGTGCGGTCGAGGTCTTTGTCCCCGTGCTCATAGGCCTCTCCGATGAACTGGACGCGGGCACGCACGTCATTATCGCCCGCCACGCAACGAGCACGGGGAGCCTGCGAACCTTCAACGCGACACTTATTGGCATCGCGCTCAACGACGACAGAGGAGGGGGAGTCACCATCCCCGCAACGCAGACGACCGTCGTCGCCCCGAGCACAACGACCTCCACCATACTCACCAACGTGCTCGCGAGTCAGCTGTCAATGTCCCTCCTCAAGCCCTCCGAACTGTTCCTCGCCTCCAATTGTGACGTGTCGAGCGGCGGAGGAGCGGGCGAACGCTACGTCTCGCTCGACCTTGCCGTCGACGATCTCCCCGTCACCGAAAGCCTGATCCGCTATCTCCCGGGCGGGAACGATCTTGGAGGGGCCGGGCTGTTCGGTCTCAGCGGCGATCTCTCGATAGGAGAGCACACCGCCTTCCTTCGGAGCGCCACGAGCGACGCGAGCAGCCCGATCAGCACCGATGAGATATCCTTTGTTATGATGAGCCGGTGTATCGAGCTGATGACTCCCGTTCCCACCGCCACGCCGACCATGGTACCTACGCCGACCACGGTACCTACGCCGACTCCGATCCCCACCAGGGTGATAATCGACCTGGGAAGGAGCACGGCGACCACCGGTGACATCATCACAATCTTCGGGTGTATCCCGCCCGTTCCGCCTGACTCTTTCGTTGATATCTACCTGCTCGTCCGCATCCCTTCGGGAGATATCTATTCGTTCCTCGCAAACGGTGCGTTAATCAAGGGGATATTCCCTTATCTTCACAATGTCTCCAACCTCCCCAACGGGATCTGCGGCATCGCCGCTCAACATGCGGTATGCCCGGAGGCCGAGAAGGGAACGTATTTTGTAGGGCTCTTTGTCCTTCCAGCCGGAACCAGTTTCAACATCAATAAGGCCCTCGGTTCCGACATTGCTCCGCTGACGATCATGAAATAGAAGCCGGACTGCGAGTGTATATCCATCCGATCTTCGAGAGACGCCCCTAGCCTGATCTATTCACCAACTTTTAATGTTTTAACCGCGGATTACGCTGATTACGCGGATTCTTGTTTATAATCCGCCCAATCCGCCAAATCCGCGGTTTCATACTTTAATCCATTAAAATTGCTCTTTTATGCTTCTGATGAATAATCCAGGCTAGAGCGTTATCACTACCTTAGGCTAAAAGATATATTAACCACGGATGAACACGGCTTGGCGTACGCTATTAAATTATGGGAGGGAGGGGGAGAGTAATTTAGCTATAGAGATATCAAGATAAGAGCATATTGTGGGAGGGGCGTCCTCGCCCCGATTATCGCGGCTGGAAGCCGCTCACACAGTGTTAATCCGTGTTTATCAGTGGTTATAATAAGAATCGGTGTGTTTAAACAAAGGTCCCATTATTACAGGAGCGTACTCACCACCAGTGAGATAGGGGATTAAGAAATTGGAATTAACACAAGAAAAAATAGCGGTTTTACCACGAAGGCACGAAGATCACGAAGACATTTGAAATAATCGAATCCGTTGAATCCCAGACTAGCTATTCTTCGTGTCATTAGTGCCTTCGTGGTGAGAAATTATGCTGCGCTGCTGTTTTTATAGAAATTGGGGATAGTTCTGACCCCATCGTGATTGCCCCCGAGACCTGAAGCTGCTACCATGAGGCCATGGAAACCGATATCCTCATAATCGGCAGCGGCATCGCCGGCCTCACCTACGCGCTCAAGTGCGCCCCGTTCGCGCGCGTCACGCTGATCACCAAGAAGGAGAAGGCCGAGTCGAACACGAACTACGCCCAGGGGGGGATCGCCGCGGTCTTTTCGGAGGACGATTCCTTTGATTCCCACGTGCGCGACACGATTACCGCCGGCGACGGGCTCTGCAATCGCGCCGTAGTGGAGGAGATTGTCCGCGAGGCGCCGCGTGCGATCCGTGAGCTGGAGAAATTTGGAGTGCAGTTTTCGAAGGATCCGCGCGGCGCCCTTGACCTCGGCAGGGAGGGGGGGCACTCCGCGCGGCGCGTGGTGCACGCCTCGGACCTCACGGGACGCGAGGTGGAGGAAAAGCTTCTGGCGAGGGTTGCCGAGCAGTCGAGCATTTCAATCCTCGAGAACCACATCGCCGTCGATCTGGTCACCACGCGCAAGCTCGCAAGGAAGGAAGCCGGCCCCAACCGGTGTCTCGGCGCCTATGTGCTCGACAAGGTCTCCGGACAGATCCAGCCCCTCGCCGCCCGTCTCACGGTGCTCGCAACGGGGGGGGCGGGGAAGGTCTACCTCTATACGAGCAATCCGGACATCGCCACCGGAGACGGTGTCGCGATGGCCTACCGCGCAGGCGCGGAGATCGCGAACATGGAGTTTATCCAGTTCCACCCCACCTGTCTCTACCACCCGAAGGCGAAGAACTTCCTCATTTCAGAGGCCGTCCGCGGCGAGGGGGGCGTCCTCAGGCTCATGGACGGCATGCCGTTCATGAGCAGGTACCATAAAGACAAGGATCTCGCGCCCCGCGATATCGTTGCGCGCGCGATCGACAGCGAGATGAAGATGAGCGGGGACCCGTCCGTCCTGCTCGATATCACACATAGGGGTAAGGAATTTCTCACGAAACGTTTCCCGAATATCTACGAGAAGTGCCTCCAGTTCGGCTATGACATGGCGCGCGATCCGATTCCCGTGGTTCCCGCCGCTCACTATATGTGCGGGGGCGTGCATGCGGGCATTGATGGGCAGACCTCCATTGAGGCGCTCCTCGCCATCGGGGAGACCGCCTGCACCGGCCTTCATGGCGCGAACCGATTGGCGAGCAATTCCCTATTGGAAGCGCTCGTTGTCGCCGGGAAGGCCGCAGCCTCCACAGAGAGGACTTTCGGGATCAGCGCCTCCCCGCACGTGCCGATCCCTCCCTGGGTTACGGGGCATGCGCGGGACAGCGACGAGTCGGTCGTCGTGAGCCATAACTGGGATGAGGTGCGCCGCTTCATGTGGGATTACGTGGGAATCGTGCGCACGGACAAGAGGCTCGAGCGCGCCCGCAACAGGATCCAGAACCTCCAGCGGGAGATCCAGCAGTACTACTGGGATTTTATCGTCACCCCTGATCTGGTGGAGCTGAGGAATATCGCCACGGTTGCAGAACTCATCATACGCTCCGCCTCCTGGCGGAGGGAGAGCCGTGGGCTCCACTACAATCTCGACTATCCTCATCGGGATGATAAAAATTTCCTGTGTGACACCATCCTCACAATGGACCATCCGACGCATGAGCATTCCCATCCTGCATAATAGCCGAATCCGGTTTATACTGCTCGCCGCGATGATTTCGCTCGTCTGCGGCTATATCCTGTTCGCGCATGTCCCCATGACGTCTTTCCACGGCGATGAATCGGCCTGGATCAGCTTCGGCTTCTACCACGCCGATCTTGTAGCGACGGGAAATTTCTCGTGGTATGAATGGCGTGGCGAGTGGACAGGTCATGCCCCACCGCCCATAGTGCCGGATTTCAATATACATGCTTTTATTCTCGTATTCATGAAGATAAATTGGGACAGATACTACCTTCCCGCGGTCATTGCCGATAGAATCATTGTCGCGCTTGGAATATGGGAACTCTTTTCGCGTCCCGGTATATTTATCTATAAAATCGTGCGTGGGGAGGATTCGTCTTTGACGGCGCGGGCGGAAGGGGCATGGCCCGGTTCACGGAACGCATAAGAGGAGCAGGAATGAAGACAATTTTTGTGGGAATAACCGCCCTTACGGCGTTGTTCATTTCCCAGAGATATTTGGCCGGAGAGACAGCATTTATTGGGAAGATATTCTCGACAGTGAGTTTCCCTGTTGGCGCCTCTCTCCCGGCTCCTGGATGGAAGGAGAAGGTCTACAACGCCCGGAATCAATGGGGGGTAGTGGAGGAGGGGGGAAGCCCTGTTCTCCATGCACTGAGCAACGGTACCGCGTCCATGCTTTATACCGAGGTCAACTTCAATGCGAAAGAATATCCGCTCCTCCGGTGGCGATGGAAGGTGCTCTGCCTCCCCCGCAAGGGAAAAGAGAATGACCATGCCCACGATGATTATGGGGCGCGGGTGTACGTTTTCTTTCCCGGATGGACGTTCCTGACCTCGTACGTCATGGAATACGTCTGGGACAACGAGAACCCCGCGGGGACGATACTCACCAGCCCTTCATCATCGCGATGCAAACTGATCGTCGTCAATTCGGGGACGGGGGATATGGGAAAATGGATAACCGTTGAGAGAAACCTCTGGCAGGACTATGGAAAGGCATTCGGATGGGAGCCGGATCGGAATGTCGGGGCGATCGGCTTCATGACCGATTCGGATAATACCTCTTCACGCGCGGAGGCGTACTATGGGGCGGTCGTGATAGGGAGGGAATAAGAAGCAAGCGGTAAGCGATAAGCGGTAAGCAGTAAGCGATAAGCGGTAAGCTCTAAGTAGTAAGTGATAAACGATAATCATTTTTATTAGTTACTGCTTACATCTGTTCTTTTGTTTTGTGGGGGAGACCCAAGTTATCCCTCCCCCTACACAGGGGGAGGGGAGAATATTCCTCTCCACACAAAATAGAAAAAAACAAGAATCAACTCAGGCAAGAATTGGAGTGTGGCGGAAAATTACGTGGAGAACAGATGAGAGGATCAGCGGTTAACGATAAAGGGCGCCTCGGAGAGGTTGCTCACCCAGCTCGATGTCTTCACGGCGCTCTTCTGCGGTTGGGAGAGCACTGCCATCCATGTGTAGGTCCCGCCCGCGAGCCCCGGAGGAATAGTGAAAGATCCGATCGTGGCGCTCATGTCGCTCACGGTAAAGTTGTCCGCGATCGTGGCGGCCTTGGCCGAGAAGGTGCCGTTCTTCGTGAGGAAGAGGAGGTTGCCGGCGGGGAGAGAGACAGCCACATAGGCGCTGCAGCGCGTATAGGGGCTAAGGGCTCCGCGCTTCACCGCGCCATAGAGAGAGAGGATATTGCCGCTCTGGAACCTCTGCTTGTTTACCGTGAGTTTCACGCTGTGCATGTACAGGTTGTCTCCTCCGACTCCGCCGCTACCGGCGTAGTCTTCCGCGACGACCCGTATATTGTCCACGTACCACCCTTCAAACTGGTTATTGGTTCCATCCACGCTGTCGAACGAGAAACGCAGGCGGACCTTTGCGCCGGCAAAGCTTGAGAGCATCACCGCGCCCGAATCGGCCCAGGATGCGGCATTCGGAGTCGATGAATCGAGCAGCCACACGGTTGTCCAGTTCGAGCCCCCGTCCTTTGATGCATCAACAGAGGTGATATCATACGAGCCGCCGTATGATTCCACCTGCCGGTAGTAGCTGAACGTCAGCAGTGCATCCTCATAGGAGGAGAGGTCGACTTCCTGCGAGGTGAGCGTGCCTTTGCTCGTGTCGCCGGTATCGTACGTCCAGCTCCCTTCCTGACCATAGTACCAGGAGCTGCTCGGGCTCGAGGAGCGGTTGCCCGACCGGTGCCAGAGTCCCGTTGCCGCCCATCCGTTGTCGCCGTTCTCGACCGAATCATCGAGCATTACGGCCCCGTCTTTTGTCGTCGCGGACACCGAATTCGATAGCCCCGAGGTATTGCCGCGGTTATCCTTCACCTTCAGCACGAAATAGTATTGCGTCGAGGGGAGGAGACCCCCCACGGTCGCCTCTTCGACTGTGCCGGCCCCCATGGGTGATGCGGCGCACGGGAAGCGGGAGGCTGAATCCCAATTTGCGTCGCTGATCGGCGCCCGGGAATAGCGCAGATCGTAGGAGCTCGCCGCCCCCTCGTTGCCATCGTCTCCGGTCGCGGTCCAGCGCAGGGTTGCCCGAGACATCCTGGTCTCAGAAACGCTCAGATCGGTGACCGCCGCAGGGGGAGTAGTGTCGTTCTCGGGATTGATCGCTTGGAGGAGATTGAGACGGCCGCTCGTCGCCACCTTGCCGTTGAGCGACGAAATCGGCTCGGCTCCCCCGAGGATGGCCGAGATGATCTCCGCATAGCTCTTTGTCGGGAAACGAGCCCAGGTGAGAGCGACAGCCCCGGCGACATGAGGCGTGGCCATGGAGGTTCCGCTATAGGATGCGTAGCCGCCCGGCACCGTGCTCAGAATGGCAACGCCGGGCGCGCCGATATCAACGGAGATTGCTCCGTAACACGAGAAGCTGGCGATCTGATCGTTGTTGTCGGTTGCGGCGACCGCGATGAGGTTCGCGCAGTCGTAGCTCGAAGGGTAATGGGGGATCGCATCATTGTCGGTCCCCGAGTTCCCCGCCGCCGCAACGAAGATCGCTCCCGCGTTCCTTGCTTCATCGATCGCGTCTTTGAGCGCCTGGGAATAGCCGCCTCCGCCCCACGAGTTGCTCATCACCTTCGCGCCCATCATCGTTGCATAGTGGATCGCTTTTATGGCGTCGGCGACAGTTCCTCCGCCGTTCGCTGCGAGAAACTTCAGCGGCATGATTTTCGCCTGCCAGCAGACCCCCGCGACCCCGATCCCGTTATTTCCCACCGCAGCGATGGTGCCGGAGACGTGCGTGCCGTGCGAGTGATCATCGTACGGGTCGTTATCGCTATTCACGAAATCCCAGCCGCGGCAGTCATCCACAAAACCGTTCTTATCGTCGTCGATACCGTTGCCGGGAATCTCCTTGCTGTTGATCCATATATTTGCCGCCAGGTCGGGGTGTGTGTAGTCCACTCCGGTATCGATGACCGCCACAATAACGGATCCGCCTGTCTGTGTATCCCATGCTCCGGGCGCATCGATGTCCGCCCCCGCGGTCCCGCTGCTCTGTCCGGTGTTCCGGAGATTCCAGAGGTTGGAGAATTCGGGATCATTGGGGATGACATCGGCAGTGACGATATAGTTCGGCTCGGCGTACTCTATGGAATCGCCCGCCCGGTTGTAATAATCGTCTATTGCATCCTCGACGGAAGCGGTCGGGCTTATTTTTACTCTTTTCAATCCGGGCGACGGAAGGTCTTCTCTCATGGCCGCCGCCGCCGCATGCTCGATATTCTTCATCTGCAAAGAAGAGACATGGGATTTGTATTTTACGAGGATCTCACCCTTGACGTACGGTGCGTTCTGGGGAGATGCTGCTGACGGGGAAAACAGGAAAAAGAGGAGGGCTCCCATCCCCAGTATCTGCATCGCGGAAGATTTGAAGAACTTTATCTGCGTTTTCATCTCTCTCCTCTTCGTCCGATTTCAGTTTCGCCTGATTTTTAGCGGTTGTCAAATCGGCTGGGGGGTAAATGTGTGCATTCGAAGGCTGAGCACTATTTATAACTAGTTGCTGTGGAGTAAATTGAGTAATAAGATCAGAGGGGGAATTTGGAAAAATGCACCATATATTGCTAATAGTACATAGCAGACTGGTAATCCTGGCTATAGAGAATGGTGTGAGATCGGTATTCAGTTCAATTGTCATTCCCGCACTTCGACTGCGCTCAGTGTAAACTCGAGCGGGGATCCAGCATGAAACCTGGATTCCTGCTTTCGCAGGAATGACATATACAACAGTGTCTCCCCATAAGTGACCCTTACTGTCTTGGCGTCTTTATAATTGACAGTACCTATAGTATTTGATATATGTGAAGAGCAAAATGTCCAGAATTGTATTTATAGACCTGCTCTTCAACTGGCCTCCCGATGGCGGGGCGCGCGTTGACCTGAAAGAGATCATGTCGAGGCTGAGCGATTCCCACGACGTGACTCTTCTCGTCCCCGATTTTCCGGACTATTTTCCCCGCGGCAGGATTAAAGGCGATTTTCCATTCAAGATCATCACTCTGCCCTTCACCAAGTGGACCTTCAACGCATGGCATCTGCCGCGGATCTTCAAGGATGCCGTGGGGCGGCTCAAACCCGATCATGTTTTTATAGGCGACGGCTGGTATCTCAAATTTCCGCTCGCGGCCGCGCTCAGGGATTATCATCCGATCCTGCGCTTCTATGCATATGAAGGGCTCTGCATAAAAGACTATGGCACGCAATTCCGATACGGAAAGATCTGCCCCAAGAATTATCTGAGGGACACGTGTGAGTGCACCCGCTGCTCTCTCGCGCACCACCGTTTCTTTTCGCCCAATATGTTCTCGCAGGAGTTTCTGGCTGCGCTGGCTTTTACTCCGATCTACAAGTCCTACGTGCTGCGCGCTATTCGAGCTGCATCCGCCATCGTCGTCTACAATAAATATATCCGCGACGCGCTCTCCCCGTATCACCCCAACGTGCGCACCATCCCTTCGGGCGTGGATACCGAAAGGTTCGCCGCCGTATCGCGCACTCGGAAAAGGGAAGGAATCACCATCCTCATGACGAGCAGAACGGGGGACGAGGGCAAGGGGTTCAAGGTGCTGAGGGAAGCGGTCGGGCTCCTCAAGGCGCGCGGAAAAAAGTTCACGCTCCTCATCCCCACCTACGGCAGTGGCGAGCCGGCGGATGATGCGATAGAATATCTTCCGTGGCACTCACAGGAGGAACTCCCCAATCTGTATGCGCAGGCTGATATTTGTGTTGTGCCGTCGATTTGGCGCGAGCCGTTCGGCATCGCCGCCGTCGAGGCGATGGCCGCGGGGAAGCCCGTCGTGGCTTCACGGGTCGGCGGGCTTGAGGAGATCGTGGATCACGGGGTGACCGGTTTTCTGGTAGAACCCGGGAATGCGGGAGAAGTTGCGGAGAGCATCAAGAAACTCTTAGACGATCCGGAACTGCGCATGAGAATGGGGGAGGCCGGAAGGGAGAGGGGAAAGATGAAATTCGCATGGAAAAAGATTATTGAAGATTATTATTTCCCCCTGTTTACATAAGAATATATGAAATGCGACACCTCTCTGTGTGAATTTTCCCGGTATAGCCAATTATTCCAGCGCTAATCGGTGTTCGCCATTTCAGCGATAGATCGAGGAAGACGTTTATTATGCATGACCGTATGCCGCAATCAGCAAATTTAAAACGATTGTCGGTCCTATTTTATAATCTTTGCATTCATCTGTGGCGAGGAGAAATAGATTATCTTCTGAAGCGCTTGGAGGCCGTTGCGAGGTATTATCGGTTCTTCCTGCATAAGTGCCCCTTCTGCGGCACCCGTTTTAATCGGTTTCTTAATAAATGCAACGGATATGCGCTGCTTGCGTGTCCTCACTGTTCGCTTGCCTATGTTGCCCCCTCTCCTGCACATTCAGAACTGGACAGAATATACTCTAGCGCCGGCTACTATGAAGAGACGATTTGGGGCGGCGGCATGACTGCTCAGTCCTATGAAGATGCTATGCGTGGGAGGGAATGGCTTCTTCGAGAGATACAGTTCGATCGGTATGAAAAGCGTCTCGGTGAGGAAAAGAGGATGCTCGAAATCGGGTCATTTGATGGAAGTCATCTGCAGTTATTCAAAAACCGAGGATGGCAGGTGGAGGGTCTTGAAATAGTCGCGTCTATAGCTCAAAAGGCTATCAACAGGGGCATCATTACTTACACAAAGAGGCTTGAAGATGAACACCTGCAAAGGGCCAGGTATGATTTCGTTACGATGAATCACACCCTGGAGCATATCCATAATCCCGGCATTGTGATGCGGGAGGTGTGGGGAATATTGAAGCCATCAGGCAGACTTATCATACAGGTGCCGCAGGAAAAGCCCTCCTATCAGCCGGGAGGGCAGCATCTGCTCTTCTTCACCGCAGAAAGCATGAAACGATTGTTGATACTGTCAGGATTTGAAGTACTGGCTCTCATCAGTAAGCAGCATTATAATGTGAACGTGAAAATGGACTGGATTGAACTCAACGCATATGTAGAAAAGAGGGCGGCGTGAAGATATTTTTTGGAAACCCGCCATGGAAAAAAGGCAACCGCCTCGGCGTGCGTGCGGGCTCGCGCTGGCCATTCACGATGGAGGTGCCTGAAGGAACGCGTATCCCCCCCTACGTTCCGTTCCCTTTCTTCCTCGCGTACGCTGCGGCGGTTCTGGAGCGCGAACGATTTCCGATCTTGCTGGTTGACGCAATCGCCGAGGGGCTTACCCAGGACCAGTATATCGCCAGGGCGAAAGCGTTCAATCCCGACCTCATCCTCCACGAGACATCCACCGCTTCATTTAATGTCGACCTCGCCATCGCGAAGAAGTTCAAGGAAACGACCGCCGCGCGCATCGCCCTTTCGGGCCCCCACGTGAGCGTCCTCACCGATGATGTCATGAAGGAAAATGGATGGATCGATTTTGTACTCATTGGCGAATATGAGTTGACACTCCGTGAGCTGTGCGAGAAGCTCGAGCATTCCGGACCGCTTCAGGACGTCATGGGCCTCTCCTTCAGACGACCCGACGGGGCCATTGTCCATAACCCGCGGAGGCCGTCCGTTCGAGACCTGGACTCGCTCCCCTGGCCGGCGCGGCACTTCCTGCCGATGCATAACTACAGGGACTCATTCTGTGATATGCCCCACCCGATGCTCCAGCTCTGGTCGAGCAGGGGCTGCCCCTTCCGGTGCATCTTCTGCCTCTGGCCGGATGTGATGTACGGCGATCACCTCTATCGTTCGCGAAACGCGAAGGACATCGTTGATGAGATCGAGACCTGTCATAGGATGTACACCCTCAGATCGTTTTATTTCGACGACGATACCTTTAACATCGGGAAAGAGAGGGTAATCGGCATCTGCGAAGAGATCAAGAAACGCGGTATCGGCCTGCCCTGGGCCGCCATGTGCCGCGCGGACACCATGGATGAGGAGACCCTCCGCGCGATGAAAGAGTCGGGCCTCATCGCGGTCAAATACGGGATCGAGTCGTCATGTCAGAAGATCGTGGACGCCTCCGGAAAGAATCTCGATCTCGAAAAGGCGGATAGCGCAATCGAGCTCACGAAGAAATTGGGCGTAAAGTTTCACCTCACCTTCACCTTCGGACTGCCAGGCGAGACTCGCGAAACGATCAAGAACACGATAGACTACGCCCTTTCCAGGAATCCCGACTGCCTCCAGTTCTCGCTCGCGACCCCTTTCCCGGGAACTCGTTACCATGACGCTCTCAAAAAGAAAGAGGATATAATCGCGCGCTCTTGGGATGAATATGACGGCTCGGGGAAATCGGTGATCCGGCCGGAGCATCTCTCGAGGGAAGAGCTGGAGCACTGGCTCGGCGAGGCGCACAGGCTGTGGGACGAACACAGAAAAAAAGCGTCTCGATCGCGTGAGTCATCCCCTGGTTTCCGTTCCTCCCTTGAGGGGAAGGATGGGGTGGGGGGGCATAAGGTCACCCTGTATATTCCCTGCCATAACGCGGCGAAAACCATCAGGGAGTGTATCGAGAGTGTCCTCGCGCAGAGTTATCCGGTGGATGAAATCCTGCTCATCGACGACGGTTGCACTGATGAGACGGCTGCGATCGCGTCGAACTATCCCGTGAGAATCGTTCGCCACGGCAGAAACATGGGACTCGCGGCGAGCAGGAACACCGCCTTCCGCGAGGCGAGGAATGAGTTTGTCGCCGCGATTGATGCGGACGTGGCCCTGGATAAGGATTGGCTGAAGACACTGATGCAGGCATTCACGGCGCACAAAATCGCCGGCGCATGCGGCAAGCTCACCGAGCGCTATCAGACACGCCTCGCCGACCGCTGGCGCACCGTCCATTGCAGGCAGCACCATGGAGATGAGAGGGTTATCGATCCGGATTTCCTCTTTGGAAGCAATACAGTTATGAAAAAATCAGCGCTGCAATGCATCGGCATGTATCAGGAGAAGTACAAGACCAATTTTGAAGATGTGTATATCTCGGATCGGCTCAAAGAGAAGGGGTTCACTCTCGTCTACGAACCTGTCGCGCGCGCACAACACATGAAGAGGGACACGCTGCGGTCGGTGCTGGAAATGGACTGGAGATGGTGGATTTACTACTACCAGGACAAAGATAAATACCTCGGTCTCGGCAACATCCTCCGCGATAATTTTCGCAGATCGCTTTCATATCTGAAGGAGGATGTTTCGGCGGGAAGATTCGCTCTCGCTCTTGTAGATTGCGCGCAATGTATCTTTCTCAACTATCACGACCTCCTGTACCTCCCTGCCATCAAAGAGATGATGAAAAAATAGTCGTGCGGCACTACGTGAGCGGGTGAAGAGAGACCCTGCTCACGGAGACACCGACTCTCCTGCAATCTCCGTTGCGGTATAGCTCGTCCGGAACCCATATCTGGTCGCAGATTATGCAGCACTCGAGGACGGGATTGTGCGCTATCTTCGAGGGGATGCGCAAGGCGATGGTGAATCCGCTTTTCGGCGGCGCCGAATAGGTCCCTACGGGTATTCCGTTGACGTGTACCGAACCATTGATCTGCGCGGAGGGAGTGCCGAGGATAGCCATTTCAAGAGTATGGTCGGTCGACATCCCCCCCGCGAAGTAAAAAAAAGATTTCTTGGATGCGCGCCTTGCCTTGCCCCTTCCCCCGGCGAGATCATGAAGGTTTCCCCACCCCGCCCCCAGGCTGCCGATATCGTTATCGCCCATTACGATTTCTTTCGTTGTACTCGGATCGCGTGCGAATAGCTCTTTATTCACCAACCGGTAGTTGGGAATAACGGCGGTAGAGCCTCCCATGACGGGGGTGAGGAATTTCATCATCTCTTCATCCGAGAGCGCGCGGCCTTGAGACATGCGATGCCTGTAGCGGAGAAGGCTTGGCAGATGCAGCAGATTCCAGAGATACGCCCCGATAAGCACTGTGCCGCGCTTGAGAGAATCGCTGTCTCCTTCGTCAATCAGTTGATATTTTATTCTCTTGCAGTCACACAGCAGCATTCTCGGGAGTATCTTCAGCAGGGTTCTTGACTCGAAGTTCTTCAATACCCCCCGGATCCTATTTTTCTGAGAGAGGAACTCTTTGAGCAAAAGCGTCTTTCCCATAGTCGCTGAAAACTTATGGTAGACGACTGCCCGGGGTACCGCCACGGTCCTGTATCCAAATGCCCTGATGCGCCAGGAGAGGTCGATATCCTCAAAGTAGATGAAGTAGGTCGGGTCGAACGCCCCCAGCTTCCGTATCACGCTCAAGCGCAGCAACATGGCGCCGCCGGAACTGCCGAACACGTCGCATTCGCTGTCATATTGGCCTTCGTCCTTCTCGCCCGCTCCCCTGTCCCACCCGTAGCCGAAGAGCGAGACATCGGTCCCGACGCCGTTGAGAATATCCCTTGTCGCGAAATAGAGTATCTTTGGCGCACAGGCTGCGATAGTCTCGTCTGACTCGGCGACCCTGACCATTTCGCTCACGAAATCAGGCTCGCACTCGGTGTCGTTGTTCAAAATGACCGCATATGCTGCGCCGTGTTCCGCGGCGTAGCGCAGGCCCTGGTTGTTTGCTTTCGCAAAGCCCAGGTTCTTTTTGTTCGAGAGCACCGCGATGCCGGGGCAACACTCCTTTGAAAACTCCCCGCTCCCATCGGTCGATCCATTATCCACCATCACGATTCGTAGATTGGGATATGTTTGCCGTGTGAGCGAGGCGAGACATACCGGGAGATGCTCCATGCCGTTCCAATTGAGCAGCACCACGTATACCAGTGGCGGTCCATTGCCTTGCGCGCCGGAAGTCGTGATTCCCATAGTCCCCCGCTCAGTGTGCGGTCAGCTTCGGTAAGGTGCATGTTCACACAGAACACGAATTACATGCCGGCATCCCGAAACGCACTCCGGCGTTCAGGTTTTAAATGTGCTGCATTCAAGAGCGAAGTGCAACACATAGGCCCAAGATTTCATTGGGCGTAAGATAATTAAGGCATTTTTTAGGTCTAGTATTCAGCAATGTTTCGACACGTTTGACATGCTGTTTGGTAATTGAAGCAAAATCAGTT
>JAPLCW010000096.1 GCA_026392015.1 Candidatus Auribacterota bacterium | reverse complement strand
TAGCACAACAGACTACACGCTTTTAACCACTGAAGACGCTGAGGACACTGAACGGTTCAAAAAACTATCCCATTGATATCCTAATCGCTATTCAGGACGCAGATGAACGCAGAACACGCAGATACAAAGACAGTGTGAGGTAAAAACTTCAAGGGTTCACGCTGCTTCTTTTGTTAATCTGCGTTCATCTGCGCAAATCTGCGTCCAAACATTCAGTATATTCAATGCCCTCAGTGGTTATGCCCCTTTTACTACGGGCGCCTCGTGAATAATCCAGGCTAGTAGTTAGTAGTTAGGGAAACTGCATAATGTTACAGAGAAACAACAGACAAATTGTATTCGTTCAATTCTTAGTACATTGCTGAATATGTCATTCCTGCCCCCGTTTTCACGAGGGTAAACTCCAGCAGGAATCCAGGTTTCATACTGGATCCCCGCCTGCCTGCGCGAAGCCGCTTCGGCATAGGCAGGCTTTCGCGGGGATGACAAGTAAAAGAGATACCACCCATAAGTGACCCATTACAATTCTTATCAGTTTGTGGTTGAGTCAAGATATCCCGCGCTGAGGCTGACTCCCCGCCAGGGCTGTTTCAATTCACGTAAGGTCTCAGAAGGTGTGAAAAATTATAGAACAGGTCTAATCTGTCATTGCGAGCGAAGCAAAGCAATTTCGCTTCCAAGTAGTTACAAAGAGATTGCCACGCCCCTGCGGGGCTCGCAATGACAAAATCACTATTTTTTCACACCTTCTCAGTCCCGGATGGGATAGAAATACCTCCTCACCCTTTCCCCCCCGAGGCCTGCCGGCCGTCGGAGAGGGGAGAAGACGGGGTGAAGGGCGATTTTTCCCCATAAGTTATCCCTTGCCAATTCACTCTCAATTTAGTTGCAGACCACAAGGTGCTATGCTATAGTTCTTTTCAAGGCATCCAAGGATGGTCCTTGCGTATGCGTTCCAAGGCAAAAGCCTTTACGGGAAAAGGGGGTCTCATGAGGAGAATCGCACTTGTTGTGTTCGCGTGTGCCGCCGTAGCTTTATGCGTCGCGCTCGTCGGTGCACAGGAGCAAAAGTCAGAGGGCTTAATGGGGAAGGTGAAGGAGATACTTCCGGGCGCGGGAGATAAGGGCGCGGCAGAGAAGGAGGGCGCAGGCACCATGGAGAAGATGAAGGGCGCGCTCCCCGGCGAAGAGGAAAAGGGCGCAGCCGAGAAAGAAGGCGCAGGCACCATGGAGAAGATGAAGGGCGCGCTCCCCGGCGAAGAGGAAAAGGGTGGGGCCGAGAAAGAGGGCAAAGGCCTCATGGAAAGAGTGAAGGGCGTAATGCCGGGAGAATCAGGAAAGTAATTCTCTGTCTTCAAGAATCACCGCGGGGGAGAGGCGCTTGCAATAACGCATCTCCCCCGTTTGCTTGCGGGAACGCGCCGCGGCCCTCGGCCACACGCGGATTCATCTGTGTGTATCTGTGTTGTCTCTGTGTGTATCTGTGATGCACATTGAATGTGTAACGGTCATCACAGATACACACAGATAACCGCCGATGAACACAGATGAAACAACTTACCCCGCGGCACAGAAAAGGAAAGGAGGCGGTCATGGCAAGAGTCATTAACGAGTTTAAGGGCTTCCTCTTAAAGACCAACGCGCTCGCGTTGGCGATAGGCGTCATCATCGGCGCGGCAACAAGCAAGCTCGTGTCGTCATTGGTCAACGACATGCTCATGCCGGTGATCGGGAAAATCACGGGGGGGGTTGATTTTTCAAACCTCTACTTTAACCTGACGCCGGGGAAGGTCTATGCAAATTACGCACAGGCCAAGGAAGCAGGAGCCGCCGTCGGTTTTGGAATGTTCATAAATGCGGCAATAGACTTCACGATCATCGCCTTCGTGGTGTTCATGATCGCAAAAGCCCTCATCCGGGAGGCGCCTGCGCCGCCGGCGCCGAAGACAAAGACGTGCCGCGACTGCGGCGAGCCCGTTCTCGATGTCGCCCGCAAATGTAAATGGTGCGGGAGTTCCCTGGCCTGACCATACCAGCCCTAAGTTGTAAGCAATAAGCAGTAAGCATTTTGCTTACAGCTTACTACTTACTGTTATGCGCGCGTGTATCGCGCCGTACCGGGCAGATGATATTGGCTGCGGAGAACGGCCGCGGTGTGCTACTATACCTGATCGGGATTTCTTAAGGAGGGAAGCGCCATGTCACTGACCGTCACCGTGACCGAGAAAGAGGGGGGCTTCATAATGATTGCCCCCGTCGGCTCCATCGACGCCACCACGTGTGCCGTTCTAGAGGAGCACGTGGATTCGGCCTTGCGAAAGTTACCAAAGGTAGTGGTATTTGAAATGCACGGGGTGGAGTATATCAGCAGCGCGGGCATCCGCGTCATTCTTAAGGCACAGAAGGCCCTCAAAGCCGCCGGCGGGGAAATGACGATGGTGCGCCTCCAGCCGAAGGTGAAGAAAGTATTCGATATCATACGCGCCCTGCCTTCCCAGCAGATATTCGCGAGCGTCGAGGAGCTTGATGCGTATCTCGACAATATACAAAAAGGGGTGTAGGGGGAAAATACCCTGTAACGGGAGAGGGCGGGACATTCCCACCATGTGATACCCATGCTGCGCACCAGGGGCATAGCCTTTAGGCTCATTCTTTACATCATCACCAGCTGCACCCTCATTTTCACTGTCAGCTTCGGATACAACTATCTCTTTTCCCGCCGGATCATCACCAGCAAGATTGAAGAGAATGCCAGGAACCTCGCACTCCGCACCGTCAACAGAATCGAAACCGTTCTGCGTTCCGTCGAGAAGGTTCCGCAGAATATCACGTATTCCCTGGAGTCGTCCACCTATAGCAAGGAGGGGATACTGAATCTGCTCCGCACGGTCGTGGAGAATAATCCCGAGATCTACGGCTCCACCATTTCCTATGAACCCTACGCTTTTGACAAAAATTCCCGCCTCTTCGGACCATATTACTACAAGCCCGGAGGGAAACTGAGCCTCACCTACCTGGATGGCAATTACAACTATATCGTATGGGACTGGTACACAATACCCAAAAAACTCGGCGCTCCCGTATGGACCGAGCCCTATTTTGACAAGGGGGGCGGGAACATCATCATGTCCACCTATAGCGTGCCCTTTTATTACACCGTGAAAGGGAAAAGGGAGTTCGCCGGGGTGGTTACCGCGGATGTCTATCTTTCCTGGCTACAGGATATCGTCTCCTCGATCAAGATAGGCACAACCGGCTATGGATTCCTGGTATCGAGGCAGGGGACGATCGTTACCCATCCCAGGAGAGATCTTATCATGAGGGCGACACTGCCGGGCATCGCCGAGGCCAGGCACGACGCGGAATTGAGCGCGATTGCGCGGGAGATGACACAGGGGAAGAGCGGATTTGTTCCCTCTACGAGCATCGTGACGGGGAAGAAGTGCTGGCTGGAGTATGAGCCGATACCCTCCACGGGATGGTCGCTGGGCATGGTGTTTCCCCAGGACGAGCTGATGGCCGACGTCACCCATCTCGGCAGAATGGTGTTTCTCCTCGGCATGATCGGGATCGGGGTGCTCCTTGCGGTGATCGTCGCGATTTCCGGATCGATAACCCGGCCGTTGCGCCTGCTGGCGAAAGCGACACGCGACATCGCGCGGGGCGAGCTGGATTTCACTCTCCCCGCGATCGTCTCAGGAGATGAAGTGGGGAAGCTCGCGGCATCGTTCCTCTACATGCGGGATTCGCTGAGAAGGTATATCCGCGAACTCACGGAGACAACCGCCGCGAAGGAGAGGATGGAGAGCGAGTTGAAGATCGCCCGCGATATTCAGATGGGGATGGTGCCCAAGGCGTTCCCCGCATTCCCTGAGAGGGATGAGTTCGATATCTCCGCGGTGCTCGAGCCCGCGCGGGAGGTCGGCGGCGACCTGTACGATTTCTTCTTCGTCGATGAGACGCATCTCTGCTTCGTCATTGGCGACGTATCCGGCAAGGGGGTGCCGGCGGCGCTGTTCATGGCGATGACGATAACCCTTATCAAGGCGGCGGCGCGGGAGGCCGCGAGTCCCGGTGCGATTCTCGAGAGGGTAAATAAAGAGCTGGCCCACAACAACGATTCCTGCATGTTCGTGACGGTTTTTTGCGGCGTGTTGAATGTCGAGGACGGGATGGTGCGCTACGCCAATGCCGGACATAACCCGCCGCTTGTTATCCGTGAGGGGAGGGATGTTGAATTTCTGAAAGGGGGAGAGGGCACCCTCCTGGGGATAGAGGAGGGGTCGCGCTATCCGGAGGGTGAGATTCTTCTCCGGGGCGGGGACACCCTCGCCATGTACACGGACGGGGTTACCGAGGCGTTCAATCGCGAGCGGGAGATGTTCTCGGAGGAGCGATTGAGGGAAGAGGTGGCCTCCCACCGAAAGGATTCCGTGGTGTGTATGATACAACGCGTGCTGGAGAGCGTCAAAGCTCATTCACGCGGGATTCCCCAGTCGGATGACATCACCCTCCTCGTCCTGAGATACCTCCGGGGCGCGAAAAGCGGCGCGGAGGGAAATGCAGAGACACGAACCGGAGAATCGGCGAAAGGGCGAACCGGCGAATCTGAAAAGCAAAGCGCGACGCACGCGGAGATGACGATTGACCTGAAAAACGATCTCTCCGAGATCAGGGCACTGGCTGAGGCAGTCGCCACGTTCGGGGCCAGGAACCGGCTGCCCGATGATCTTCTCTACAATATGCGCCTCGCCATGGAAGAGATCGCGACGAATGTCATCCGCTACGCGTATGCAGATGAGGGGGAGCACCGGATCGGCGTGCGCATGGCGCTGCGGGAGGGGGAGCTGATCCTCGAGGTAAGGGACGACGGAAGGCCGTTCAATCCGATAACATTTCCCTCCCCCGACGTCTCTGCCCCACGCGAGGAGCGACCGGAGGGCGGCCTCGGAATCTTTCTCGTGCGTAACTTCATGGATACAGTGGAGTATAAAAGAGCGAACGACGAGAACGTCCTGGTAATGAAAAAAAGATATAGCATCCCTCACATCAAAACCGATGTGGGAGAGAATTCCCGCCGCAAAAATTAGGCGGGTACGCTTCTCCCACAGCAGTTGCGCTTTGTCGGATCGACCCACTACCCAACTATTGCACCAACGTAAGGGGTAACTTATGGGGGGTACATTGCTTAATATGTCATTCCTGCGAAAGCAGGAATCCAGGTTTCATAGTGGATCCCCGCTTTCGCGGGGATGACAAGTGAAAGGGATACCCCCCAAGACTGACCCATTACGCACCAACTATGCTTTTAGTTGACTTTATCAATCGTAAATGTTATGCTTAGATATCGAAAATAGTAGGAGCGCTAATGAATCCCAGAAAATATATTCTTCCTCTCTTTACAACTATTTCCCTGGCCGCTTTTGCCATGTCATCATCAGATTCCCACACCCAGGATGCCGCCGGCGTTGTTTTCGCCGTTATCGGGGACTACGGAGAAGCGACTTTGCCGGATGAGAACCATGTGGCAAATCTCATCAAAGGCTGGAACCCGGTCTTCATCGTGACGGCAGGTGATAATAACTATCCGAACGGCACGGCAGCTACCATAGACGCAAATATCGGCCAGTATTTCCATGAGTTCATCTATCCGTACACCGGCTCCTACGGGGAGGGAGCGACCGAGAACCTTTTCTTTCCAACCCTCGGCAATCACGATTGGAAGACCGCCAACGCCCAGCCGTACCTCGACTACTTCACCCTTCCTGGCAACGAGCGCTACTATGACTTTACCTGGGGCCCTGTGCATTTCTTCATGATTGACAGCGACACACACGAACCCGACGGAACATCGAGTAGCTCAGTTCAGGGGGTGTGGCTCCAGAACAAGCTGGCATCCTCAACCGCTCGATGGAAACTTGTCGTCTTTCACCATGCGCCCTACTCGTCGGGCACGGTACACGGCTCGACCACCTACATGCGCTGGCCTTTTCAGTCGTGGGGGGCGAACGCCGTGCTCTCCGGCCACGAACACACCTACGAGCGCGTCGTCCTCAACGGATTCCCGTACTTTGTGAACGGCCTCGGGGGCAACGACAGGTACTCTTTCGGCACGCCCGTTTCCGGCAGCGAGGTCCGGTATAACTCCGACTACGGCGCCATGCAGATTAATGCGGACGACAGCCAGATCACTTTTCAATTTATCAGCCAGGCAGGGGCTGTCATAGATACCTACTCTCTTTCCTACAGCCCCCCGCCGCCCCCTCCTCCACCGACTCCCGCCCCACCGGCGATACCGTGTCCGATTGCTCTTCACATGGATAAGGAAATTTATGCAACCAGCGATTCCATCGCCATCACCGCGGATGCATGCGCAAGTTCCAACGTTACGCCGTATGTGCGTTTCGTCGCGCCAGGAGGAGTCTACTATTACCTCACGAGCACGGGCGCCCTGTACAGGGGATCGGCCGGAAGCGGAACACCGTACGTGAAGGGCCCCGTCACCCTCGATTCCGATATACGAGGCCTTGCGCTCAGCAGGGTATCGTACTCCGGCGTTGCGCCGGGAAGTTATGCGCTCCAGGGCGCTTTTGTGGACAGGCACGGCCTCGTAGGAACTCTTTCCGATACCACATTCACAATACAATAAATCATCGAGTCGAATATCGCCCCGTACCAATGTGGGAGCGGCTTTCAGCCGCGATAATCGGGGCAAGATGCCCCTCCCACAATTGAACCACCTGAGCCAATCCGTGTCCATCCGTGTTCATCCGTGATTTGTATACCCCTGTGTAACCGACGCATTGCAGAATTCTTATTCTTTAACTTGATGAAGCGGGATACAAAAGTGTAACATGACGAATAACGAACTTTTGCCGGAGGGGCGGGCTGATGCTACCAAGAGGCAAGACAAGTATCTATCGGCTGGTGGTTCTGTTGCCGTTCTTTCCTGCCATAGGGAACACACAGCCTCAGGTTGCTGCAGCACGCGCCGCCTCACCCCCTCGCAACATCCCCGAGCTTAGCCTCCTGACATGCGTTCAGCGGGTGCTCGACTACTATCCGGTCCTCAAGAAACAGCATGCGCATGTCGAGGAAGCACTCGCCCAGCGCGCCCTGGCGGCAGGCGGGCTCTTTCCCCGAATCCAGGGCCTCACCTCGGTGGTCCAGACGAACAACCCGGTGGATGTTTTCGGGATGCTGCTGAATCAGCGCGCGTTCACCGAGAGCGATTTCGACGTCGACAATCTCAATAATCCCCCGCACCGCACCAACTTCAACTTTGCATTCCGCGGTGAAATGCCGCTCTTCAACGCGTTCCAGACCGTCTCATCCATACGATCCGCCGGCCACACCGTCGAAGCCTCACGGAGCCAGGAAGATTTTGTGAGGATGGAAGCGGCGCTGGTCGCCGTCGAGGCATATCTCCGGGTCATCCTCTGGGAACGCAATTTTGCGCTCGCGGAAGAGATCGACCGTGATTCCGAAAAAGATATCCGCCAGGCCGAAGACCTGAAACAAAAGGGGATGATATTGGGGGCTGATTATTATGCAGCGAAGGTCATAGGATCACATATCACCCAATTCAGGCGTGAAGCCGGCGCACGCCGGCGTACCGCCCGCATTCTGCTGAACATCCTGATGAATGACGATCCCCAAAAGCAGTACCGCATCCGCGGTTATCTCCCCCGTGAATCGCGTGCGAACAGAGAGCTTGCGTCCTGGTTGCGGGATGCCGAGCAATCGCGCAAGGACCTCGCTGCGGTGCGCTCTTCCATCAAAGCGCAGGAGACGAATCTTCTGAAAGAGCGGGCATCCCTCCTGCCCCGCATCGGCGCGCTCGGTGATGTTGAGGAGAATACCCATAACTTAAGGAACGGCGGCGGGAGTTACCTGATCGGATTTCAAGGCAAGATGGACCTCGCGGACAGCACGTATTATCCCCGCGTGCGGAAAGCGCTCGCGGGTTTGCACGCGCTGCAAGAGGATGAGGCCCAGTTGAAAGACACCATTGCCCGATCGCTCGCAGAGGCATACGAGAAATACGAAGCGGTGTGTTTCAATATTCCCCTGGTGTTGCAGGCAGTAGGGGATGTGTCCGAAGCGGTGAACCTCACCGCTCCGCTCTACCGAGAAGGCAGGAAATCAATCAAAGACCTCCTGGAAATCCGTACCTACGCCCTGAATACCCGCACGAACGCGGATCAGCTCCTCAACGAAGCGGAAACGGGATATGCGAGCCTTCTCTTCATCTCCGGCACACTCGACGAGAAAGAACTACGCGAAATGGAACGCCGACTTGAGGAGGGGGAGAAATAATAGCGGGGAGCGGGGGGACTACAGTTAAGAGTGTAAAGTGTAAGGTGTAAGGTTAAAAAGTCATATATATTAAACTTTAAACATTACACTTTCAGCTGTAGTCAACACCCCCACCCTTACCCTTGCTTCGACAAGCTCAGCACAGGCTCCCCTTCGGAGGGGGAGGGACATGGCGCGCGCCGCTGCCTCATAGAAATCCGGCTTAAGCCATATTTGTAAGGTGCCTCCGACAAAAGGGCCACCGCATGCGCGTTCTCATAGGGGATCTCGCGAGATGAATAAAGCGCCACACGCCTGGATGGGAAGAATCGTCGGCTATTTCGCCGATTCAAAATTGACTCCCCTGATCATCCTCGCCTCCCTCCTTATCGGCATCTTTGCCATCATAAACCTTCCACGGGAGGAGGAGCCGCAGATATCCGTTCCGATCTTCGATATCATGGTCTCCTATCCCGGGGCAAGCGCGGAAGAGGTGGAGCAGAGAATCGTCAATCTGGGTGAGCGAACCCTATGGGAAATCACCGGAGTTGAATATATCTACTCAACCTCAGAGGCCAATCAGGCGCTCTTTATCGTCCGTTTCAAAGTCGGAGAGGATATAGAAAAGAGTCTGATCAAGCTCTACACCAAAGTCTATTCGAACCTCGACGTCTTGCCTCAGGGGGCTTCGCAACCGCTCATCAAGCTGCGTTCAATCGACGACGTCCCTGTCCTTGCCCTCACTTTCCACAGCCCCGGGATGAACGCGATGGAATTAAGGAAAGTCGTCGCCGGAGTCCGCCAGGAGATCGCTGCGATCCCGAACGTTTCCGAGACCACCATAATCGGAGGGAGAAAGCGGCAGTTCCAGATATTCTTCGACGATCAGAAGCTCGCCGCGCGCCTTATCAGTCCGCTTGAGATCGCCGGGTTGGTCCAACACGCCAACGTGCGGCGCCCCGCGGGCCACCTTGAACAAAAGCCGCTCCGCATCGAGGTTGAAGCTGATGCCCTGTTCCGCACGAAAGCGGATCTTGAGAATATGGTCATCGGGGTAAGCGGAGGGAGCAGCGTGCTGTTGAAAGATGTCGCCACGATCGTGGACGGCCCCGACGAGGACGAGCGGGCTGTCACGATACAGTGGGGAGCGGGCGACCCTTCGAAAGACACGTCGGCCCTTGACGCGGTTACGCTGGCAATATCGAAAAGGAAAGGTTCGAACGCCGCAACCTTATGCGAGACCGTTCTTGCGAAGGTTCGTTCCTTCAGGGGAGCAATTATTCCTGCGGGTGTGTCTTTCACGGTGACACGCAACTATGGAGAAACCGCCACGGAGAAGTCGAATGAACTCTTGAACCACATGGGAATCGCGATTATCGGCGTGAGCCTGCTGATCGCCCTGGCTCTGGGGATATACGAATCGGGGATCGTGGCGGTGGCGGTCCCGGTGACTCTTGCCCTCAGCCTTGCCTCGTTTTATTTCCTCGGCTTCACGCTTAACCGCATCACCCTCTTTGCCCTGATATTCTCTATCGGCATACTCGTCGACGATCCGATCGTCGATGTGGAAAACATCGTCCGCCACCTTCGTTTGCCTTCCAATCGCGGGCGGCCCATCCTGGAAGTCACCATTGAAGCGGTGAACGAAGTGCGGAGCCCGCTGATCCTCGCGACGCTCGCGGTAATTGCCGCAATACTTCCGATGGCGTTTGTGCGCGGCTTGATGGGCCCTTATATGCGCCCCATCCCGATCGGCTCCAGCCTCGCGATGCTCTTCTCCATGGCGGTCGCGTTCGTCATCACCCCATGGTCCGCCTACCGGATCATGGGGTGGGCGTTTGCCCGCGGGAAACTGAGGGGCCACGGCAAAGAAGAGCGGGAGGATCTGCTCACCAGAATTTACCGGGCGTACATGAAACCGCTCATACTATCTCGACGGACGCGGCAACGGTTTCTCCTGTTCCTCGCTGTCCTCCTCCTTGCCGCTTTTGCTCTTGTCCCACTCAAGCTTGTCCGACTCAAGATGCTTCCATTCGACAATAAAAATGAGTTCCAGGTGGTGCTCGATATGCCCGAGGGAACTCCCCTCGAAAAGACGAAAGGAGTGATCGACGCGATCGCCGCTTCTCTCTCCGGCATCCCGGAGGTAACCGATATTGAGGCGTATGCGGGGACCAGCGCCCCCTATAATTTTAACGGCCTGGTGCGGCACTATTACATGCGGAACCGACCCCACCAGGCGGAGCTCCAGGTGAACTTGCGTAAAAAGGACGAGCGTCAACGCCAAAGCCATGAGATAGCCGAAAGCGTAAGGCCGAAGATCCATGAAATTGTCCGCACGAGCGGGGGGCATGTTCAGGTTGCCGAGGTGCCGCCCGGCCCGCCGGTGCTTTCCACGCTGGTGCTGGAGATTTACGGTCCTTCGCGAGAAGGGCAGATCGAGCTGGCGGACAGGATGGAGAAACTTCTCGACACTACCCCGGGTATCACGGACATTGATACCTACGTCCAGGCGAAAGAGCCGCTGCTGAGGCTGAAGATCGACACGGAAAGAGCATCGCTCAACGGCATCGAGGTATCCACCATCGCGAATACCATTGCGACCGCTCTGGGAGGGCAGGTGGTCGACCTTGCGCATCTGCCGCGGGAATACGAGCCGGTCGAGATTGTTTTGCGGCTGCCGCAGGATGAGAGGCATACCCTTGACGCCCTGGACAGGATCAAACTCCTCTCGCGTTTCGGACAGATGATTCCTTTGAGCGGGCTCACCGCGCCTGAAATGCGAAGCCGGGACCGGGCAATTTATCATAAGAACCTCGTCCCCGTTGAGTATGTCATTGCCGATGTCACAGGGGGCCTCGCCAGCCCCGTGTATGCGATCCTCCGCCTGAAGAATCTCATCGGGCACATCGCCTTGCCGGGCGGACAGGGACAACGCCTCCTCCAGTACTATGCCCGCCAACCGATAAGCGGAGAGCAATGGGCGTTGAAGTGGGACGGAGAATGGCAGATCACCTATGAGGTTTTTCGCGATCTCGGGCTCGCCTTCGCGGCGGTCTTGATCCTCATCTATATTCTGGTCGTGGGCTGGTTTAAATCGTTCAAAACCCCCCTCATCATCATGGCGCCGATTCCCCTCTCCCTGGTGGGAATCCTTCCCGCCCACTGGCTCGCCGGTGTATTTTTTACGGCGACTTCCATGATAGGCCTTATCGCCGGGGCGGGCATCGTGGTGCGAAACGCCATTATCATCGTCGATTTCATAGAGTTGAGGGTTGCGCACGGGATGCCGCTGGAGGAAGCGGTTATCGAGGCGGGGGCGAAGCGTTTCAGGCCGATGCTGCTTACGGCTGCCGCGGTGATTGTGGGGTCCGCGGTGATTCTGTACGACCCGATCTTCCAGGGGTTGGCGATATCTCTCATGGCGGGGGAAGTCGCGTCAACCATTCTGTCGCGCACCGCCGTGCCTGTAATCTACTACATGGCAATGAAGGGCAAAGCCAAATAGTAATGGGTCAGAAGGTGTGAAATAATCCGGGATCCGATCCCTTCCTGAGAACTATAGGCTGTAGGGGCTCGATCTATCGAGCCCTCCCGGGCGGGTCGGATAAAACTTGTCCTGAGCATGTCGAAGGATCCGGCCCCTACAAGACGATTTTTTTCACACCTTCTGACTCGTTATGGCAAAGAGGGAGGTGACGTTATGGACAGGGTGCTACGGGGAATAGCGGGATCATTTATTTTGATAAGCCTGCTCCTCGCCCATTACGTGAGCCCGCTATGGCTATGGTTCACAGCGTTTGTAGGCCTCAATTTATTTCAGTCCGCTATTACAAATTGGTGCCCCATGATGTGGATACTGAAGAGGATAGGCTAGAGATCCGGGGAAATCATACCCAATTGCTTCCAGCACAATTTGGCGCATAAGAATTACGACAGCAAGAAAATGTCTGAAGAACATTGACAATATATTTATTATGTACCATTTTCAAAGGGGATGTATTAGTTATTATGTCCCCGGATATACAGCATTTAAAACCTCACTACAAACCATGCAAGGATTTGTCTTAATCGGCCTATTGCCTCAGGATTTGTAGATGACAATCAAAAATCTAATTTCCAGGACAGCACTGACGTGGAGTGAGATCAGAATTTAATCATGCAGGATTAAGGATCGTACAAGGACTATACAATGAAACGGATGAGATTCCGGTGTTCTATAACTACTTTATGCTTCATCGTCGTAGCCGCCCTGGCAAGTTCGATCTCCACCGCGCATGCGGAGAAAGCGCCGCTCACGGTTACCTTCCTCAATGTCGGGCAGGGTGACTCCACGGTTATTACAACCCCTTCCGGGAAAACAGCCCTTATTGATGGCGGGCCCAACGATAAAGGAAAATCCGTTATCCTCCCCTTCCTTAAAAGCAAAGGGATCAGCAGGCTTGACACAATGATAATGACGCACCCTGACGCCGATCATATTAGCGGTCTCGTGTACCTTCTCCAGCATGCCAGGGCAGGCGGTGAGTATCTGCTCAATATCAAGGAGTGCCTGGATCCCGGCAAGCCGCATCCCACTTCTATGTATCAGGAACTATTAAAAGCGGTAAAACGGCGACCCGAGACCAAATATCGCATGGTCAGGAAAGGAGATCAGCTCAACTGGGGCGAGGGAGTCACCGCCGAGGTAGTGTCGCCGGACCACCTTTACGAAGATACCAACAACTGCTCGGTTGTCGTAAAACTCACTTACGGCAAGATATCCTTTCTTTTTACCGGCGATGCTGCCTTTGAGGCAGAAAAGGATATGGTTAAAAATTACGGGAACACATTGAAATCCACGGTACTCAAAACGGGCCATCATGGCTCAGCGTATTCCTCAAGCGAGGATTTCCTCACGCGAATCAAACCCGAGGTAGTCATTCTAAGCGTCGGTGAACGCAATAAATATGGCCTGCCGTCTAAGGAGGCGATGGCAAGATTGTCAGTCGGGGGGCCCAAGATTTACCGCACCGATTACCAGGGGACCATAACCATCACCACAGACGGGGAAACCTATAAAGTCATCACCGAACGGGAAGCCCCGCCGATCGATAAGCGCTGGGATCATGAAAAGGCAGTGAAGGAAGAAGATAAGGTGAATCTTAATACCGCTTCTTTCGACGAACTCATGGATATCCCTCACGTCGGCAGAGACAAGGCGGAAGCCATCATTGCCCATCGCCCCTTTTTATCAGTGGATGATCTGCGGCGCATCAGGGGGATTGGGGATAAGACCTTTGAACATGTGAAACCCTTGGTGACAGTCTCATCACCCACACGGACTATGGCAGCCACCCCCGGTACCACGCCCCTTAACAAGATAAAGAAAGAGGACATCGGTAAGAAAGCCGTGACGGTAACCGGAACTATAAAAGCGTTTAAGGTATTCCGCGAGGAGAAGGGGAGAACGTTGATGATCACAGACCCGAGTGGCGCTATCGATATCCTTATCTGGGAAAACCTCTACAAAAGTATCCCCGAGCGGGAGAAGCTGGTGAAAGGAACAATGATCAAGGTGCGCGGAGAAGTGGAGAGCTATAAGAATAGATTGCAGATCAAGCCGATCATGCCCGCGGACATCCAGATTGTGAAGCCTGCGCCAGATGCTGCGAAGAAGGAATAAATTTCAAATCCACGGATTGCATAAATCGGAATGCAGTTCCTAGTCAATGAGTTCCAGATGAATAAGTCCCGATCCTAGGCAGCTTTTGCCCTCTTGACCACCCTAGCTTTACCTTCTGCTTCATAAGATAATCCATAATGGGGGTGTAGGCTTTCTTGTAGAGGTCAATTATGTTCGGCGGCGGGATAGGGAGCCTATTCGGACAGCATCCTCGTTCTTATGGCGCGCTGACTGTATTCGAGGGCGAGACAGGAAGTGAGCGACATGCAGCGGGTGGGTACTACGATTTCCTCTTCAATACCCTGCCCGTGCGCATGCCGGTAGAGATACTCCTCATCACCGCCGGCATTGTCTTGATCATGGCATACTCAGTCCCCTGACCCTGTCGGGACTGATTCCTATTTGCCGATCTCGCTCAACGAGATACCCAGCGCGTCAGCTACCCCTTTGCCATAGGCTGAATCAGCCTTCAGGCAGTTGCCGATATGTCGGATTTTGATTTCCCTCGGTGCATCCGCCAAGGCGCGGGCCGTGTTGCCAAAGAGGGACTTTTGCTGCTGGGGGCTCATGAGGCGGAAGAGAAGGCCGGGTTGGCTGAAGTAGTCCTCGTCCTCCCGGTGGTTCCAGTGGTCGGCTGCTCCCTCCAGGCTAAGGGGCGGTTCGGCAAATTCCGGCTGTTGCTTCCACTCGCCGTAGCTGTTGGGCTCGTAGCCGAGAGTGCTGCCGTGGTTGCCGTCCACCCGCATAGCGCCATCGCGGTGGTAGCTGTGGAAGGGACAGCGGGAGGCATTGACCGGGATCAGGTGGTGGTTCACACCGAGCCTATAGCGCTGGGCATCGCCATATGAGAACAGGCGTCCCTGCAGCATCTTGTCCGGCGAGAAGCTGATGCCGGGCACGATGTTGGCTGGATTGAAGGCCGACTGCTCGACCTCGGCGAAGTAGTTCTCGGGGTTGCGGTTCAGCTCCATGACCCCCACCTCCAGGAGCGGGTAGTCCTTGTGGAACCAGACCTTGGTGAGGTCGAACGGGTGGTAGGGGCACTTGGCCGCATCCTTCTCCGGCATCACCTGGATGCAGAGCTTCCACTTCGGGAAATTTTTCTTCTCGATGCTCTCATAGAGATCGCGCTGATGGCTCTCACGGTCTTTGGCGATTATGGCCTCGGCCTCCGCATCGGTCAGGTTCTTGATGCCCTGCTGGCAGACCCAGTGGAACTTGACCCAGTGCCGCTCGTTCTTGGCGTTGATGAGGCTGAAGGTGTGGCTGCCGAATCCGTGCATGTGGCGATAGGTGGCGGGGATGCCCCGGTCGCTCATGACGATAGTGACCTGGTGCAGGGCCTCTGGCAGGGAGGTCCAGAAGTCCCAGTTGTTCTTCGCGCTGCGCAGGTTGGTACGCGGGTCGCGCTTTACCGCGTGGTTAAGGTCGGGAAACTTCAACGGATCGCGCAGGAAAAACACGGGAGTGTTGTTGCCCACTAGGTCCCAGTTGCCTTCCTCCGTGTAGAACTTAAGGGCAAAGCCCCGGATGTCGCGCTCGGCGTCCGCCGCGCCCCGCTCCCCTGCCACCGTGGAGAAACGGGCGAAGAGATCGGTCTTCTTCCCAATTTGGGAGAAAATCTTCGCTTTTGTGTAACGGGTGATGTCGTGCGTGACGGTAAAGGTGCCGTACGCCCCCGATCCCTTCGCGTGCATACGTCGCTCGGGGATAACCTCCCGGTCAAAGTGGCCGAGTTTTTCCAGGTACCACACATCCTGCAGCAGCATCGGGCCGCGAGGTCCGGCGGTCATGACATTCTGGTTGTCGGGGACGGGAGCCCCGGCGTTGGTGGTCAGTTTCTTCTTCTTGTCTTTCATGCGCTCCCCCCTTTCGTGTTTTGTCCCGGCTCACGCCTCCTCCCCGGAATTCAACGACCTCGCCTTCCTGTTCGGTTTCTACGCGGGTCAAAAGAACTATCTTCTTATGCATTTCTCACATGTGCATTATGTCTGTTTTCGCAACTATGGTCTACACTGATGTACTGTCGTTCATTGGACCACAAGGAAGCATGATATCCATAACCAGTCACCGGGACCAGTACTATTTTGGGAGATTAGGTTACTCTAGGATCGTTGGTTCTAAACAGTATTTGGATTTGGAGTCGATTCGTACTATGTGCCAGTCCTTATGGCGCGCTGGTTTTATGCGGGGTCTAGACATGGCGCCGGAGATATGCAGAGGGTGGGGCTGATGCCTACCCTTCAAAGTCTCGGTGTAGAAGGGGATATTCAAGAACGTTGACAATTATTGATGCCCCCGAGCAGAAGTATAATAATTGGTTTTTGCATTATCGGACAGCCTCTTGACTATTGACAGATATCCATTACAAATCAATAGTCAAGGTCTAGTGTCGCGTCACGTTGATAATGTCGGGTAAAGTCGTTTCAATTTGATTCTGGCGTCGGCAGTAGTGAAGCGCCAATCGACTTTGGCTTCAGCGATATTTCGTCGTTGCTGCCAAGCAGCGACTTCGGCTCTTAAGGT
>JAPLCW010000101.1 GCA_026392015.1 Candidatus Auribacterota bacterium | reverse complement strand
GGCCCTCCTGTGATATGTTGTTATGATTTGTCCAAAATCATCATATCACGGTGAGGGCCATGTTTTCACTTGTCCTTATTCACTACTCCCTCTATGTACATCAGTTAGGACTATTTACTTATAAAAACTGGGGATAGTCCCGCCATCTGGCGGTCCTGGCGGTCCATCTGGCGGCCAAGACTTTCCCCCGTTTTCTTCAAAAGATTATTAGCTCATCGCAGAGGCGCAGAGCACGCAAAGAATAATTCATAATAGCCCGGCTCTCTGCATGATCTATCATCTCTGCGTCCTCCGCGTCTCCGCGGTGAAATATATGATCTCTTTTTTTCCCAAACTTGGAGTAATCCAGTTGCTGAATTTTGTATCCGTCTGGTAATTAGTCAGTAATGAATTTAGTGCTCACTATTTTTGGGGAATCTCCTGTCATCTGGCGCACGCTCACTGTTACCGGATGGTCCAGGATATTGAGGTACGCATTTTCGTCACCCCTTCGATAGTCCTTGGGGAAGTAGAAACAGGAGACGAAACGGTGTGTCCCCGCAGGAACTGTGATGATGTTGAAAGCCCAACCGTTGTACCCCCAATGCCCCGTGCACCCCCCTGGAGCATCCATGATTGTCTTATCGTCCATGTAGAGCAGCTCCTTCCCCATCACCAGGCTTTCGGAGAGCCACAGGCGGCTGAGCATCGTCCCCTGGGGCCCCGAAAGGGCAGACCAGAGATAGGGCTTCTTGTCCAACTTCTTCTCCTCATCGGACATGAAGCCGTCCACGAGCACAGGCACCTGATTACAGGAGTTGAAGTAGTTCATCCCCGTGGCTGTGGGGTTCCAGTCGCACCCTGAGATGAGGAGGGCCTCGCTCGCGACCGTGGAGACATTGAATGGAAGCCTTATCAATGTCGGCCACTCGATGGAATCCCGGTAGTAGTAGTTGTCCACCATGCTTGTCGGCGAGCGAATGCCGAACTTGAGATAAAGCGAGTTATTGCACCTCCGCACAGCCCTTATCGGACCGTCCTTGTAACCGGCGAGAACCGCGCGCATGTCATCCTCGTTTCTGGTGATGGTGATAAGGGAGAAAAAGAGCTTCATGGTGACGCGGAATTTGTACCGGTCAAGGATGTTCGGGGAGTGTACACTGTCGTTATCCTTGAGAATGAGAGTGCTGAAGTAGGATTTCATCCCGCCGGGGGTATAGCCGATCTCGTAGCGGTCGGTCGCCACGTAATCCCTCTTGGAATCGTAACGGACGTACGGCGGTGCGACTTCCCGCACAGGTTCGGAAAACGAGACACAATATACCCAGCCGCTTCCCTGAGTAATCGGATCGGCGCAGGAGATTTCGGCAGCCGCGAGATATCCGGCCGGGAGCTGCGCGGCGCTCATCCTGTCGCCGAGGTCGCAGGACATAAAAACGAGTTCGTCATTATCATCCCACTTCCCATCATCGGAATTTATCGCGCTCCCGTCGGGGGTGCTGAGTGACAGTGCGCCCGATTCGTCCGCCTCGTCGATCTGGAATGTGACCGGCGCCGCCGCGCCATTCCGGGAGGAGTAGAGGGCGATGCGCGAGAGGGGGATCCCTCTGAGCGGCGGGATCTGCGCACCCTTGATGATGATCGGATCGGATACGCGCGTGATCGTTTTTGTCTGCGAGCGCGCATAACTCGGGAATAAGAGCAGCGTCGCTACCAGGAGCAAAACCTTAGGCATTTGGCGGCTCCTTACATTACATTGCTTCTAATAGCCAACTCGAAACTCGCAACCCGAAACTCGCATCTGTGGTCACACGTATTCCTTCACAAAGGCCGTGACACGTCTTCGATACTCCTCGGGCTCAAGGGTGCCGGCTTCGTTGTGCCTCGCTCCCTCGACGATCCACATCTGTTTCGATGCGCGGATGCGGTCGTAGATCCAGCAGGCGTGGCTCGGATCGATATAATTATCCCTCTTGCCGTGAATGATGAAGACGGGAACTGTGCGGTTATGCGCGAGTGCCCACTCCAGGGTAAGGAGTCTCCGGCCCAGCCTCCTCTGCGCGTTCTTCAGCCCCAGGAAACTAAGCCACGTGATGATACATGCCGGCAATTTATCCGCGCACCATCGCGGAAAGTAGATCGGCGCCCATTTCCGGATGTAGCTCACTATTGTCGCTTTCGTTGAAAATGCGCCGTCGCACACGACCGCCCTGACCCGGGTGTTCCGCGCGAGGATGCAAAGGCAGGCGGTTGCTCCCCTCGATACCCCGAACAGGCCGATCCGGTTCTGATCGACATCCTTCCTCCCCTCCACATAGGCGATGGCGCCCAGCAGGTCGTAGTACTCGTTGTCGCTCGCCCACTGTGTCGGGTTGTAGTTCCCGTTCTTCTCCGCGTGCTGGCCCCGGAAATCAAATGAAAATATATTATACCCCTCATCCAGGAGGAAAGCGCAGTATCGCTCGTACGAATTGAGACCCGCTCCCACCTCATGCGCAAAGATGATGGTCCTCCCCCCATTGCCCGATTTGCAGGGAACAAACAGCCCGTTCAGTTCCACGCCGTCGATGCTGAGGAATTTAACCTCCTCGCCCTCGATCTCCGACCTGCTCTGAGGCTGCGCGGAAATCGTCGAATTGAGAAACACGTTTGTAACGAGTCTCATGTACTTGATCGTCAGATAGACCGCATAGAGGAGCACGCCGGTCACCAGCGCGATTACCGTCCAGCTCATAATGAAACGCCTCCCGAAAAAGCCGCGGATCCGAAGCGCACGGCCGTGCGCCTCATCCCTTCCTCGAAACTGACGAGTCGGCCCTGAACAATTCCCGTTGCCTTGTTGCACGAGCAGAGAGAATCGTGCCGTGTCAACCTGACTTGCTCAAGATTGATCAGGCCTTCTCTGTGCAGAACCTTCGCGGCGGCCCCCAGGCAGTAGGCCAGCGGATAGGGAATGCCGATTATTCCGCGACTGATCCCCGACACGCGCAGGAGAGTAGTGGCAATTTCCCTCAACGAGAGCGGTTCCGGCCCCCCCACCTCCCACACCTCATGGACATCCCCCGGCGCTCTGATCGCCTCACAGATGCAGGAGACGCAATCGCCGACGTAGATCGGCTGAACGCGATTTTGCCCGCCGCGAACAAGAGGGATCACTCTTCTCGAAACAGCCATGCGGGCGAGTTTTCGCACGAGCTTGCTGTCCCGCTGCCCGGTTTCCCTCCCGAAGATGAGAGACGATCTCACTATCACCCACTCAAATCCGGAGTGGGCGATCTCTTCCTCCGCCTCGCCTTTTGTTTTCGAGTAGAGGTTCTTTGCCTCCGGCGAAGCGCCGAGAGCGCTCAGATATACGATCCGCCCATTCTTGGATGCGGGCGATGCGTCCCACACGCGGCGATAGGCAGTAACAAGCAGTTTGGTTTTCCGCGCATGCATTTCCTCATACCCGCCGTGGCGCGGGCGTTCGATGCTCCCCAGGAGGTGCACAACGGTGCGTACGCCTTCCAGAGCCTGAGCGAGCGCCTCCCGCTCTTCAAAATCGGCTTCGACTATCGTGGCTCCCAGCCGGCCGAGATACGCCTTCTCGTCCCCGCTGCACCCCCTCCTCACGAGGGCCCGGACAACCTCTCCCTCCGCGCAAAGCCTTTCGATGAGGTGAACACCGACATATCCATTCGCGCCCGTAACCAAAATCATTAGCTAGTACCCTAAAGTTAACAACCTTTTTTAACCACGAATTATCCTAATTAGCAATTTTGTTTAAACCACTGTAGAGACTCCCGAAGTCCCTGCTCGAAGCTGATCGCCGGTCCGTAGCCAAGCTCACGTCTTGCCTTGGAGATATCGAAGGTGAGATAGGTATGCATAAATTTCATCCGGAAGCGGTTGAGCGGCGGAGCGCTCCTGAGTTTAAAAACCTTCGCGCTGATTTCGAGGATCGCACAGAGCCCGACCGCCATCGGATAGGGAATATTTTTTGTCGGGCGCGGCAGGCCCATGCCATCCGCAATCCTCTCTATGAGTTCCCTCCGCGTGACAGCGGCTCCAT
The DNA here is from genome assembly GCA_026392015.1 of Candidatus Auribacterota bacterium. Classification (GTDB taxonomy): domain Bacteria; phylum Auribacterota; class Tritonobacteria; order UBA1439; family UBA1439; genus JAPLCW01. Next base: position 13,234 of record JAPLCW010000101.1, on the reverse strand, counting down.
CGGTAATAGTATAGATCTGTCCCTCCGCCTGAGGGGATTCCGCGACGCGGAGCAGCCCATCCGCAAGGTTCTTTGCGTAGACGAGTGTGAACGGGTTCCCGCCGCCGCCGATGTACGCGTATTTTCCGCTCCTGAGATACGTGAGGATGCGCGGGAACATCTGGCGGTCGCGCGGACCGTACACATACGGAGCTCTCACGATCGTTGCGGGGAAACCCGTCTTTGAGGCGAAGCTCCGCAGCATCTTTTCAGCTTCGATTTTTGTGGTGTTGTAATTGTCTCCTGTAAAAACATAGGGCGCGCGCTCATCCAGGTTTTCCTGCCTCCCCATTCCGAGCACCACCAGGGAGCTCACGTAGACGAATCGGCGCGGGGGAGAAAGCCTGCATGCGTGGAGGAGCCGCTCGAGCCCCCGGACGTTGACCTTCCGCATCTCCTCGAGGCTCGTCCAGTCGCTCACCACGGCGGCGCAATGGAAGATGACGTCCATTCCATCGACCGCTGCGCGCAGCGATCCCTCATCCATGATATCCCCCTCGAGTAGCTCCACCCCGAGAGATTTAAGAAATGCGGCGTCGCTACCGGTGCGGACGAGAGCACGCACCCGATGCCCTTTCGAAGCGAGCAGTTCGCAGAGGTTACTCCCCACGCAACCCGTTGCCCCCGTCACCAGCGCACGCATATTTCACTTTCTTCCTGGACCTTATAATCTGATCCACTCATCAACTTTTAACGTCTTAACCGCGGATTCCGCTGATTACGCGGATTTAATTATTGTGTAATCCAAGCTTAGGTTCATTCAACCACTGAGAACACTGAAACAATATCTCAGCGTTTTCAGAGTCCTCAGTGGTTCAATCTTTCTTTAATCCGCCCGATCCGCGTAATCCGCGGTTTCATAACTTAATCCATTGAATAGGCATGAGGCTAACTATATTTCTCAAACCATCGCGCGACATCTTCAAAATATTCCTGATGACACGAATCGAACTCGAGGGTGTGGCGCGCCCCTTCGTATACCTTCAGCTCCTTTTCACGACTCGCGCAGGCATCGAAGAGTACCCGCAGATTCCGATTATCAACGATCTCGTCGCGGCCCGCCAGCAGCAGGAGAAGCGGAATCCCGATTCTGATGAACTCGGTCTTCGCCACACGCTCCAGTTTCCTGCTCTCGCGGAGGAATCGCGCGTTGACACGCCTCAGTCCCAAAGCATCCTCCTCGATGTATCCCTGCTCATCAGGATTGTCCGTAAAAAGGGCGGGGTCCTCCAGGGGAATGGCGAACTCCCGATTACTCCTCAACAGGAGAGAGGCCGCAACGGCAACCTTGACCCGGAGTGGATAATCGACGCGCGATACGATCCCCGGCGCGGAGAAGATCACGCTCCTCAACGGAACCCTGCCGCGCGAACCAACCACGGCTGCGAGACGGGCTCCCCACGAGATACCCAGGAGGTGTAGCGGCTTTCCGGGAAGCTCTCCGGCGGCAATAGCGAGGAAGCATTCCACGTCTTCGATCCAACGTTCGTACCGGGGTGCTAGCTCCGCGCTTTCCCTGTTAATGCCCGAACCACGGCGGTCGGGGAAAAGAATGCGGTACCCCTTCCGGCACAGGTGAGCGCAGGAATCGGTATACCATGCGCTGTGACTGCGGATACCGTGCAGGCATACAACTGCGGCCTTGGGATTCTGGGGAATCCACTCCCTGTAGCGCAGTTTCACGCCATCACCTGCGACGCACTCTTTAATTTCCGGAATCGGTTCTGCCATCTGCATAGGGGTCACTCACAGTGCGGCTGATGGGCCGCGCCAATCAATTTGTGTGCATCTGTAGTATGATTATAGCTATAACTCATGATTTCACAATATATTGCTTTATCTGTGTTAATCCGATGTTATCTGTGATGCCCGTTAAAGCTTCCATGTGCATCACAGATGAACACAAATAGAACTGGATACAGCCAAGGGCCGCGCTGCGTGCATCTGTGTTACACATGTAACCGCGCCCGCCTGTGGACAGGCTCCTCACGCAGCTCGATCTCGTGCTTTTCCACCGTGTACTTGTCCAGAATTTCACGTTTCACTGTCACCCCGAGACCGGGCCCGCGCAGCGGCGAAGCCCATCCCCCATACCCGAATGTCGGATCCTCCTCGGTGAGGTTCTGCTCCAAAAGGTGCCGGTCGTATGATCCCTCGACGTGCCTGATGCCGGGGACGAGAAATGCGAAATGGCGTCCCGCGGCGGAGAGGATCCCGCTCTCACCCACCTGGCAGCCAAGCTGGTAACCGAGTCCCCTCTCCCGCAGAATATTCGCCATCTCCAGAGAAGCGAAGAAGCCCCCGCACTTGGAGAGGCGGATATTGACCATATCGCAGGAGCCGCTCTCAATCGCCTGCGTCAGTTGATCGCGGTCACAGGCGGATTCATCCAGCATAATGGGGATGCGCACGCTTTCCCTGACGCGCGGGAGATCACCCCTATAACGCGGCATGAGCGGTTCCTCTATCGAGGAGATCCTGTATTTCTCGAGCTTTCCGATCATAGTAATCGCGGTGCGCGTATCCCACGCGCCATTCGCATCCACCCTGATATCGGTTGCGCGACCGAGAATCCTCCGCGCGAGGCGCGTGAAAAGAAGGTCTCTCCTTTCGCTCCACCCCACCTTTACCTTGGCGGACACGAAGTTGTAGAGGCGGTATTTTAGCAGAGTGGCGATCACGGATGCAACAGAACCTCCGGAGCAGACAGCGCTGTAGCGAACCCGCGATGCGCGTCTCCCCTCTTGAAGCAGTCCTTCCGCACTCCGGGCGATTTCACCTATTCCCACCCCGTACGAGCGGGTAAGCGCATCGAGAAGGCTGAGTCCCAGCGCACATCGCGCCGCTCCCGGAAACACCTCCCCCTGGCGGCGGACATCGATCTCCCATGCCCGGAGGCGGCGGATCCCCTCTTCGAGAGATGGAATCTCATCCGAGAGAAAAGAGTAGTTCTGCTGAGAAAGATACCGCACTGCGGAGTCGGGCGTCTCGCCGGTGACGTAGTCGCGGGGAACTCCTTCTCCGAACCCGCTCACGCCGCGATCCGTGAGTGACTCCGATATAATATTCTCGGTCTCCCGTCGAAACGAGCGCGCGTGCGCAAAAGGACGCTTGAACGGAAGCCGAATCCTGTAGATTATGATTTTTACAATACGCATGTGAGAACCTCACCAGAGAAGAAATTCCTGGTCAGACCTAAGTGGTAAGCGATACGCAGTACGCATCTTGCTTATGGCTTACGGCTTACTCCTTACTGCTATGCGGAGATTGGGATTTGGGATATATTCTTATGGTATCGGCACCGTCACATATCCGAAACCATAGTCACGATTCCCGCGCTCGAAATCCTTCCCGGTGAGGCCGACGTTTGTGCGGAGGTCGAGGTAGAGGTACTTTTCCAGAAGCTCTCCATTCCACCCATAACTGATCACCGAGAGAGGGTAACCCATTTCACTGTCCAGATCAACCAGCGTCCTGTGTGCCGGATATCCCTTCCCCTGCGGCAGCACGCGCTCCCACTTCTGAGTCGTTCGCTCGCCGATCTTTCCCGCGCCGAGGTAGTGCATTTCCATGTCTCCGTTTTTCTCCGCCTTTTCGCACACACCGATAAGGAGCGTGATGGTGTTCTCGATTCCCGACTCGCTGATCGGCCTTAAGTTCTTGCGCATCGCGAGCGTCCCCGTGGGATGGATCAGGAATGAGGGGGCGAAATAGTTGATCATCCCGCCGAGGTGTACAAGTATCCTCCCCTCTTGTTGCCCCTGGATATAGAGAACCTCCCTGCCGCTGTCGATGGCGCCTATCCATTTCATATATACCATGAAAGGCTTTTTGAACTTAAGCTGAATCTCCTCTTCCTCGAACAGCGTTCCCCTCACCCTCTGCTGTTTATGGAATATGGCAGTATAGTTCCAAACGCTTTGATAGTTTTTTAGCGCCTTGCGCAGCATCGCGACGGGATCGGAAATCGCCGCTGTTGCTCCTCCCATAGCTCCGGGGGACATGTAGAGCACTCCGCATGCGCTCACTATTCCGAACAGATACCTCCGCATAAGGTGATGCTGCAAATTCTTCATGGATGTCCCGGCTCCATAAGCTGGAAGCGCGCGCAGTAACCGAGGAGGGGGCTCAGGTAGGCGTGCTTGTACTGCTCCATCCTGCCGCCGCTCCTCTTTATGTGCTCGATCTTCTCGCGGTCGAACGAGCCTCCGGCCACCAGTTTCACGGACGGCGCCCCCAGCCTCCCGGAGTCGCGTTTGCTCTTGTACTCCATATTGAGGCGCTTCAGCTCGTCATCGAACCGTGCGGACAATAATCCCGGCAACTCGTTGCACAGCTCGCGCTTCTCCTCCAAAAGGAGGTAGTAGGAGGGAGGCACGCCCCCGCGCGGGCATACGTTAAACTGGGGAACGCTGAAACCCAGAGCCCTCTCGCACGCCCTGAACGCCTCCACCACCTGATGCTCCGATATTTTCTCACCCGTCAGCGAGCTGATGCGGCTCCCCTTGTGGAGAAACTTCAGGACGGGGGAATCTCCATGGTAGCCGGTCACCTGCACTACATCTGAGATATTGTAGCGGAAAAAACCGGATGAGGTGGTGAGGAGAATATAGTAGTTTTTTCCGACCTCCAGCTCATGGGCGAGAAGGGTATCGGCCCCGTTTTCTTCATAAGGGAGAAATTCGTAGAAGTGACTCATCACGTCGAGCACCCCTCCCCCCTCGCCGTCTTCGATGGGGATGGTCATTCGTCCCTCTGAGGCGATGAGGCCTGGATCCCGCAGAGGCTTATCGCCCCAGTATGCCTTCACCAGATCGAGGTACGGGGTAAGCGTCCCTCCTGTCCAGCAGGCGATCACTTCCAACTCGGGCCAGATATCCTTCGGGATGAGCCTTCCCGTGCGTGAGAAGGCTCGTTCAAGTCTGGCTGCCGCCGCCCTCCTCCTGTGCAGGAAGGGGCGAATTGCCCTTCCCCTGCAGCCCTCGCGCGCCGCGTCGACGGAGAGCGTGCCGTCGTGGAGGTCTTTGATCAGCCGCGATGCGTTCTTCTCGAGAGAGCAGCCAAGCGCGACGAGGGTGCTCGGATTGGCTGCGATGACGAGGCTGATCTTCTGCTCCATTGCAATCCTCAGGATCGTGTAGTACTTCGTATCGTAGTCGGCAATCCGGTACGCGGAGGGCGGCAGTGCGTACTTCAGGCGTGCAATCATCCTCTGCGATTCAGCCACCAGCCCGGTTGCTGCTCCGCAAGCCACTCCCCTGGCCGTCGTGCACTCCCTGCTCGGCGAAACGATGTGGAGGATTTTATGCCGGAGGACGTCGCGATGACTCTCCATCAGGTGGACACCCCAGATGAAATTTCCCCGTGAGAGCTCCCGGTAGTACCCCTGAGTCACCGGGACATACTTCGGGGCTGCGGTCGTCCCGCTCGTCATGGCAAACATGAGAACCTTCTCCCTCGCGGGAAAAAGGATATTCTCTTCGCCGTTTACAATACGCTCGACGTGCGGTGCGAGCGCGGCATAATCAACGATGGGAACCGCCTTGCGGTATTCGCCGGGGGAGCTGATTTTCGAGAAGAGGTGGCGGCGCCCGTACTCCGTTCCCTCTGCATAACGGAGCTTCTCTTTCAACACGGCGCGCTGGGTGTCGGCGCAGCGCGCGGTGCTGCGCTCGAATGACCTTTTCTCTCTCGCCCCGTGCAGCCTTGCCCATCCATACAGGACGGGTGTGAGTAACGTTTTGTGCATTCGCAAACTCCGGGAGGTGCGCCCCCTTGGAGCATGGGGCGCTTAGTTTTTTGAACCGACGAGGATTGCGTAGACGCCCAGCGGGTCTTGCCTGAGGTGAAAATCGCTGAACCCTGATTCCTCGAAGAGACTGAGAATCTTCCTTGGGGAGCGGTAGTTCAGATGCCAGTTGAATACCCGGCGGAGATAGCGATCCACACCGTGATGCGCCGTGATGCTGTTCACCAGTACGCTGCCGCCGGGAGGCAGTATCCGGTGACTCATGCGCAGCAGCTCCATCACCTGATCGTCCGTCAAATACTCGAGGATGCCCACCATCTTGACAACGTGGGGGACAACCTCCAGCAAACCCTCGAGGTTGATCGCGTTGCCGGTAATGTAGCGTACCCGCCCCTTCAACCCCATTTGCTCTGCAAGCTTCTCGCCGAACGAAAATGCGTCCGAATCCTCATCGATGCAGTACGCGAATACGCGATCCGTCTCCGCGTCCACCATCGCCTCGAGCACGTTGAAGCCAGGCCCCGTCCCGATACCCACGATGTGCACATCCCCCCCCACCCGGTATTTTTGGATCAGGTCCTTGAGCACGCGAACCGCCATCCGCCGCCTATTGCGAGCGCTCAGCGTCAGCACGGCATCCTTGAGGATGCGTTTGTCGACGGCATCAACCGGCTCGCCGTTCTCATAGCAAAGCTTCATCGCGCGCCATCCGCCGGGCCGCGAGATTGATTCGTGTAGCAAAGGGCTCTTGCTCTTGTTCAGGAAATTAAGGAGCAGCTTCGTGGGGACGATATAGTTGATCAGCGGATTGATCACCGCACGGTTGAACACCTTCCTGAAGAGAGAGAGCGTCTCATAGCGGATGCCGTCGATCTCGAGATATTTCATCGCGCGTCACCCCCGTAACGGGAGAAGATGATGCACACATTCTGCCCGCCGAAACCGAACGAATTTGAAAGAGCGATGTCCACCTTTGTTTCACGGGCGACATTGGGGACATAGTCGAGATCGCACTCCGGATCAGGGAACTCGTAGTTGATCGTCGGCGGGATCACACCGCGGGTAATGGTAAGCAGGCATACCGCGGCCTCCACCGCACCCGCCGCAGCGATGAGATGTCCCATCATTGATTTTGTGGAACTCACGGCCACCTTTTTGCTGTGCGCCTGAAACACCTTCTTGATCGCAAGTGTTTCCACCTTGTCGTTGATCTGCGTCGAGGTGCCGTGGGCGTTGATGTATTCCACATCCTCCACGCCGATCCCTGCGTCACGGACGGCGTTCTGCATAGCCTGGGCCGCGCCCCTTCCCTCGGGATGCACATCTGTAATACGGTAGGCATCGGATGAGCAGCCGAAGCCCCGAATCTCCCCGTAGATCTTCGCCCCGCGCCGGACCGCTCGCCGCGCTTCCTCGAGGATCAGGATGCCCGCTCCCTCGGAGAGCACAAAGCCGTTGCGCTTGAGATCAAACGGTCTGCTCGCCTTCTCCGGCTCACTGTTGTGGGTGGAGATGGCGGTAAGGAGGTTGAATCCGGCAACGCCCAACGGGTGGATCATCGAGTGCGCCCCCCCCGCAAACATAACGTCGGCATCTCCGCGGACGATTGTGCAGGCCGCCTCACCGATTGCCTGGGCGCTTGCGGCACACGCGGTCAGACAGTTGGAGTTGGGCCCACAGGCATTGTAGGCATTGGCGATGTGGTACACCGGTTTATTGGGTTCCGCCTCTATGTCTTTTCTCGGATCCAGCATTTCCCTGCCGCGCTTCAGAAATTCCGGTATGCTGATCTTCCCGTCCCGAAAAGATTCACGGATGCGGTTGGCGAGCCACAGAAAAGCCGGCGTGCCCTCGCCACACCCCAGGTAGACTCCCATCCGCTCGGGCGGAACATGCGTGTCTCCGAGCCCGGCGTCTTCGTACGCGAGCTTCGCCGCTGCGAGCGAGAATTGCGTATGGAGCCCGATGGCGTCGAGATCCGGCCGGTCGCCCAGAGTTTTCCGGGGATCGAACCCCTTCACCTCGCCCGCGATCTGGGTTGGATAGCCGGCGGCGTTAAAGGATGTCAGCCGCCTGATCCCCGAGCGCCCGTTGACGAGGGAATCCCAGTTCTCCTCAATGCCCATACCCAGGGGCGTGAGCATTCCGATGCCGGTTACCACGACGCGTCTGAGGTCAGTCATTTATGCTGGCTCCGCGCGTTTGATCACGAGACTCACGTTCTGGCCCAAATAATCAAATGAGTTGCACACCGCGCAATCGACTGTTGCGCTCCGCGGCTGAGTCACGTAGTCCAGATCGCACTCGGGATCGGGCTCCTCATAGTTCATTGTCGCAGGGATCATCTTGTTCTTGATCGCCATCGCGGTGGAGATAAGCCCGATCGCGCCCGAGGCCGGCCCCAGGTCACCGATATTTCCTTTGACGGAGCTCGCCGGAATCGAGTACGCCCCATCCCCCCACACCTCTTTGATGGCCAGCGTCTCGATCTTGTCTGTGAAGGGAATGGAGTTACCATGAGCACAGATGTACCGGACATCCCCTGGCGCGACGCCCGCGTCGGCGAGGGCCATCTTGATCGCACGAGACTTGCTTGAGGGCACCACCGTGCCGCCGGGGCCGCTCCGGATATCTACTGAACTTCCATACCCTACAATCTCGGCATACATGTGCGCTCCCCGCGCCCGGGCGTGTTCCATCTCTTCGAGGATGAGGATGCCCGCCCCCTCGCCAATGACAAATCCATCCCTCTTCGCGTCGAACGGGCAACTTGCCTTCTCCGGGGGGTCGTTTCTCTGTGAGAGAACGCCGAGTTTGAGGTACCGGATCAATTTGAGTGGAGTGATGAATGAGTTGGCGCCGCCCGTGATCACGAGATCCGTACTGCCCCTCCCGATGACCCGGAACGATTCCCCGATCGCATGAGCACTTGCCGAGCAACCGGTGGTGATGGTATTGCTTGGCCCTTGCGTATTGTACGCGATGGCGACGTGCGAAGCGAGCATGTTGGGGAGCTGCTTGAGCAACCAGAGGGGGAAAAGCTGGTGTATTCCCTCGTTCCCGAATCGCACCATGTCAAACTTTCCGTTCTCGTCGAGCGAGTGTGCGATCGCCGGGCTGAGTTCCTCCACATCCGTGGAGATCATGCCCGCCCCGAAGATAACACCGATCCTCGTAGGGTCGAGATGCGCCAAATCCAATCCCGAATCCGCAACCGCCTCTTTCGTCGCAGCGACGGCGAACTGCATATCTCGCATCATCACCTTGATAGACTTACGCTTTTCGATATAGCGTGCAGGGTCAAACCCCTTCACCTCAGCGGCGATTCTTGTGGGAAACGCGGATGCATCAAAAAGGGAGATTTCAGCGACACCGGATTTGCACCCGATGAGGTTTTCCCAATACGAGCTTTTGTCCAGCCCAAGCGGGCTGATCACACCGATGCCGGTAATTACGACCCTTCGATTGTGGACTATCATCGTTCTCCTCTGCCACAGACCTGTTTGTAACGTCAGGGGGTGGATTCCGTGAAAGAAGGCCAAAAGTTTATGTTACATAATAGACAATAGATCACGCCAAGTCAATCCGCGAAATCCATCGCACGTCAGTAGCTAGTAGTCAGTAGTTAGTAGTCAGGGAAACTGCATTGCAGAATCCACCACGGAGGCACGGAGGGCACGGAAAGCGGGTAGTTCGCTGCAAGAGAAATTGTCGGGTTAATTATTTTTCAGTGCGTTCTCCGTGCCCTCTGTGTCTCCGTGGTGAAAATTTACAAAAATTGGGGAAACTCCTGTTCAAGATTCCGCTTGAGCTCCCCGCGCTCATCCTCTACACTAAAAGCGTGTGCTGAGGAGGGATGAAATGAAAATAAGGGTGGTCGTTGACAGGATCGAGGGGGAGCTGGCGGTGCTGGAGGTCGAGGGCAAAGGGTGGGTGGAGTGGCCTGTAAAGTTCCTTCCCCGGGGAACGCGGGAGGGGAGCATTCTCGATGCCGAGTTTATTCTCAACAGGGAGGCTGAACTGCGGCAGCGGGCAAAGGTTTCCAAGCTGCAACAGGAGCTCCTTGATCGCACAAAAAAGAGCACGCCGGGGAAATAGTAACTACTCAGGTAGTCAGAAGCCAGGAGCCAGAGTGGAAAAACAAGAATCCAGAATACAGAATGCAGAATTAAGAATAACGGCATTTCAAGGAAACGTTTATCTCCTGTCTCCTGTATTCTGTCTTCTGAATTCTGACTCTTGAATTCTGGCTCCTGAGCAGTTACGGAAAATAAATGTATATACGCTACTCCCCGCGTTCCGCGCTCACCGTGATGCTCCTCCCGTCCGTCCTCGCAGTCACTGCCCCGTGGAGATCCGTTCGCAGCACCTCACTCCCTTCCACCTTCAGGGCAGCGAGCGTTTGCGGAGCCGGATGACCGAACCTGTTGTTCCCGCCCACACTGACAATCGCCCACTGCGGCAAAACCATCCTCAGGAACTCCTGGCTGCTCGATCTCATTCCTCCGTGGTGCGCCACCTTCACGAGCTGTGCCCGCAGGTCGGGCCAGATCCGGCAGAGCTCGTTCTCCGTTTCTCGCTCTATATCCGCGCAAAGCAGAATCCGGACGCCGCCGTAGCGGAGCATAAGCACGATGGAGCTGTTGTTCTCCTCCGATTCCTCCCCGCCTGGGAGAATACGGGCGGGATTTAGCACGCTGATCTGCACACCCTCCCCGTAGGCGAGGGTATCGCCCCTGGCAACGTAGTAAAGCGGGATATCCTTGCGCGCAGCGAGCTCGATGAGCTTCGCGTACGGTTCTGACGCACTTCCCCATCTTGCCAGGACCAGCCTGCGGACGGTGAAATTTTCCATTACCGCGAGCAGCCCGAGCAGATGATCGTCGTGCGGGTGTGTGAGCAAAACAGTGTCCACGGCGCCGCATCCCTGGCTCTCCAGAAAGGGACGGAGAACCGTTTCCCCCGCCCTAACCCCCGTTTCCGGTCCCCCATCGATCAGGAGGTTCTCTCCATCCGGGAATTCGACGTATGCGGCGTCTCCCTGGCCGACGTCGAGGAAGGTAACGGTCAGTAAAGGGATGGCCCCGGAGAAAGCGAAAGGCACTGTCGCAAAAATGGCGGCGGCGCATAGCCCTATCCACCGCCCCCACCTACTGCCGCGCCACAGAATCGCTATGCTCACCGCCGCTACGATCCCACAGAAGGAAATGAAGCGTAGATGATCTGAGACATCCACGTAGCACCATGACCACGGGATGCGTGCGATCAACCGCACCGCAAAAAGCATTAGAAATACGACCCCCCTGTTCAGCACATTGAGCATACCTGCCAGCCACAGCGAGCACAGCGAGCAGAGCGCTCCCGCGCATCCGAGGCATACGATCGCAAATCCCGCCGGGATCACGACCATATTCCCGAGCAATCCGAGCAGCGTCACCACGTGAAAGGTATAGGCGATGAACGCCGCCAGGCCGATCCAGGCGGCGATCGATGTGGACAGAAGCGCAATGAGCTTCCTGCCGAGATGCCATCGTATCGTTTCCCATCGGCTCACGAGCAACTGCCCCGGAAGAGGACTGCATGGCCAGATCCGTGTAAATATGTCGGCGATCCTCCCCGCGAAGAGCAGGATCGCGAGCACCGCGACGAACGAAAGTTGAAAGCCAGCATCAAAAAGCTGGAGAGGATTCACTGTGAGGATGACGACCGCCGCAGTCCCCAGAGTGTTGAATGCATCCCTCTGTCTCCCCAGAAAAGGAGCGGAGAGAAATGCAGAGAACATGACCGACGCGCGTACGACGGGAACGGCTGATCCCGTCAGCAGTGCGTACAACGCGATGAGCGGAATGCTCACCGCGGCTGTCAGGCGCGGCGGGAACGACAGCATCCTGCATATTCCCCTGAGCATGAGGTAGAAAAATCCGACGTGCAGGCCGGAGATGGCAAGAATATGCATCGTGTTGGTAAGCTTGAACGGCCTGACAATCTCCTGCTCCATATTCTCACGATAGCCCAGAATCATCGCCATGATGATCTTCCTCTCTGCGGATTCGGGATTCCCCTGCTCAAGCCCGCGGCGAAGCCGTTCCCTCATACGATCTACCCGTCGCATGAAACCCGCCGACGGCTGTAATGGTGAAACGCACGTATCTCCCACAACCGAGATCGAATAGTCGACACCGCGTCTGTGCCAGAATGATGCCCCGTCGAACTGTCCGGGATTTGTTGCCCGCTTTATCCTGCGGAGCGCGCCAAAGAGCCTCACCGTGTCGCCGCGCTCGAGAGGAATCGGTTCATTGCATACGAGCGAAACGCGGATTCTGTCCCGCACCGGAGCCCATCCCTGTGCCAGTGAGACTTCGATCAGCCGCACAAGCATGGAAGTCTTGCAGCATATGCCTCCCCGCTCGTCCACTATCTCCTCCCACTGGGGGGGCTGGAGTATTGTAGCGTGAACCTCCACTCTCACCGGTTGAGCGCCGAAGAGTAGTTGCAGATCGCTGTATTTCATGGCGCGTTCAATGAAAGAACAGGAGAATAGGCCGGCAAAAAGGACAGCGAGCAATGAAGCGGTTGATGATCGGTACTGACCACGGAGAATCACCCCGAAAACACCGCAGATGAGAGACACGCCTGCGAAGAGAAGGAGATTCTCGCCCGACAGCGCCCGGCATACGAGTATGCCCGATACGTACGCGAGCGCGATGTACAGCGCGGGTCTATGCATATGGAATGTGTGGATATCCTGCTTCCCATCAATCCTGCATGCATTTTCCGTTCCAGGATGAAGAGAAAAGATGATTTTTTGTAGATTTATAACTGTTACTACAGGAGTAAGTTATAGAATAGTGGAGAGTGGCAAGAATCGGAGAGAGTTATTGCCATGTCAACTTTTGTTTACACTGTCACCAAAAGTTGATGGTCCGCAAAGTAGCTTTGTACTGTATGGGGATACTCTTTATATTATCCCTATTTCCAATATATTATGGAAAAATAAAGTTCAATTCTTACATAATATCTTCAACATCGATGAATTGCAAAAAGTGTCCCCAATAGTTTATCTTCAATAAGTTACTTTAAATATATCCCGGCTCCGTCGCAATAGCTATGTGCACTTGATCCGTGCCAGGCATTGGGCCATCTCCAGCCGTTGCTGCCGCAAGGATCTGGAGAGCAATACACGCTTCCGTAAGAATCGTAGAAACAGTGGTTTGAAATATTGCCATTTATTGACCATTCGTCGTTTAAGGTTGGTTTGCAGTAACGTAGTGTCGACGGCATTGTTGAGGAGCTTATGGTATACCCTTTGTAATGGTTTAGACTAAATTGGACTTTTTCGGGTTCTTAGATTTGTATGAATCTCGCCTCCATGGATGGTAAGATTTTACCATAGAAAGGAGGCGGAGAGATGGAAAAGAGGAAGTTTAGTCCGGAGGAGAAGTATAA
>JAPLCW010000182.1 GCA_026392015.1 Candidatus Auribacterota bacterium | reverse complement strand
GAGGGATATGCCAGGACGAGCTTGACAGGTGCGGAACTACGCGATAATCCGTGATTCAATGCACTGGAATTACCTGTGCGCGAGGGAATTTCATTCTCTCTTATTGCCGAGGACAGGCCTCACCCCGAGGGATTCGCAGACACCGCACCCCGTACATCCTTCAAGGGTGCAATCAGCGGTCAGCTCTCCCCGAACTGATTTCAAACGCTCCGACAGAAGAAACTCCCTGCTTACGCCGGTGTCAATCACCTCCCAGGGAAGCAATTCCTCATCGTCGAATCTCCTCATGGCGTAGGCGACGGGATTCAGGCCTGCTTCCTGAAACGCCTCACGCCAGAGCTGCGGTTTGAACGTCTCCCTCCATCCGTCGAAACGGCAGCCTTTTTGCCACGCGAGCGAGATGGCCTTGCCGAGCGCGCTGTCACCACGAGAGAAAACCCCTTCCAGGAAACTCGATTCGAGGTCATGGAACTTCAAGCGGGCATTCCTCGCTCTCACTCTCTTTCGCAGAAAATCCTGCTTTGCCCGCAGGTCGTCCAGGGAATTCATCGGCTCCCACTGAAACGGCGTATGCGGCTTCGGGACGAACGACGAGAGTGTCACATTGACTTCCCATTTCCCGGAGCGGCGCCCGCCGATCTCCGCGACCTTCCCGATCCAGTCCGCAATGCCGATCAGGTCATCCTCTGTTTCACCGGGGAGTCCCACCATGAAATATAGCTTCACCAGGCGCCAACCCTTGCGCTTGAGCTCGGCTATAAGGCGGATGAGGTTCTCCATGGAGACATTCTTGTTGACCCTCCGGCGCATCGCCTCAGTTCCGACCTCCGGCGCAAGCGTGATCCCCGTCCGCCGGGACTCGGAGAGAGAATCGGCGATCGTGCCGGAGAGCAGGTCAGGGCGAAGAGAGGGCAATGAGAGCGCTACGGGGCCGGACCGCGCGCTCCGTGTGACTTCCCGTGCGACTGATTCGAGATCCGGATAATCTCCCACGGAGAGCGCGCACAGGGCGACCTCGTCATAGCCGGTTGCATCCAGCGCGGACCCTGCCGCCGCGCGGATATTCTCGGGGATTTCATTCCGCACAGGGCGATAGATCATCCCCGCCTGACAGAAGCGGCAGCCCTGGCTGCAGCCGCGTCGAATCTCCATGCCGATACGATCATGGATAACGGCAATGTTCGGCACCGGAACTTGCGCGAGATACTGTGAAGAATGCAGGGCGGGGACAACCCTTTTTTTCACACGCTCCGGCACGCCGGGGAAAAGCGGTTCGCGGGAGATCAGAGCACCTGCCGAAGACCGTACCGCCCTGTAAAGCTGCGGAACATAGACTCCCTGTACCGTCCGGGCGAGACTGACGAGAAGATCCTCCCTCCCGCTGCGCTTCGCCTCTTCGGACCGCTTCCACTGATCCACCGCGCGCATCACCTCAACGAGCACCTCCTCGCCCTCTCCAATGATAAAGATATCGATAAAATCCTCCAGCGGTCCCGGATTGTAGGCGCATGGCCCGCCCGCGATCACCAGCGGGAATGAGCCGCCCGCACGCTCGCGTGAAGAGAGAGGGATCCCTCCAAGATCGAGCATGGTCAGGATGTTGGTGTAGGTGAGCTCGTGAGGAAGGGTGAAGCCGACGAGGTCAAACTCACTGATCGGCCTGAAGCTCTCCAGGCCGTAGAGGGGCACACGGTGGCGGCGCATCAGCGCCTCCATATCCGGCCACGGCGTGTAGACCCGCTCCGCGGAGAATGGCGCGTGACCGTTGATAATCGTGTAGAGAATTTTGAGCCCCAGGTGGCTCATCCCTATCTCATAGACGTCGGGGAAAGCGAGGGCGATCCGGAGGGATACAGCGGCGTCATCCTTCACCACCGCTCCATACTCCCCCCCGATATAACGCCCCGGTTTTTCCACCACCGGAAGTAGTTCACGCTCGATGATCTGCTTGATATCTTTCATTTTTTCCATAGCTCGATTACAGGCTTACCTCACAATTGCCTTCAACAGCAGTCCACCCCCTCCCTGCCCTTCCCTCGGCAAGGTCCCTTCGACTTCGCTCAGGGTCTTCGACGGGACAAGCTCCCCTTCACAGGGGAAGGGGGATACTGAATTTCCCTGTCCCGAAGTGCGGATATATAGGAATTGCAGCTACCCACGCGAGGCGAGAGGGAACCATAGCTTTATCCCCCTTTCACTTAATCGCTCAATCGCCTAATCGCCGCATTTATTGTTCGATAGCTTGATTGCTAAAACACGAATCTCCTTGCGCAAATACTCTCGAGGATGCCCAGGCAGATGCACACGCTGACCAGCGACGAGCCCCCGTAGCTCATGAGGGGAAGGGGCAGTCCTGTGATGGGCAAGAGGCCTATGGTCATCCCGATGTTGATCACGACGTGAGACGTGAGGAGCACCGTGATCCCTAAAGCCGTGAGCCGGCCGAATTCATCGCGCGCCTGCTCCGCGATGCGCAGGCCGATGAATATAATGGTCGCATAGAGCGCGATCAGGATAATGCATCCGGCGAATCCTGTCTCCTCCGCCACCACGCAGAAAATAAAATCCGTGTGCCTCTCGGGAAGGAAACGAAGCTGTGTCTGCGTACCCTGGAGCCAGCCTCGTCCCAAGATTCCTCCTGATCCGACGGCGATCAGGGATTGGATGGCGTTGTAACCGGCCCGGAGCGGATCGAGCTGGGGATTCAGGAAAACCTTGATGCGCGTCTGCTGGTATGGCTTGAGAAAAGACCAACCCAGGGGAAGAGAGAGGGTGACTACTGTGAAAATATACAGAAGGTGCGC
Source organism: Candidatus Auribacterota bacterium (assembly GCA_026392015.1). Taxonomy (GTDB): domain Bacteria; phylum Auribacterota; class Tritonobacteria; order UBA1439; family UBA1439; genus JAPLCW01. The sequence goes on along the minus strand of JAPLCW010000182.1, from coordinate 12,293 downwards.
CCAGCTCGCCCGCGCCACAATGAGCATCGCGAATACCACCGGGACGAGCGCGAGCGCAGTGCCCAGGTCAGGCTGTTTGAGGATTAGGACCATGGGGATTGCGGCGATAAGCAGCGCCCCCACCATATAGGCGGGTGAGTTGCGCGGCAGGTCTTCCCGGGACAAGTACTTCGCCAGAGCAAGGATCAGGGCGATTTTGGCGAACTCCGAGGGTTGGATGGTGAACCCGCCTACGGAGAGCCATCGCCCCGCACCTCGCCGAAGATCGGAGACAACGAGAACAATCACGAGGAGGACGAGAAACGCACTGTAGATCAAGAAGGCCGAGCTGGCCAATTTACGGTAGTCGATCAACGCGAGAAACGCTGCGATCATGATGCCGATAACACCCCAGATCACCTGCCGCTCCACGTAGCGGATAACCACCTCCTCGCCAAGCCCCTGGGAACCGCTGTAGATGAAAAAGAGGCTCACGACGATTATCGCCGCGGCGCACGCGACAATGCCCCAGCTTATATGTCTCATGGGGGAGAGATCAAACATCCGCCATCACCTCCTCGCTCTGTGTCGAGATCACTCATAAAGAATCAGAATGTGTGAAAATGCAACTACTCAGGTAGTCAGAAGCCAGGAGCCAGAATCCAGAATGGATCACGCATAAGCTCCCGGTAGCTTATTGACCTCTTCAAGTAACTGCATTAACTCAGAAACATCGCCGTATCCCAAGTTCTCAAATATCGCCGCTGGCATCCTCATTCTTACTCCTGGCTCCTGAATTCTGGCTCCTGAGCAGTTACGTTATTTCTTTACTTTGAAATATGTCGCGAAAATATCCTTTGCGGCCGGAGCGGCGAAGAAGCCGCCGGATTCCTTTCCCTCGAGAAGCACCACAAGCGCAATCTGCGGATTCCCATAGGGTGCATAACCGACGAACCAGGCGTGGTTCTTTCTATTGTCCTCTGAGCCGACCTGCACGGTTCCCGTTTTGCCTGCGATCTCCACCTTCTCGAGCTTGCACTTCTGCCCCGTACCATAACGCGAGTTCACCACCCTCCTCAACCCTTCCCGCACCAGCGCCAGGTTCCTCTCCTCCATCTCTATCTGTTTCACCAGCCGGGGCTGTAAGATATATAACGGGTCGCCGAGCGGTGACACCACCTGACGCACCACGTGGGGTTGAAAAAGCTTGCCGCCGTTTGCGACCGCCGCCATGATAAGAGCGGACCGCAGCGGTGTAAGGAGGAGATATCCCTGGCCGATCGCCATGACCACAGTGTCGCCGGGGCTCCATGAGGTGATGCCGTTCTCCTTGCGCCACCGCTCCGTCGGCACCACACCGGCCCGCTCTCCCGGGAGGTCGATTCCGCTCAACTCATCCATCCCGAACTCGCACGCCATCCCCGCAATGTCATCGCGTCCCGTGCGGAGCCCCACATTGTAGAAAAAAACATTGCAGGAAAACATAAGGCCGTCCGGTAAATCGACCCTCTTATGACCCTTCGCGTACCAGCAGTGATAGAGATGGCGGCCGAGCATGAAATAACCGGGGCACTCGAATGTGGTTCTCCCGGTAATCGCCCCCTTCTCAAGAGCCGCGAGGGAAATGATCGGTTTGAAGGTCGAGCCCGGCGGATACACCCCCTGTATCGCCCGGTTCATAAGCGGGTGATTCTCATCGCTCATGAGTGCGCGCACCATTTCGCCATCCACCGGGGGCACAAATACGCCGGGGTCATAGGTGGGGCTGCTGGCCATCGCGAGTATTTCTCCGTTCCTTGGATCAAGTGCCACCACCGCGCCCGTCTGACCCGCCAAAGCCGCCTCGCATGCACGCTGGAGTTCCAGGTCTATCGTGAGGAAAACATTATTCCCCGGACGGGGTTCATTGCGATAGAGAGCCTTATCGAGATAGCCGCGACCGTCTACCTGGATGGCATCCACCCCCGACTCGCCGGAAAGAAACCGTTCATAGCTTTTCTCCACTCCGGTCTTTCCCACCAGATCCTGTTGGACGTATCCCTGTATCCGGAGATCCTCCAGTTCATCCTTGCTGATCATCCCGATGGATCCGACCAGGTGCGCCGCGATTCCGCCGTATATGTAGCGCCTCCTTGGATAGACGCCTATGTGGACGCCCGGAAGCAGTTGCTGCCTTTCCTCAACAGCGAGGACTGTCTCCATATTCACATCGCTCTCTACCGTAATCGGCAGATACGCGTAGGAACGCCTGCTCTTCATGCGCTCGCGCACCTTGTCGGGGCCGATCAGCAAAATCTTGCCGAGCCTTTGCTCCATGAGCGCCATGTTCCCGACATCCTCCGGCACAACCTCCACATCGAAACCGGGCCGGTTATCGGCAAGGATGGTGCCCGAGCGGTCGAAGATCAGGCCGCGAGGAGCGGGCTTTCGAACCAGGCGCAGCCGATTGCTCGCCGCCATCTGAAAATACTCTTCTCCATGAAACACCTGAAGGTACCAGAGATAGACGGTGAGCGTGAGGAGAACGCCCATGATGGCGATGCCGATCACCACAAGAGGATATTGTCTGGAAATCGTGTCTTTGGGATATTCGATCATACATCACCCGGGCCGCCGCGAGGACACAACATCTTGGGAAAATTTTTCACCGGTTCTGGGTCTCTTTCATCTTGTGTGGGTAGGTATCAATCTCCCCTACCCTCTCGCCTGCGCCGCGCAAGTCCGAAGCATGTCCCTCTATGGCGGAGGGGAGGGAATGATATATATTTACCCGCACAAAATGGAAAAGAAACTAGTTCTTCTATAGAAAATCATTGACTGAGAACCCTAGCTTGATCTATTCACCAACTAAAAACCGACATACCTGAAAGATATAGTAGCGAGGGGATAGTAGTTAGGTATTAGGGGGAATTCTATATTTCCGTGACACTATCCTATCCTTAGCACCCGGCTATTAATATCCAGCTAACGCCTTTCAGTTTCACTTTCCCTAATCCCTAACTACTAGCCCCTAGCTACTGTTGTCAATCTGCGTCCAAACATTCAGTATATTCAATGCCCTCAGTGGTTATGCCCCTTTTACTACGGGCGCCTCGTGAATAATCCAGGCTAGCTACCGCACTACGGCGAGCCATATCCTGAAGAGAGGAGGCGCGATACATGCGTTCACACACGCCCGGGAGACGACAGCCCCTATCGCCCACTCGAGAGGCTGGCCCCATGCCTTTGCAAGGAGGTTGTAGAGCATCCACGCGCACAGCGTTCCGGCGAATGCGCAGCCCGCCTGCGCGCTCCAGTGGATGACCCACAACCGGCTGCGAATCACGCATATCATGAGCGAGATCGCCACGAACACTGCAACGGAGTGGCCGGCTACGTCGGATGAGAGCGCATCCTTGAACAGCCCTGCGCAAACCGCAACCGCCAGCACCGCGCCCTCCCCCGCGAGCAGAGCGCAGCAGATACAGCATACCAGAAGAAAATCTACGCCGACGTGCATGCGACTGAACACAAGCGCGCCGCTGCTTTGCGCGCTTGCCGCAAGGATGAGAATGAAAATTCCCAGGAGAGCCCTCACCGTGTAATATCGCCCCCCTCCATGCGCGGGATAAGGACAAACACCTCCTCCAGCCGGGAGAAATCGGCTCCGGGCAGCACATCGGCGCAACTGTAGAGGCCGTTTTCGCCCTCGTACACACCCGTGCACACGCCGATCAGAAGCCCCTTCGGGTACACACCCCCCAGTCCCGACGTAAGAACGCGATCCCCCTTTTTCGCCGCGGCCTGACGGGGCAGGTAGATAAGTCTGAGCGCGTGAAACAACGTCCCCTCGACAATCCCCATCTCCCTCGTCTTCTCGACAATCCCGCCGAGCTTGCTCTGCGCGCTCAAAAGCAGCAACACCGTGCTGATGGAGGGAGCGGTTTCGATGACCTTCCCCACAACCCCCGTTTCGCACACGACGACCATTTCGTTCCGGACACCGTCGCGAATCCCCTTGTCAATGAGGATACTGTTGTTCCACTGGTGCGTATCCCTGCCGATGACCTCTGCGGGCATCAACGCATACGCGCTCTTTTCTTTAAAATTGAGCAGGCTGCGGAGCCTGTTGTTCTCGTCTTTCAAGTCGCGCAGATCGCGCAGGTCGCGTGAGAGTTCGGCAACTTTCCCCCGGAGCGCCTGATTCTCCGTCGCGAGGCGGCCCCTCTCGTGCCACGCCGTCCGCGCCGCAGAGGGGAGGGCGAGCACATGGCGTTCGCACGCGAGGAGCGGTGAGAATGCCTGCATCAGTTTCACCCGCCATACAGAGGAGATCCATGGGGGGATCGTCAAAAACAGGGACACAACGGCGGCGCCGATTATTAGCCAGGTGATGCCTCTACTGCGCATGGTGAGTGTTTACGTCCCACGACGTTCTGAGGGGATGAGCTTCTGGAGGAAGTAGAGTTCGTCGAGCACCTTCCCCGTTCCCAGTGCGACGGTATGCAACGGGTTGTCCGCAAGGTGGACGGGGAGACCCGTTTCTTCCGAGATAAGTCTCGGGAAGCCCCGGAGCAGCGACCCGCCCCCGGTCATGATGAGGCCCCTGTCCACAAGATCCGCGGAGAGCTCCGGGGGACATCGTTCGAGGGTGATCCTCACCGCTTCCACAATCGTCGAGATGGACTCGGAGAGCGCTTCCCGTATCTCTTCCGAGGTGATTCGCAGCGTCTTGGGGAGCCCCGCGATCAGATCCCTCCCCTTCACCTCAAGGGTCATTTCCTCCTTCAGGGGGTACGAAGAGCCGATGGTGATCTTAATCTCCTCCGCCGTGCGCTCCCCCACCATGAGATTGTAGCTCCGCTTGAGGTACTGGATGATCGCCTCGTCCATTTCATCGCCGCCCACGCGCACGCTCTTCGAGCAGACGATCCCCGCGAGAGAGATGATCGCCACCTCCGTTGTCCCGCCGCCTATGTCAATGATCATATTGGCGGCCGGCTCGTGCACCGGAAGACCCACACCTATCGCGGCGGCCATCGGCTCCTCGATGAGGTAGACCTGGCGCGCGCCCGCCTGCTCGGCTGAGTCCTTCACCGCACGCTTCTCAACCTCCGTGATGCCCGAGGGGACGGCGACGACCACGCGTGGCGCGATGAGCGTCCTGCGATTATGCACCTTGCGGATGAAGTACCTGAGCATGCTCTCGGTGACATCGAAATCCGCAATCACTCCGTCCTTGAGCGGACGGATCGCCACGATACTCCCGGGGGTGCGCCCGAGCATCTTTTTCGCCTCTTCCCCGACGGCGAGCACATTATTTGTCCCGGCCTGCACCGCCACGACCGACGGTTCCATCAAGACAATTCCCTGGCCCTTGACGTACACGAGTGTATTCGCAGTTCCGAGGTCGATCCCTATATCGTTAGAGAAGAGACCGAGCAGATAACTGAACATAATTTTACGCTCTCCCGCTTCTTTAGATTGCGTGAATGATTGCAAAATCGCAAATATATAACATTCTACCTGAAAATAGCAGCCCCGCAAACTATTTTTCGGCCGGCTGTGTACTGGGTCAGTTACGCTGGGGGCTTCTGACTTTGTCCGGACATACAGATTTTTATTATAACCATGGATAAACACAGATTCACACTGAATCACGTTAGCCAATCCGTGTCCATCCGTGGTTTATATACCCCTATGAAACTGACCCATTACCCGGCCTTTCGCCCGGGGGGTTAAATCAAAAGTGCGGGCTTTTATTTACCGTAGCCGAGACTTAACCCGAAACCTATTCACCAACTCAAAACCGACATAACTGCCCAATAGCACAACAGACTACTACACTGTTAACCTGATCTATTCATCAACTTTTAATGTCTTCACCGCGGATTACGCTGATTACGCGGATTCTTGTTTGTAATCCGCCCAATCCCTGCCTATGCCGAAGCGGAGCTCCGGCTCCGCGCAGGCAGGCGCGAAATCCGCGGTTGCTTGCTTTGATCCATTTAAATGTCTCTTTTATGCTTCTAATGAATAATCCAGGCTAGAGATTAGACTCTCCCATAACTTTCAGCATCGGCCAAGACAGTGTTATTTCTATCCTCAATTCTGCCCGCAAAAGCAAAAGACAGAACCCCGGGTTATGAGGTTCTGTCTATGCTGAAAACTGGGGTGACTGGGTAGACCAGGTTAGAACCTGTTTGATAGCCTGCTGACCCCCTGATTGTTGTATTTGGCTTCTTGACGTTTGGCTCGCCAATTCTTTCACCGCCTTATAGGTACATATGATTTTCCACCAAAAGCCCAAGCTTCGCCCGACCATTTCACGGCTCCCCTACTGCTCGATCTCGACCACCGTGGAGGCTTACCCCAGTGGCGCCTTGAGCAGCGGATTGTCACCCGTTCATTACGGGCGCAATCATTCATAATGCGTCCTACGAGCCCCACGGAGTGGGGCGCGGCAATCTCAACTGTAGTGACCTTTCTGAGCGAGATTGCCTCGTCACCTCCGGCTCCTCGCAACGACAGGATGGCCTATTCTGTATATCCTCCACTGTGTCATCCGTACTTATGGCCGCATGTACTAAGCCCCGGGCCACGGGAGTCACTTGGCCTGGGTGAGCCTAGTGCCTACTTGATAGTGAATAAGGTTTTGGCGATCGGCCCCATTGGCGCACCCTCCTCGTTCAGCAGCGCCCCGTACACCCAGTAGTCCCCCGGCGCGAGGCCCGAGAAGGGTATATAGGCCACATAGAAATTAGTGATGTCCTCGTATAGCTGGAAGTATTTCTTCTTCCCGTTGTTCACGTACGGCGTCATTGTGGTCGTGAGCTTGTTGCCGTACATGACGTAGTACAGCGTGCCCCCGACGCTGACGGCGATGTAGGGGCGGCACGGGACTCCCGCGTAGATGGTACCCTCGACCGTGGCATCCGCGAAGATGGTGAGGGTGCCCGCCGGCGGCTGCACGGCATTCCCGAGCCTGACGTTGAACGGCACAAAAAAGGAGGGAGTGGGAGTAGGAGTGGGAATTGGCGGAATTACGAACGAGTAGACGACGCCCCTATTCTCCGTACCCCCATACCTTGCTGCGCCATAAAGCGTGCCGTTCGAGAGCAGGGGCGTCCCGATCGGACCCGTGCCGCTGCCACCGTAGATACCGTCAAAGCTGTAGATCACGGTGTAACCGCTGCCGTCGGTGTTTATAGTGAATATACCGCCCGGGTCCATCCAGCCCCCGGGGATCTTGAGGCTCATGGCCATGGACATGGTTGCATAAGACGACGTTGTCCCATAGAGCTTATTGCCGTCCCTTGCCAGACCGGTGCATAAGCTGCTGATGGAAGTCTTCTTGCTGCCATAAGTCTCCGCAGCGGTGTTGAGAGTATAGTCGTGAAGGGTCTGGAAATTTGCCCCATTTTTGTCGACGGCGAAGATGGTCCCCCCCGTGTAATCATATGGCCCGTAGTGAGCGCCTCCGGACATCGTCAGGCCGTAGAGCCTGTTCCCGTCCGAGATTAGTCCGCCCACGGGCAGCGCTCCATCAGGGCCGGAAAAGTCGTGCAGGATCGCCTGGTCGCTTCCGGCGGTGGACATGGAGAACAGTGTCCCTGCATCCAAGATGTACTTTCCGCCATATCGGGTCGCCCCGTACAGGGTCCCGTCTTCAAGGAGCAGGCCGCCCCAGGGCTCGCTGCCATCGAGCGGGGTATCTGCGAAATTATGTGTGACGGTATAGCCCGTGCCGTCGGTCTTGATGGAGTACGCGATGCCGTCGTCAGTGGTCCCGCCATTTTCCGTCAATCCGTAAATCATTCCTCCTGACACGACCACGGGGCTCGGATACCACGATGTGCCCGAGGCAAAACTGTACAGGATCGTATAGGCGCTGCCGTCAGTCTTGATCGAATAGAGGGTCCCCTCCGAATTTGCTCCGCCCGAGTCGGTTGTCCCGTATAGGACCCCGTTGTCCAGGGCGAGGCCGCCGTTCGGTTCCGTGCCGTCAGGCTCGGGGCCGAAGCTGTGGAGGAGTGTGAATCCGCTCCCGTCCATGTTCATGGAGTAGAGGACCCCGTCATCGCTCGCGCCACCGTCGTATGTGATCCCGTAGATCTTGGAGCCGTCGGACACCACCCCTCCTGCCGGATACTCGCCGTCCGTCAGCCCGCCCGCAAAGTTATGCAGCACCGTGTACGTCTGCGCGAAAGAGCACGTCGTCGCAAAGCACAGCGCCACTGCCGCCGCTACAACAATATATGTGCGCATAGATCCCTCCATCTTTCCATGCCGCGGGTGCACCCCGCTGAACACGTTAAATGTTATTACCATGACTCTATGCGCGCGTCAAACAAAATAGCACAACATCTGTAATACCCGAGTGGTGGGAGCATTTGGATCTGGATGCGTTCTGGGGGGATCGGCTGAAGCCGTCACGGGAAGGGACGTGATGGCTAAATCTGTTGAAGACGTTGCTATGCTACCGTCTGATTGATCCGGGGCGTGAGTGGCGGTTGCATCGGTTGTGGTTTGAGCGTAGTAGAATTTCAGGGTCAGACCTCTACGGCGTGTTGCCCAAATAGCATAAAATAGAAAATTGTCATTGCGAGGAGTCCCGTTTATCGGGACGACGTGGCAATCCTAATCAAAATGCCATAAAAAACGAGATTGCTTCTCCCACCCTTCGGGTGGGATCGCAATGACACGCTGATCGCGATTTGGGCAACACGCCGTCTACTATTGACTATGGACGATGTTATAAATATTTTCTACTCGTTTAGCGAACTTCCTATCATACAACATCTTCTTCTGAATCCAATCATGGTTATATGCTACCGCAGCGCCGTCAATCCCAACCAATTCGTCCCCCAAATTTCTGGAGCGGCTTTGACCTACTTCCTTTTTATTGTACCACTAGAGATTAGACTCTCCCATCACTATTAGCACCAACCAAGTCAGTACTATTTGGATCCTCAATTCTGCCCACAAAAGCAAAAGACAGAACCCCGAGTTATGAGGTCCTGTCTGTGCGTCCACTGCGAAATTCGATAATCTAAAATTCCTGCCTGCCGGCAGGAACCGCAATCGAGTTTTGCTATTATTCGACTCTCAAATCTCGATTCTCGCTTGCTCTACACTTTGCCCTTCGCGCGAAAAAACTGGGGTGGATGGGTAACCAAGGTTAGAACCTGTCTGATAATCTGCTGACCACCTGATTGTTGGTCTGCCTTCCTCCATTGGCACTACTTGTCATTCTTATTAAAAAGCAATATTGATTAAAATTACATCCGTCATCGAGCCGTTTGTATAGGTCGCAGGTTCCACACGGGGGCCCTATTCGGAGTCGATACGTACTATGCGCCGGTCCTTACGGCCTACTGGCTGTATGCGGAAACCAGGCAGGGCTCCAGAGACATGCAAAGGCTGAGATCGGCAGTATAAGGGCTCCTTGCCCCCTAAAGGACGAAAAATAGCGTCACAAGCGTCATTGCGCCACCATGCCAACCTTTAAATAAGCAACTAGCGTTTGACGCGGAATACAGCCCTCTAATTGCAGCTGGTACAATTTTCGGGGATCAGGTCACCTGATGCAGCGCCTGCTGGATAAATTGATCCACCACAACCGGGATGCCGCCACTTCTCTGATACTCCCCCTAAAGGAATCTCCGTCAAAACGGGGGGTTATGAGGATAGGGCGGCTTAGCCCCCAGCTTGATCTTAGTCGGCAGCAACCCGCTCCCAATCAGGTCTTGCCAAAGCGCCTCGGCAGCCATCCGCTGCGCAATTTCACTCGGGTGCGGGTTTATATAGCGCAAGTGTTCGAGGCGACTGTGATCCATGTACTTAAAAAGAGGAAATAAATCAATGTATGGCAATCCTGCCTCTTTAAGCACGGCATGAATTTTATTATGAATATCGGTGAAAGGATAGTCATCGCCCATGCCGTAAGGGGTCATGGGGAAAATGACCACTCTCACAGGGATATGTGAACTGCGAGAAAATTTTCCTAAATCCAAAAGGGCCGTCCTTGCCTTTTGCCATCCCGGATATGCGTCCCTGTAGAGTTTGTGAAAGTACTTTGTGTGTCCGCGATTGACCCTGGAATTGAAGAGCCGATGCGTGATCAATCTGACCAACGCAGAATGGTCATAGAAGAAGCATCTCCAGCCTGGAGGCTTTGTAAAGTGTCTGTAGTAGCATTTGTCCCAGAGCTTGCGTAAGTAGTCGGCTCCCTCCCCCCAGTCTTCCGGGTCATTCAGACAATAACTAAGAATTACCAAATCAGGCTTGAGTCTTCCCGATTGTTGTTTAATCATCGTAACTTCTTGCGGAGTTGATCTGCCCCCCCTGCTCATATTAATAACTTCATATGATATTTTATTATCGTTTCCACAGCAGTTCAGATAGTACTCAAGCTTTTTAGGGTACCGATCCTCGAAACTCAGATAACTCCCCTCGGAAAATGAATCCCCTGCCACCATAATCCTGAATGTATTGTGCTTTTTTTTTAGAGGATACTCAAAATCCCGGTACTGCAGCGAGTTATAGGGCATGAAAGCAGTTTTGAAGAGGGGGGGGTTCGCGAGCGGGGACTTCTTCTCCGGGATCAGGCGCACTGCGATCTCAATGATGATCAATGACAGCACGACGCTGATGAGGAGCGCGGTAAGTTTAAGCGGAAGCTCTTTAAAAGACGATTTCAGGTTCATTTGTTCTAATCAGAGATGCATGGTTTAATTCATTGTATCAATGCTTAAGCGTCGGACTGTGCTTGACCTGATCCCCCTTTATAGTACCACTAGGAATTAGACTTTCCAACAACTACCGGCACACTACCGGCATTGGTATCAGTGAATAAAATCAAGACGGGCCTACTAAAAGGTATCTTAGAGGAAGAGCGTGCGTGGCTCGAATTCCTTGCAGGCGTTTATGTAAAAAATCAGGGCCAGGCCTCGTTTATTGGTTGAGAATGTTCTGATGTAGTGAATTTGCATTTTCTCGATTATAAAAAAAGGGCCCCGATGGTTATCCATCGGGGCCCTCGGACTGGTAGCGGGAGCCCGCTACGAAGTCGATACGTACAAAATACCGGTCATTACGGCGCGCTGGCTGTATGCGGAAGCCAGGCTGGGCTCCAGAAACATGCAAAGGGTGGGATCGGCAGTATAAGACCCCCCTTGCCCCCTAAAGCACGAAATATAGCGTCACAAGCGTTGTTGCGTCCCCCATGACGCGGAATACAGCTCTCTAATTGCAGCTGGCACTGTTTTAGGGGATCTGGTCGTATATTCACCAGCGCAAGCTGTTCAGGCTATAATTCGAGCCGGAAAGCCAGACATGAAAAACGCGCGACGCAGGATCACACACCGCCGGATCGGTCTTGCCGTCGTTGTCGTAATCTCCGGGACGCACCAGCAGGGCTTGACCCGCCAAGCCTCTAAAAATGATCGGGGCATACCCCTGGCTGGACTGCGCACACACCCACACGCCGGTCGCAGGCTGAAAGAGAGTGGGGTCGGCTTTCCCATCCCCGTCATAGTCGCCTGGCGCCGTGGCCACCCCTGACCTGCCGGCGGCAACCAGCGAGGACGGCGCATAGGCACTCCCGGACAACAACGTGAGCCACGTGCCGCGCGCAGTGTTATACACGGCCGGATCGGTCTTGCCGTCGCCGTCATAATCTGCGCTGGCATTGAGCCAGCCCGCGCCGCCAAGCGAAGCGATCGAAGGGGGATAATAACCGGAGCCCGAAAGCCAGGCGGCCATTTGCCTGGTTGTCGCGGAGTACAACGCCGGGTCCGCCTTACGGTCCCCGTCAAAATCGCCGCATACCGGTACGCAACTTGAGTTGCCGATCGGCATCGTGCGCAGGCGGTATGACTGCGAGGAATCCAGCACCAGCAACTGTTTTGCAGTCGGGTCATACACGGCTGGATCGGCCTTGCCGTCACCGTCAAAGTCGCCGGGGATCGGCTGAATGCTGAACGCTGAAGGCGTAACTCTCATGCTCGCCGAGGACGAGGCATAGTTACTGCCGGACAGGAAAACGGTAAACACTCCGCTGGCGGTATTGTACACTGTCGGGTCGGCCTTGCCGTCACCGTCGTAGTCAGTCTGCGCCTGCCGACTTCCGCGCAATTTTGCCTGCATTTCCGGACTCAATTGTTTGACCAGCTCGGCATTGTACGCCCCGAGTGGATTTGGCTGATAGCCGTCTATCTGCTGAGTCGCGACATTATACGAACGCGATATTCCCGCAAGCGATCCTTCTTTGACCGACGGATCAACGTCGGTTGCAATAATTGAAACAGTATCGTCGCTGTTGAAGGCGATCT
>JAPLCW010000103.1 GCA_026392015.1 Candidatus Auribacterota bacterium | reverse complement strand
TCGTCTCTGAATATCCTCCCCCGCTCATTCCCGCACCTTTTGACGTATTATCATGCTCTGGATATTCAATTCTCAGCAACTTTGCCATGCTCGCACTATATCAACTATGCTCATCTCAGTGTATAGTTAAGGTCTGACCCTGAAGCTGTTTTCACACCCTTATTCACTGCGCCCTACATACGGTTCGGACGGTTTGCAGCGACAATTAGATTTCTATGAGCTAAACCTCGCATAGCCCTCCCTTCGGCTTCACTCTCCTTGATAACCCTCGAAGTTATAGACAGGGCAAGCTTCCCATCCGAGGGGAATAACTATTTTGTTATTGCATTAAAGTCAGAATCAAGTGTCCGAAGTGTATGTGTGATCTGGACGACGCGAAGGGGATAAAACCGGGGGAAAAGTGTGTGGGTTGATGTGTGGGTTTTTGTTCGTCGTTTTTCAGGATGTTCGGGGTGTTTCAGGGAGGGGTGGTAAAAATGGGCAAATGGCCTGGAACCCGCTAAAACAAAGGCCGGAACGTTGGTTCCGGCCTTTGATTTTGGTAGCGGGGGCTGGATTCGAACCAGCGACCTTCAGGTTATGAGCCTGACGAGCTTCCTGGCTGCTCCACCCCGCATCAGTATCTTCGCTAACTGCAAGCCGCATTATAACACGACCTCTCTAGACGTCAAAAGGAAATATCAGCTTAGGAAGTAAGGCATCAGTTATACAGGGATAGATAAACCACGGATGGACACAAATTGTTTTACGTTATTCAATTGTGGGAGGGGCATCTTGCCCCGATTATCGCGGCTGGAAGCCGCTCCCACAGTGTTTATAGGTGGTTATAATAAAATCTGTATGTCCGAACAAAGTCAGCAGTCCCAAGTATAATTGAGGCATTACCTTAGGAAATATTGGCTCCTGCAGTACTGCGTCGGTTACAGAAAATTAGAATACTCTCACCCTGTCCCTCCATCCACCGGAGGCGCCTGCCTGCTCGCAGGCAGGGATAAGCCTCACGCACGCTCGCCTCTGGCGAGGGGTTGAGCACCCCCTTCCTAACCTCCCCCTTCACAGAGGGGAGAGAATAGATAAAGTGATCCACACAAAGGGCAAGAGAACCATAAAACAAGAATCCGCGCAATCCGCCCAATCCGCGGTTTAAACATTGAGCGGTAACGTAAGGTACCCACACAAAGCGAAAGAGAGCCTAATTTGCTTTCGCATTATGATAAAATGCCCTCCGGCACAGGGGTGCTTTCCCGGCAGAGCTAAACCTCATGAGACACAACGCGTTGTTGCTGTTAGGGATTTTTCTCGTTTCCTTCTCCGTCTTTTCGTGGGAGCGCTCCCGGTTCGTAAGGCTGGATGCGACAGGTCCGGCCCAGGCACGATATCTCTCGGGGGATGAACCGGCATATTTATTACTGACGCACAGCCTTGTCAATGATTTCGATTTCAACCTCTACAACAACCGCGTGCACAGGGATGGCATCGTTTTCGGCTTTGAAACGGCGGATGGGCACGCAGCGCGGCGTGACCTCGATCGGAAAGAGATTTACTCGATACATACTCCGGGCCTTGCGATACTGCTCGCGCCTGCCTACGCCATCGGCCTCTATGGGCCTCTCGCGCCCCGTGTCGCCGTCTGTCTCTTTCTCAACTTCGTCGCGGCGCTGCTTGCCGTCAATATCTATCTCCTCTGCGCGGAACTTTCCCGTCTGGCAGGCTCCCGCAGCCGGTGGCCCTCGCTCCTCGCCACCGCCGCAACAATTCTTACGCCCCCGCTTCTCTTCTATTCCAACCTCATTTATCCGGAGCTTCCGGCAGCACTCCTGATCCTCTATGCGCTCCGCCATTCACTCTTCGCCGTTTCCCCTTCGCTCCCCGGTCCTCACACCCGCTCACTCCCTCGCCTGTTCGCCATCCTGGGTGCCGCGTTTCTCCCGTGGCTTTCGTTCCGTTTTTTCCTTCCCGCGTTCGCTCTCATAGTGCTCATGATTCTGTATCCTCCGCCGGAGGAACGGCGAGTGCGTCTCCGCCACTGGTGGCCGTTTATTCCGCTCCTCGGGTCCCTCGCCCTCTTTTTCCTCTATCAGTACCGCGCATTCGGGACAATCAATCCGGCGGCAGGATATGTCTACCAGAATTTCGGGAAGCGGTGGTTCTTCAGCCGTGGCGTGTTGGATGGATTTTTCGGAATCATTCTGGACAGGGGGCACGGGATACTGACCTGGTCGCCGATCTATATTCTTTCGCTGACGGGGCTTTTCCTTCTGGTTCGCGAGCAGCGTTTCATCGGCGTCTGGCTCACGGTGATCGTGGCGAGCATTTATCTTTCCGGGGCGAACTTCGTCTTCTGGTGGGGTGGATTCGCTCCCCCGCCGCGCTACATGGTAGCGCCCGCCCCACTCCTTGCGGGCGCGATGTGCTACGCGCTATCGAGAAGACCCGGCAGGTTATTCCTGACATTCTTTGCGCTCCTGCTCTTTCTCAGCTTACTCTTCGGCTATATCGGTGCCGCATACCCTACGTTCCTTTACCGTCATCGGCACATCATCAATAACTATCCCTCGCTGTATCCGCTTATCAAGTTTGTCCCCTCATTCATACGCAAGAGCCGCTTCACCTGGCCACTTGCAGCCGGATGGAGTTCTGCAATCGTGTTCATCACTTTGTACCTTTCTCTCAGGTGGAATACGGAAAGCCCAGGTGGCGGAAAAAAGGGCGTCATGGCAGAAGACGCAGCATCCTCCCACATATGATGCGCATCAAGAAATGTAATCCCGAATATTTCACGCCTTCAGAACCATCGCCGTGTTACCCGGTGGCACCAAGCAGGAAGGAGATAATCAGGCCCAGGAGTACCGCGGATGTCAGAATAGTGTAAATCCAGTCTCGTTGGCGGAAAAATATAATAGCGGAAACGGCCACACGGATGACGGGGACCATGATCAAGAACAACAGGCCGCCCATTATGATAGACCGTCCCCTGTAGTCGCGCAGCCCCGTCCCGACCTGGGAGAGGCTATGAATCCTTCCCTCTGCGCCAGTCTTGAGAGCGGGAAGCGCATTCCCCGATCCAATCCAGTCCGGATGGCGCACAAAGCTCACGACCACTCCCGCAACGATCACAATTAATGCGGTTATGACCGATATGCGAAGTACTACGCTGATCAGTTCTTCAAGGCTTTCCATCCGGTCAGCCAGAGGCCGATCGGCTTCGCAGCGCCCCGTTTGATTTTTCATACTATTCATACAAGGGAGATCCCTTTCCAGAACATCTGGAACGCCATCCAGCAAAGCAGCACGGCAAACAAGATACTGAGCATTCTACCATGCACCCTTTTCATAAGCCTTGCGCCTAGTAACGATCCCATTATAACGCCCGTGGCGATGGGAGCGGCGACAAACGGCAGTATATCCCCTCGCGCAAAATATACGCCTGCTCCGGCAGCCGCCGTTACCCCTATCATGAAGTTGCTGGTAGTGGATGCCGCTTTAAAAGGCACGCCCATCATCAGATTCATCGCGGGAACCTTCATGAAACCCCCGCCTAGACCGAGCAACCCGCTCATTACGCCGGCGATGCAGCTCACGCCCAGACCTTCCGGCGTATGCCGCACACCGTAACAAATTTCCTTTCCTTTCGATTCGTCATGGTAGCAACCTCCCAGCCTGAGCCGCTTCGCCCAGTTGTCACAGGCAGTGCTCACCTTGGAGTCCACCTCCCGGCCTCGAAACATGGCATAGGCGATGTAAAAGAGCACGAGGGCAAAAATAATATGGAGCCACCGGCTGCTGATGACACCCGCAGCAAATGCCCCCATGAGCGCCCCGGACACAGTCCCCACCTCAAGGAACATCGCGAGACGCATGTTCGCCATGCCGCTTTTAATGTACATGGATGACGAGCCTATCGAGGTCGCGATGACGGAAATAATCGAAGCCCCCGCCGCGCAACGTATGTCGACACCGAGGAGGAGTGTGAGTGCGGGGACCAGAATCACCCCTCCCCCGATGCCGAGGAGTGCGCCGAGCACTCCCGCACCGCAGGAGATGGCGAAATTGATGAGGGTGAATTCGAGCGGTGTCATATGTATCCCACCTTACCGTCCCCTCCGCGCTTAAAAGGGAGCTTGTTCAGAGCTTGCCACGAGAGGGGCGGGGGAGGGGGTATGCGTCTGCAGCACGTAATAGTCGCCATATTGTTATGTGACATTCATGTTCGGGGGTAATCGCATCACCCACTCCTGACCTTTCTTCGACTTCGCTCAGGACAGGCTCCCCCTTCAAAGAGGGGAGGGAATAGCTAACGCACCCCTCACAAAACGGGAGATAACCATTTTGCTTTAGCCTGAGGGAGTACAGTCATGTCATCATGCGCCCTGCGCACGTGTTGCAACATCATGTCGTCATCAGAGCTACCATGCCCGGCAGCCGCGTAATCGGGAAGCAAGAAATCTCCCATCATGATCTCCTGAAATTCTCTATGCGCTCGGGGGATCCGATGACGATGAGGATATCGTCTGCGGTGATAACGCGGGAGCTCCTCGGCACATGATCATACGCCCCGGTTTTTTTACTCTCCACCGCGACCAGCGCGAGGCCCGCCGTATCACAGATGCTTGCCTCTCCGATTGTTTTGCCTACGAGCGAGGAACCGGGCTCGATCTCGATCTGCTCCACGCGGAAGGTGCTGTCGCTCCCACGGAGCATCTTATCGAGAAACGATACAACCGACGGGCGGATCAACTCCGAGGCCATACGCATGCCCCCGATAAATTCAGCGGAAACGACCGCGTCCGCACCCGCCTTCGACATTTTCGCCGAACAGCATTCGTCCACAGCCCTCGTGATAATCCTGACCTTCGGATTGAGGCTCTTCGCTGTCATCACCACAATGAGATTATCCTTATCCGTTTCGAGCGCGCTGACAAACCCTTTTGCCCGTTCCACTCCCGCTTGCAGAAGGACACGGTCTTCCGCGGGATTCCCTTCCAGCCACAGGATATCCTCGCCAATATCCTCACGCAACCTCTCGATATTTGCCGAGTGATTATCCACGACGACAAATATGCAGGCGCATTTATGAAGCTCGCGGATAACATAGCGGGCGATATCCCCGGAACCGCACACAATATAGTGATTCTCAAGTTTGCCTATTCTGCTTTTCACTTTCTTCCTCCTCAGATATCCGCCGAACTCCCCTTCGAGGATAAAGGCGGTGATCGTACTCAAGGCATAGATAAATGTGCCCATTCCAAACAAAATAAGAAATATAGTGAAGACCCTCCCGTAGGGAGAGAGGGGATGGACCTCGCCATACCCCACCGTCGCAATCGTTATCACGGTCATATAGATTGCATCGAAGACCGTCCAGCCCTCCACCAAGACATAGCCGGCCACTCCCACAACGAACAGCGCCGCGATCAAGAGCACCGCAAGCAGCAATTTTCTTTTGATATCGATCATGATTCGCCTTGGTTCAATATGATAATTCGTGATGGATGATTTTACCATGATTTCATTGTAACTGTCTCCATGCCGTCGCGGAATCGCCGGGCCTGAAGGCCCGGCTACACAGGGTAGAGGTCGAAGATTCGTCGGGATTGAAGTCTCGGCTGCAGCGTAAAAGTCAGGGATCCGCCGAGCCTGAAGGCTTGGCTACGGGGAGAAGTCAGGGATCCGCTGGGACTGAAGTCTCGGCTGCATGGGAAAGGTCGGAGATCCGCTGGGACTGAAGGCCCGGCTACACAGGGGGAAGGGCGAAGATCCGCTGGGACTGAAGGCCCGGCTACACAGGGTAGAGGTCAAATATTCGCTGGGATTGAAGTCTCGGCTACAGCGTAAAAGTCGAGGATCCGCTGGGACTGAAGGCCCGGCTATCTTGGGCCGAAAGCGATCATAGTGCGTTCATAAAGACATGTAGAATGCAATTGCAGGCCATTTACGGCAAGCCGCGTGCCAAGTTTTAGGTACATCTGCAAACCGGTGAAATCAGGAACTTTCACGCCGGTGGTCACAGAGACTGAAGGCCCGGCTACGGGGCCCAGTTATGGGCGCGGGGAGGCTTGGATTTCAGGGGATCGCCGAGACTGAAGTCTCGGCTACGAGGCTGGGTTATGGGGCGCGGTTACGAGCCGGGGCTCACGGTTGACATGTGAGGAACGATGCTCTACAATATGGGCGCAAAGTGCGGAAGTGGCGGAACTGGCAGACGCGCTGCGTTCAGGGCGCAGTCCTGGCAACGGGATGGGGGTTCGACTCCCCCCTTCCGCACCATTACTACAGCAACAAAAGTGTAAAGTGTAAGGTGTAAAGTAAGAAAAACCAATATTCACTGCCATTGTGGGGTGAGGAGAACCCCCACAGGGATGAGTTTATCCTGAGCGGACGAAGTGACTCGCAGGCGTGATGGAACGAGCGAGTCGAAGGAACTCCCGGTTTCCACAGCAACAAAAATGTAGAGTGCAAGGTGTAAAGTAAGAAGATCCCGCATTCATTATTCTTACCACAGAGAGAAGGGGAAAGCGTAAAAAAACAATCCTCTCACCCTCCGATAACTGACCTTCATCCTGATTGCGTATCACTCGTGAAACGTATCCTTCTACTCTTCATTTAATAGTACTCCTCCTGACCGTACTGGAGATCGGGCTGGTGCTGATCTCTCATTATTACTACCCACGCCTTACCATTTCTGATCGCGATATCGACTGGAGATGCACGCACGCGCCGCAAAGTTGGAAAAAGGAGCTCTCCACACGGCAACTCAGCCACCTGCTTCCCTCGGTAACAATATCCGCATACACGCATAGCAAACACATTAAAGCGAAGGCGCAGGAGAAGTTCCTGGAGATGTTGCTCTGCTCACTCAGGAAGAAAGAGGGGGAAGCAACACCAGTTCCAGGCGAACATCGGCCATCCGGCAGGCGAGTTTAATAGCCTTAATGTACGGCCTGAGCTGAGGGAAATTGCGCACGGGCTCATGGTAGAAACGGACGGAGCGATACCCTTTTTTCTTTAAGAAACCCGTCATCCGAGGAAGCAGCGTGTTGATCTCGTCCGGCTGCAGAAGATGGTCATAGTATGGAATCTTCTGATAAGGGCCCAGGAGACCGAACCGGCCCGAGAGGATCGCGAAGCGGGCACCCGCGCGCTTGCTCTCGCGGTACACATACCCGATCCTCGGCGAGAGGTAGCGCCTGATGGCGGGGAGCGTACCGCGGGCTTTCCTCTTTCGAGATGAACAATATGTGCAAAACAATGTTGAGATTCTCTGGCTTCGATTAGACATCAGTGTCTATCGTTCATGCAAAGTAATTGGACAGTTATGGGGTGGCAGATACACCCCCACCCCAGCCCTTGCTTCGGCAGGGTCCCTTCGACTGCGCTCAGGGTCTTCGACAGCACAGGCTCCTCTTCGGAGGGGGAGGGGATACTATTCTAGACCCCAACGAAACTGACCCATTACCATGCAAAATTGAAGGCAACCGGTCAACTCACCGTTTTCCCACCGATCTATTCTCCGTCCAGCATAATTTCCAACGGCTGGACCGCCGCGATCCCCTTTTCCAGCTCCCAGAGACGCTCTTTGCAGAACGCGAGCTGGAGCCTGAGCAAGTGGCTCCCCCCCCTCTCCTGGAGGACGGCCTCCAAGTGGCGGATCGCCTGCTCGAGATGCACCCTCTGCGCGTCAATCGCCTGGATTCTGTTCACGACCGATATTTGTTCACGCGCCGCAGCGAGGTGGGCACGCGTGCGCCGCCTCAGTTCCGCTTTCGTGCAACTCTTCTTCTTCCTGCGGCGGTCGGGGCGGCTGCATCTCGCTCTCAATCCGGAGCGGGGATCCCCCCTCTTTTTCAGGGAAGGTGCCGCATACCGTTCTCTCGCGTTATTCACAACAGCTGTTCATCCCTGGATAGAACATTGGGATCGGGAGAGAAGCCGACAGCGGGTTAAAGCCCCGCCCTTGTGATATATCAGTTACCGGGAGATAGCGCACCCCCCACCCTTACCCTCCCCCTCAAGGGGGGAGGGAATGTTCTTGATGTCCCCTCTAATTGTCCCATTAGCTCCCGTTTACTTCTTCCCTTTTCGACTTTCCTCATCGAAGATCCTGTTGAGCTCCGCGGTAACCTCAGGGGTAATGTCAAGGTCCTTGCCGGACTGAACGACCATAGAGCTATCAAAGACGATCCTGACACCCCGCTTCCGGGCAACTGTTTCAGCCGCCGCACGAAGATCGGCCGTCAGTTTCTGGTACACCTCGTTCGTCTGATCGAGAAGGTTCTGCGTCGCCCCGCGCCGGTAGACTTCGAGAGCCGCCCCCTTCTCCCGTATGCGATTCTCACGCTCTTTGCGCGCCTCATCGCTCAGTATCTCCGACTCCTTCACGAGCTTATTGATCTCGTCGAGCATCACCTGCCCCTTCGACTCCATATCGGCCTTATCCTTCGCCAGGCCCTCGTGGATTACCTTCGATTTCTTATAGTCTTTGAAAACCGCGTCAACATCCACAACTGCGATATCGCTTCGAGGTTTGTCGCACCCGGGAAGGGCGAGGAGACCCGCGAGGGCGATGATCCGCAGTACGTGAATGACTTTTCCGGATAGTGTCATGTCATCCCCGCTCCTTGATGAAATTGAGGAGCCCCCCCGCGAGAAGGATCTTGCGTGAGCGCTCATTGAGAGAAACGCGGGCGCGGATTTCAGCGCGCCTGCGCGCAGTGCGGATACGCACCTCCCCGCCGGAACTCACCGCCGCGCGCAGCCCCTCCACGCGCAACAGATCCCCTCGGAGGAAGTGGCGGAGGTCATCGCCGGATACCAGCGTGAGCGGCGCGATGCCGAAGTTGACCAGATTCGCGTGGTGAATCCGCGCAAACGACCGGGCGATGACCGCGCGAACACCGAGGAATCTCGGGGCAAGCGCGGCGTGTTCACGGCTCGATCCCTGGCCGTAGTTGTCCCCTGCGACGATGAAGCCGCTTCCCGCTTCCCTTGCCCTTCGCGCAAAAGACGGGTCAATCCTCTCGAATACGTGTTCCGCGAGCGCGGGGATATTCGAACGGAGCGGCAAGAACTTGGCCCCCGCGGGCATGATGTCGTCGGTACTGACGTTATCCCCGCACACGAGCAGCAGCTCCCCCTCGATACGGTCCGAGAGTTTCCCGAACCGGGGAAGCGGTTTGATATTCGGCCCCTTGACGATACGCACCGCGGCGCGCTTTTTCGGCGGTGGAACGATCATCCGATCGTCGATGAGGTAACGCTCCGGCACTCTCACTTTCACGGGCGCGCCGAGCTTCCTCGGATCGGTAATCTCCCCCGCGAGCGCCGAGGCAACCGCCGCAGCGGTGCTTGCGAGATATATCTCCGCATCGGGAGTTCCGGAACGACCTTTGAAATTGCGATTAAACGTCCGTAGAGAGACGCCTCCGGATGGGGGCGCCTGGCCCATGCCGATGCACGGGCCGCACGCGTTCTCAAGCATCCTGGCTCCCGCGGCGATCATCAGGTCGAGCGCGCCGCATCGCGCCATCATCCTGAAAATCTGTTTCGAGCCGGGCGAAACGGTAAAGCTCACGTGCGGCGCAATCGTGCGCCCCTTGAGCATTGCCGCCGCTTCCAGCATGTCGCGCAGAGAGGAGTTGGTACAGCTCCCGATACATACCTGGTCGACCCTGATCCCCTTCATTTCGCTCACGCGCCTAACATTGTCCGGGCTGTGCGGGAGAGCGATCAGGGGCTCCAATTTCCCCACATCGATATCGACAACATGCGCATACCCGGCGTCCCTCTCGGGAAGGAGCGGGCGCCAGTCGCGCACCCTCCGCTGCGCAGAAAGAAACTCTCTCGCCCTCGCATCGGAGGGAAAAACAGACGAGGTCGCGCCAAGCTCCGTCCCCATATTTGCGATGGTCGCCCGCTCGGGAACGCTAAGCCATGCCAGGCCCTGCCCTCCGTACTCGAGGATTTTCCCTCTCCCCCACCCGACACCGAAGCGGCGTAATACCTCCAGAATAATATCCTTCGCGGAAACCCATGGCCTGAGCCTCCCGGCCAACCTCACAAGCACCACCTCGGGCATCGCAAGATAAAAAGGCTCGCCCGCCATCGCGGCGGCGACGTCCAGACCTCCCGCACCGATAGCGAGCATCCCCAGCCCACCGCTCGTCGGGGTATGGCTATCCGATCCGAGGAGCGTTGCCCCGGGGACCGCGAACCTCTCGAGATGCACCTGGTGACAGATTCCGTTGCCGGGGCGGGAGAAATAGACGCCGTAGCGGGCCGCCGTTGTTTCAAGGTAGCGGTGATCATCGGCATTCTCGGGCACTGCCTGGAGGGTGTTGTGGTCTACGTAGCTCACCGAGAGCCCTGCATGGGTCCTGTCCCGGCCCAACGCCTCGAACTGGAGGAAAGCGAGCGTTCCGGTCGCATCCTGGGTGAGGGTCTGATCGATGCACAGCGCAATCCCGCCGCCGGGGGCAGCCCCTCCCCCCACGAGATGCCGCGCGATTATCTTTTCAGTTACTGATTTCCCCATGACCCGATGCTGCCTCAATTTGAAAATATCTTTCTCACCACGAATAGGACGAATTACGCGAATTGGGAAATATCATACCGCAGAAATAATTCGAATAATTCGTGGTTTAATCTAATCTTTTCAAAAACCATATAATGTCTTAACCGCTGATTACGCGGATTATTGCGTGTAATCCGTATAATCCCTGCCTACCGACAGGCGGCAATCTACGGTTACATATGGCAGGCTGTTAAAATTGCTCCTTCATTATCCCATTCTCCAAAGCTCCAACTATTGGAATTTTGGATTTGGTATTTTTGATTTATTTTGGATTTTGAATTTTGAGTTTTGAATTTTAATAAACCTTCTTATTCGTCCTCAAAAGGCCTTATTTAAGCGAGATTGTGAGCGTCGACCGCACTTTTTCAATCGTGATCTTATTCTCACGGGCGAGCCATCCGATCGCCATCTGAAGCGTGTCATAGGGAATCTTGAGATTCTTGATGAGTTCCGTAGGTGTCGCCTGTTTCTCTTTCTGGAGAAACCGGTATACCATCCCTGCCGTATCTCCTATCGTCCTCCACATCATTGTGCATCCTCCTTCCCCGAGCGCACTGTACTGCACGCTCACGTGCTGCGAGTGAGGCGCGGGGCCTCCCTCCGTGCTGTCCCCAGTAGCTTAAAAATATCCGCATTACTCATGATCTTCGCGACGTAGCGCGACAGGTAGTCGAGTGTGATGCGCTCGTGATCCGCATCATAGGTATCGACACAGTCCCGAGCGATGATCGCCGTGTAGTCCCGCTGGAATGCATCGAGCGCGCTGACGCGTATGCAGGCGTGCGTGAGGAAGCCCGCGAGAACAAGTGTGTCGTACCCATGGTCCTTCAAGAACCGCTCAAGCCCGGTGCCGTAGAAGGCGCTCCAGCGCGTCTTGTGCATTACAGTATCGTGCGGCGTCCGCCCCACGCATTCAAGCTCGCGGGCTCCCTCTGTCCCCTCCATGCAAATCCTGAAATTGTCCCGCTTCATATGCAGAGTCCAGGTGCTCCTGTCCTCCCGGTGCACGGTAAGGAGGTGGACGATCGGCAGCCCCTCCTTCCGGAAAAAGGAAGTCAACTCTTCCACGCTCTTTTCAAACTGCGATAGGGGTTTGAGCAAAGTGAAGAGTTTTGTAAAATCTTTTTGTATATCAATCGTGAGCAGTACAGGATTCATTTCTTTCCGATTCATTTCTTTCCGTATTCAAAAAGTTTTTTGACGCTACTAGCTGCGTTTATAACACATCCTGAACGCCGAGGCAAGGCACATTGGCCACCCCGACAGGAATGGCGATTAGGCGACTGGATGATTAGGTGATTGGGTTGAAACTGTGAACACCTAGTCGCCCAATCGCTTAATCGCTCAAAATAATCGCCTTGGGGGATTTATTTTGAATTTTGAATTTATTCTTTTCTCCTCCGCGACCTCGCCCGCAAAATTGCCTCGCCCACCGAGGTGGCGAGGAGGAGCAGCCCGCACAAGATAAAGGGAGATCGCATATCCAGATACCGGGCAATAACTCCTCCCGTGATGGGGCCTACGAAAAATCCGGAACCGACCATCCGTTCGTGGATGCCCGCCCGTCGCCCTGTCTCGCCGCGGCCGCACAGGCTGTAGTAGATGCTCGAGTAGTAGGAGAGCCCCAGCGCGCAGCCGAGCGGCAGGAAAGAGACCGCGATGAAAGGCAGCGACACGACGTGGGAGAGAACCAGCATCCCTCCCCCCGCTGCCGCGTGAGCGACTATCAGCGGCCCATAGCGGAACTGCCACGCGGGGCGCGAGCGAAGCATGATGAAGAAGAGAGATTGCGCAGCGCCGACGAGGAAGAGGAAAAAGCCGATCATCTGAGGAGAGAACCCCACCGTGACCGCGTATTTCGGGTAGAGAGACTGCACGTTCGCGAGGCAGAACCAGCATACGAAATTCGCCCAGAGGGAGAGCGGGAGGAATATCCCGTGGCGCCGGTGAGGAGTCGCCGGTTCCTGCGCGGGGAGCGGATCGGCGCTCCGGGGAGGTGAATCACGCAACACGAGCAGGGATGCGAGCATGCATGAAGACGCCGCAATCCCATAATACCAGGGGAACCGGTAGTTCGCCGCGAAGAGGCAGCCGCCGATCACCGGCCCGATCATGATGCCGACGCTCCAGGAGAGATTGAATAACCCCAGTCGATCGGAGAGAGAGCCCTCGCCGGGAGCCTCGGCGAGCCAGGCCTGAAGCGCGGGCCAGAAGAACGCCGAGCAGAGAGAGGCGCAGGCAGCCATAATGAGCAAGTCTCTGATCCCCGAAGCGAACAGGATGCAGAGATCCACACAGATCAGCAGGGCGCAGCTAAGCATCATCGACCGCCGCCGCCCATTGACGGAGCGGAGCGCATCCCGCAACGCGTGCGCATCAGAGACGCGGCCCGCGAACGGGCATGCGAGCGTGTACACGAGCGAACCCACCGAGCCGAGAAGGCCGAGCATGAGGGGACCCGCGCCGAACCTGATAGCCAGAAGGGGAATGGACACCACCATGACTCCGGTGCTGCTATTCATGATGAATGCATACACATAGAGAAACCGCGAGCGAAGAATCACCGGAACCCTCCAAAGGAACACACAGCGCAGCCGCTGGCCAAGGCCAAATCTATCTGTGCGTATCTGTGTTATAGCCGTGTTCGTCTGTGATCCACATTGAAGCTTTAACATGGACCACAGATACACACAGATAACTGCGGATGAACACCGATAAAGCACCATACTGAGAAACAACGAGTCACAGACTTAAAGGTGAAAATATCTGCTAAAAAAACGAACCTTTTGATGTGAGTACTACAGGGCGTACGCGAGGGAGGAATCAGAAGTTGATCCTGATCTTCTTGTCGGCCTCGGGCTCGATGATCATATCCTTGCCCATGACGTTGACGTCTCTCTCTTTCCCGAGGTCATCGCTATATTTCTCGTAGGTCTTGACACCCTTCCCGATCGCGGTGTTATCGGCAACGCCGCAGCCGCACATGCATGCCGCGAAGGCAATGAGGGGCAGAATCAGTAAAAGAGATCGTCTCATGGCGTGGGAACCCTGCCGAGATGGCGGACTCACATCTTGCTCACCAGCCGCAGGTTGCTTAGTTCATTATTGGATTTATTGCAGTCGATGTGGTAGACCTTCTCCCGGCGCTTCAGTGGCCTGCCCAGGTGCCGCTCCATGACCAGGCGGTGGAGATATTTCCCCTTGTCCTTGCCCGCGGTTATCACGATGGACCCGTCAGGCCGGACGAAGCGTCCCCCCTTCCACCTGTGGTGACGCTCTCCCGATGGCACCCCCTTGAGATTGATGCCGCTCTTTTTAAGGTGGACATAGATTGTCCCCGGATCGACGCCGCACTCCTTGGCGATCTCGGCGAGTGTATGGTCATCCTTGAGGTACTTCTGCTCAAGCCATGCTCTATCGTGGTACTTCTTCTCGGGGGGGGTTAGGCTGAACTCGATCTTCTTCAACGACGCGTATTGCCGCGTGAACCCGAATGTTTTCCCTATAGCATCGAGGGTGTGCCCCTCCTCCAGCATCTGTTTGAATTTCTCGTATCCCCCCATCTCATTGTATCTTCTGTCAAATCTCGTAACCGCTTTATCCAAGCTCTTTGTCATGATTATCCTCCTCAATTATTTCTATACCACATTGTATGGTAGTGGTGAAGTTATCACAATACCTGTGTACTGTCAAATAAAATATAATTGACATAAAATATAATTGGTCTTGTAATGGATCACTTATGGGTGGTACATTGCTGAATATGTCATTCCTGCACTTCGACTGCGCTCAGTGTAAACTCGAGCAGGAATCCAGGCTTCATGCTGGATCCCCGCTTTCGCGTGGATGACAAGTGAAAGGGATACCGCCCATAAGTGATCCATTACTTGGTCTTGACCAGTAAAGGGGCATTATCTAGCATACTGCCGAACAAGAGGCCACAAGATGCACACACAACGCGTCCGTAGCGCCGCCGTATCAGTCGTTGTGGCATGGGCTGCCCTCATCTCCATCGCCTACAGCAAGGAATTTTCTTCCAAGAGCGCGATTGTGACCTACCGTATCACCGGCTCCATTCAGCAGGGAACAGAGACGCTCTACATCAGCGACCGGGGCAAAAAAACGAGGGTAGAGAAGGAGACGACACTCACAATCATGGGAAATGCGAGAAAGCAATCCCGGCTCGAGATCGACGATGGGGAGTTCCACTACACCATCGACCTCATCGCGAAAACCGGTGAAAAGTCCGCCAGCCCCGCCAAGAGAGCGGATGCAATGGTAAATTCCATGAGCGCCGAGCAGAAGAAAGCCATGGAGATAGCCGGGAGGGAACTTGCCAGAGGGAAAGAGATGAAGGCGATGGGAAAAGGGAAGATACTGGGAAAAGAATGTGACATCTATGAGTTGATGGGGGTAAAGACATGGAAGTGGAACGGGCTCGCGCTCAAGACGGAGAGCCCGGCAATGGGCAACATGGTCCGAGAGGCAACAAATCTCACACTCGACACGTCCATCCCCGAGGATAAGTTCATTCCCCCATCGGGCATTACGATCAGGGAAGTCTCAGGCGTGAAGTAAATGAGGGCGTCGGGTCTAACTAACCGGAGTAACCGGCGGTCCTGAGGAGCTGTCTGATTGATTTCAGAAACGGAGAATCATCCCCGAGTGTGAGCAGGGAACACCCCGCCAGACCGAGGCGCGCGACCTCCTCATCATAGTCGAGCGCGCCCGCGTAGCGGAATGCCCGGTCGTCCGTGAGCGTCGCGAGCAGTTCCCGTGGAAAATTATAGCCTGCCACCAGATAGAAGTTTCTATAGCCAATCGACAGCTCGTCGACAATCCTCTTTGCCCGCCGCGCACTATCAAGCGACTTTTTCGATGGGCCAACGACTGCGAAGATATCATCCACGGTCGCGGTGATCCTCCTGTTCAGGTGTTCGAGGCCCGCGGGCGAGTCAATCAGTATATAGCGATAGCCCTGCTCGAGCCTTGCGATCAGGGCCTTGAGAATATTGTTCGGCTGGCAGTAGCACCCCTCGCTCCACTTGGTGCCGAGGGAAAGAAAATCAAAGTTCTTCCCCTCGTATAAGCCATGCTGACTCAGGAGATAATCAATCTTGTGTGCCAGAGAAGAGGAACTGAGCTTCTCTTCTATCTTACCGCCCTTGATATCGAAGAGGATTTCGGAGATAGTTTTCACCCCATCGCTTTCCAGATTCAGCCCGAGCATCTCTGCGAGGTTCTGGTCCGGGTCCGCATCGATGAGGAGGAGGGGTCCCTGATCGAGAAGGAGCCTGGCCATGCCCGCGATAAAACAGCTCTTCCCCACCCCGCCGCGACCGATCGAAACAATCTTTTTCATTTAACTCCTTTTAAGTGGCAAATAAACCACGGATGAACACGGCACGTTACAGGTTACAACTAAGAAAACCACGAATTAGTCGAATTTCACGAATTAAATTCGTGCAATTCGTGGTTTCCTCCATTATACCTTAAATAGTGCCGTGTTCATCCGTGGTTAACCTTCCTTCTACGCTTTTCCCTTTGCACCCAGACATTCCCGGCAGAGCGCGAGGTTGTCGGCGAGAATCCGGCGCGCGGTCGGTTCGGTTCGGTCCGGGAAGTGGTCCGGCATCAGCTCGACCGACAGATGCCCCCCGTACCCGTCATTCCGCAGATGACGGAGGAAACGCGGGAAATCGATATTCCCTTCGCCGAGCGGCTTGTGTTCCTCCCCGTCGAAATTGGAGAGATGTATGAGGGCGAGCTTCAACTTCATCTTCTCATATGCCTCGACCGGATCGCCCCCTCCGGTTGCGAAATGCGTGGTGTCCAGGACGAGGTGGCGGAAGCGGAGGAGATAGTCCCAGCTATTTCCCGGGAAGCACGGTCTGCTCAGGAGACGGAGCAGCGTGTTGACCGGTCTCCGGCGGTCTGTGGCATAGAAAACACCCATGTTCAACCTCACGCCGAGCGCGCCGAGGACCTTGTATGCCTCCGGCATGTTCTCGACAGCGAGTTTCACTCGCGTCATCTCCTGGGCCCGCGGCAGTTCTTCATCCATCCACCGGGCATAGCGGCGCTCGGCAAAAAACGGCAGGTGGATTACCACGATCTCGCTCCCGAGCTCCTCGGCGAGACGGATCGAATTCCGCATCCGCGCCGAGGGATCATTCCCCCATGAGGATATCTCTATGAAACTGAACGGAGAGTGAACGGTCGTGATCGGAAGGCCGTAACGCTCCGAGAGGCGCATGAGGTAGAGCGGGTCAACGGTATCCCATCGGGCGTCCACGATGACCTCCACCCCGTCAAAGCCGAGATCGGCAGCGATGGAGAACACCCTGTCCAAACCGTAGAATCTGAGAGCGCCTGTCGAAAGAAGTATCATGGAGACCCCGCAGTGAGAGAGGCGATAATACGGCATTCGCGCTTTTATTGGCAAGGCTTTTGTTATAGACTATTAACCGCTGAAACACTATAACCACTGAGGACACTGAAGGCACTGATTCAACGTAACCAAAAATGCAACCGCGGATTTCGCAGATTACGCGGATTGATAATGGCATAAACGCTTGTCATCCCGGCACTTCGACTGCGCTCAGTGTAAACTCGAGCGGGGATCCATTATGAAACCTGGATTCCTGCTGAAGTTTACCCTCGTGAAAACGGGGGCAGGAATGACATATTCAGCAATGTACCACCCATAAGTGTCCCATCACCATAAAAGAGCAATTTTAATGAACTAAAGTATGCAACCGCCGATTGGGCGGATTACAAACAAGAATCCGCGTAATCAGCGTAATCCGCGGTTAAAACATTAAAAATTGATGAATAGATCAGGTTAAGATTCTTTTTTTACACTCCGGGGTTTGCCTTTGATAATGAAGAAATATTCGCACACATTGATCCGCGCGCGTTTCCTCCTTCCGCTCAGCGATTCTCTCGGCAGGACTGCCCGCATTCAGAACGGCTATGTCCTTGTGAGGGGAAACGAGATCGCCGAGGTAGGGAAATATTCCACAGAGATAGGCGAGCGGATCCTTGCCCGATGGGGAAAGGATCTCCTGGTGGTCGGCGCCACCAGCGTCCGCAACGAGGCGGAGATACCCATGCTCGACGGGGCCCTGCTTCCGGGATTCGTCAAGGCTCATGGGCATGATCATGAATCGGTGATCATCGGCATCGCAAAAGACGAGCCGCTCACGCACTGGCTCGACCACGCAGTCAATCCGTTCACGGGTTTTCTGGAGGAAAAGGCGCCCGAGCTCCAGGCGGAATTCGGCTGCTCCCCCAACCTGGTGGCCTACCGGAAAGCGCGGCTCGACGACGTCTCCTACGGAATTACCTCATCCCTCACCCACCATTGCAATTTCAACAAGTATCACACCCGAGAACTGGTGGAGGCAAACCACGAGACTGGAACGCGCCTCACGATCGCCGTCGGGAGTCAGGATCGAAATTACGACGTGCGTATCCTGGACCGCC
The DNA here is from genome assembly GCA_026392015.1 of Candidatus Auribacterota bacterium. Taxonomy (GTDB): domain Bacteria; phylum Auribacterota; class Tritonobacteria; order UBA1439; family UBA1439; genus JAPLCW01. Next base: position 18,777 of record JAPLCW010000103.1, on the reverse strand, counting down.
CCGAGGCGGCAGTACAGAGGATCAGCGACTACGCGCGGGAGTTTGCGGGGTACGCTCGAATCAGTATCATCCCCGGACCTGACCAGTTCTTCTCCAACAGCCCCGAGATGCTCAAGGGTCTTAAAAAATGGGCCCGCGACAACGGCACGCTCATCCACATCCACTCCTCTGAAGAGCCCGCCACGACGAAATGGTTCAAGGAGACTTACGGGATGACCGAGGTGGAGTACGCACAGAGCATCGGGTTTCTCGACGCGGACACGATCCTCGCGCACCAGGTCAACTCCACGGAGCACGACCTCGAGATTATCCGCGACACCAAGGCCATGGTGGTCCATAACCCCCTTGCGAACACCATCCTGGGATCGGGGATGCCGCCCCTGGTGCGCATGATCGAGATGGGGATACCGCTGGCGATCTCAACCGATGGCTCGGGGAGCGCAGACAATCAGAATATCATCAACGCTGCGCGGCTCGCCTCTCAGTACCAGAAGGCGCTCCACGCAAACGCAAGGCTCCTGCCCGCGCAAAAGGTGTTAGAGATGATCACGGTTGAGCCGGCGCGCATGCTGAAGCTCAATGCCGGGTCTCTGGAGCCGGGGAAGGATGCGGACCTCGTCCTCGTGGATCTTCGCGTCCCCAACCTCACGCCCACACGCTTGGACAACGTTGTGGAGAACCTGGTATGGGCCGCAAACGGGAATGAGATCCGTTACACAATGGCCGCCGGAGAGCTACTGCTCGATGATTACAGGTTCCGGAGCGTTGACGCCGCGCGGATAATGGCGGATGTCCAGCACCTCTCGGAAATCTTTTCCGACTATTCGCGTACCGCCCCTGAGGTCAGGGGGACCGGCGCGCACCGCTAGGCGCCCTTTTGCTTCTCTGCATCCAGGCTCGGCACGCCTTACGAGAGCTGCTCCCGCGCAATATCGCCCGCATCAAATACCGTAACGGCTGAGAATTCCGTCTTCCCTTTCTTCACCTTGATGAGGCGACCCTTGATACGGAGGCGTTCCTTCAGGTAGAACTCGCCGCGGACGGAACCGTCGTATACCACGAGCGTGATATCGTCCGCGGGCTTGCCATCGATGTAAACATCGGAGAGCCTCGCCACGGGCGGCATATAGATCGCGTGGGTGGCATCTGAGACCGTCCCGAAGACCTCCACGGCATCCTTGAGTTTCGTGATGGTGCAGTCCCGGATCGGAACCTCACCCAGGTCCATATAGACGTAGGCGGGGCACAGCTCGATCCCCTGGTAGATGAAACGGAGCGGCCAGAATTTCCCGAATTCGACCACCTTGCTCTCCGGATTGCGGTGGATGTGATCGCAAATCCGGTCCGCCGTCTCCCTGTTCTGCTCGATGGTGCCGAAGATTACCAGATCAATATCGGAGTGCTCACCGCGCCTCCCCAGTGCGGTCGAGCCGGTGATCCCGAGCCTGCTTATGGGCACATTGAGGAAACGACTCACGTTCTCGACCGCCCGGCCGACGAGCGGGAACTTGCCCATGGCGTAGTAGAGGGAGAGGCGGTCATTGAAGTATCCGCGGAATCCCGAGAGGGGGAAGCCGACGTGAAACTTCGTGATGATCAGGTCCTCCCTGTCGAGGGAGGGATCGTTTTCATAGTGCACCCGTATCTGTTCATCGTGGGGAATGTAGAGGGTCTTTCCATCCTTCTCCGCCTTGACCATGCTCTCGTACGCCCGGCCGTGGATATCGATCTTTCCCCCCGGCTTCGGGTAATAGATGATCTTGCCGATGACCTTCCCCGGCGGCTGGTAGTAGCCCTCGACATAGACAAAGCTCCCGTCCGTACGCATCATGTAGGTTGTGTCGAGCACTCCCTTTTTAAGATCGCTGAGCGGGCAGAGGATCTGCCCGATCTGGCTCTCGAAATAATCTTTTTCAATCATTGCGCACTCCTGTAGTGTAGAGGTTCAACCGTGGTTAAAACATTTACTCATCCCGTCTCATCCTCAATGGTAACGAAAAGCAGTAGTTAGGGTTTATAGGTTAGTGGGCAGGGAAATCGTTTCCGCCCTAATCCCTGACTACTAGCCCCTAACTACCGATTAATAGTGGTTTCCCCTTTATCTCCTGCTTATCTCAAATATGCCGAGCGGAGCGAGCATGTTCGGCCAGAACGGCATAAGAAATGTCATGGCCGCCTTTCTAAAGCTCACCGCCCACTCGTTCCGTATGCGTATCCCGAGCTCCGCGCAAATCTTGCGAAAGTCCCTGATGCTCAACAGGTGGATATTCGGCGTCTCGTACCAGTGGTACGGGATGTAGGACGTCCGTGGCATCGTCCCCCGCAGCAGGAGCTGGATGCGAATGTGCCAGTGAGCGAAATTGGGAATACTCACGATCCCGATCCTCCCGACACGGACGATCTCCTGGAGAATGAGTTTCGGCCTGTGAACCTGCTGGAGCGTCTGGCTGAGAATGACATAGTCGAACGATTGTTCGCCGTAGTCCGCAAGCCCCTCATCCAGGTTGCTCTGGTAAATGGGCACCCCCTTCGCGATGCATTCCATGATCCCCTCTTCGGAGATCTCCACCCCCCGGACGGTGACCCCCTTGTGGCGTTCGAGCGTCTTCAGGAGATCGCCGCTCCCGGCGCCGAGGTCAAGCACACGGCTCCCCGGTTGCACAATCTCATAAATCTTCATGAGGTCGGGCCGGAGGGCGATGGCTTTCATCTCAGGGCTCATGCGTCCCTCCCCGAACGTGCTCTTCGTAGATGTGCTTGAGGAAGTGCGCGATCAATCGTGTCTGGTGCTCCGCCTCGAGGAGGAAGGCATCGTGCCCGTAGTGTGAGTCGAGAACGCAGAAGCTCACCTCGACATTGTTCACCCGGAGCGCATCGGCGAGTTCCTTATTCTGGTACGGAGGGTAGAGCCAGTCAGAGGAAAAGGCGATGATGAGGAATGCGGCGCGCGCGGGGGCGCACGCATCCACGAGAGATCCATTCCCCTTCTCCGCGAGATCGAAGTAGTCGATCGCCTTGGTGATGTACAGATAGGAGTTCGCGTCGAAGCGCTGGGTGAAAAGGTCGCCCTGGTAGTGAAGGTAGCTCTCGACCTGGAAGTCGGTGAGAAAATCGTAGCTGAGCTCTTTTCTGTTCTGGAGCTTCCGGCCGAACTTCCGGTGCATCGCCTCATCGCTCAGGTAGGTAATGTGTCCGATCATGCGGGCAAGCGCCAACCCCTTGTTGGGCGGCGTCCCGCCGTAGTAGTTGCCGTGATTCCAGTCCGGGTCGGACATGATCGCCTGCCGCCCCACCTCATTGAACGCGATCCCCTGTGCCGAGAGATGGCTCGTCGTTGCGATAGGAATGGCGGAGCGGACACTCTCGGGATACTGCGTGGCCCACTCAAGCACCTGCATCCCCCCCATCGAGCCACCGGCGACCGCGAGTAATTTCTCGATGCCCAGGTGATCGATGAGTGCCCTCTGCGCCTTCACCATGTCGGCGATGGTGATGATCGGGAAGTCGAGCGCATACGGCTTTCCTGTTTTCGGATTGACCGACGAGGGGCCGGTGGAGCCCCTACAGCCGCCGAGGCAGTTCGCGCAAATGATGAAATACTTCTCCGTATCGAACGCCTTTCCGGGGCCGATCATGATATCCCACCAGCCGGGGCGGTGCTCCTCCAGGCTGTGGTAACCCGCCGCATGGGCATCGCCGGAGAGGGCATGGAAGAGGAGAATGGCGTTCGCCTTCGCGCTGTCGAGCCTGCCATAGGTTTCATAGGCGAGCGTCACCGGCCCGAGCGTGTCTCCGCACTCGAGCGCGAGCTCATGGGGGGATTCGGCAAAGACGAAGTACTGTGTTGTGACGATCCCCACGGAATTAGGTTCCATGGCCACATCATATCACAGCGGGAGCTGCACGTTAATTCATTTATGACAAGGCATGTAATGGGTCAGTCTTGGTGGGGTATTCAGTTCAATTGTCATCCCCGCGAAAGCGGGGATCCAGCATAAAGCTTGGACTCCTGCTTCCGCAGGAGTGACATGTTTTAGAATTCGCACCCCAGCGAGACTGACCCATTACCAAGGCATGTAAGGCTTCAGTCACACAGGGGTATATAAACCACGGATGGACACGGATTGTCTCACGTTATTCAATTGTGGGAGGGGGTAATGGGTCAGTCTTGGGGGGTATCCCTTTCACTTGTCATCCCGGCACTTCGACTGCGCTCAGTGTAAACTCGAGCGGGGATCCACTATGAAACCTGGATTCCTGCTTTCGCAGGAATGACATATTAAGCAATGTACCCCCCATAAGTGACCCCTTACTCCGAACAAAGTCAGCAGATCCTGGCTAAACTGAGCCATTACCACGCCATGGGAAACGCCCGGAAGCATAATGCCCGCTCGTGTGGATGCCGGGCACAATCAGCTGGGGGCTGTCCCTGATTCAGTCTTGAGGACCTGTAGAAACGCCTCTGTCACCGCAGGGTCATACCGGCCGCGGGCCTCTCTCGTCAGCTCCGCAATCGCCTCTTCCCTGTTCAGTGCGCTCCTATCGGAGAGCCCATGCACCATCGTATCGTAGGTGTCTGCAAGCGATATTATCTGTGTGAAGATAGTCTCCTGCTCGATGTCTCCCGCGGGCGATGGTGGCCAGCCCGATCCCGGCTCGAGCGGCATATGGAATCCCGATATAATCCCCACCTGCTCAGCCGCGGCAGGTGCGTAGCCCCCCGCAAAGAGCCTGGCATGAATAATCTTCCACGCCTCATCTTCCAAGATTCCCTCCATCTTCCCCGAGCTTTTATCGACAACCAGCTTACCCACGTCGTGAAGCCACGCCATCTTTCTCAGTGACTCCCCGCTCTCCTGCGGGAATCCCATCTGCGCGGCGGTTTTTTGCGCATACTCAAAGACGCGCTCGGAGTGACCGCGCGCCCGGATGTCCCCGGCCTCCAGAATCCGGACAAGGGATTGCATCACGCGGAAGAAGTAGTCGTTAAGCTTCTCCCTCGTCGCATAGAGGCTCGCCGCCATCTCGTTGAAGGAGCGGGCCAGCTCGCCGAACTCGTCATCACCGCCCACCTCAACCCTGTGCCGCAGGTCTCCCCGGGCAAGGCTGCGTGTTGCCTCGACAAGATTCTCAACGGGGCGCGTGATCTTCTCCGAAACCCAGATGCCCAGGCCCACGGATATGCCTATCCCCGCTATAAGAACGAAGATCGCAATGCGGTGGATCGTTTCCTGCACTTTGTAGACATCCTCCGCGAGGAGATCCACGCCCAAGATTCCCACTGTCCGGCCTTCTCGATTCCGGATCGGGGCGTAGCCCGACAGGACAATCCCCCACTCATCCACCGTGAGGGACCTGTCCGATGAGGGAGCACTGTAGGCCTCGATCATCTCCGGGAAGCGTGATGCGTCATAGGGGTCGCCCGGGTAGGCGGTTATCCCCTTCTTCTCGATCGCCCGGCTCTCCGGATCGGGATCCACCACGAACATCCACCTCCTCCCCCCCTCTTTGCGGGTCATCGTGTAAATATATTTTATGGGAGGATTCGCATCCTTGATCCTCTTCAGCTTCTCCGCGATGACTCTATACGCAGGACTCTGCACCCCCTCGCGGGTAAGCGGGACTTTCTCAAAAAGCCCCGCGTCCACCGCCAATGCAGCGGTCTGCGCGATGATCTTCAACTTCTCCCTGAGCTGGCTGAACTGCGAATCGAGGGCATATTTGTAGATGAGGAGATTACTCAGGGCGGTGACGAAGAGGAGTGACAGAACCAGTACCACCGTTACCCTGGTTCTGAAGCTGGTGAAGAGCGTGGGGGTCTTTTTCATAAGAGGGATGTAGTCACGGGATCCCGCGGTGCCGCATTGAGTGAGTCCCGATGAGGCCGCGTCTCGTGCAATGTGCGGGAAATATGCGAAACCCGGGGCGGCCGAGCGGAGGGGGGCATGCCTACGCGTCCCTCTCCCCCTGTGCCATCGTAAGGAATGCCTGGACGACAAGCGGGTTGAATTGTGTTCCTGACTTCTTCTTCAGCTCCTCAATGGCCTTCTCTTTGGTCATCGCGGGCCGGTAGGCGCGCGCGCTCGTCATCGCGTCATAGGCATCCGCAATGGCGATGATCTGGGCGAAGATATTGGTGTGCTTCCCGTCGATCTTGTCCGGATATCCGACCCCGTCGTACCGCTCATGGTGCGATCTCACGATGGCGAGTATCTCCGGATCGACAGCCACCGGCTTCAGGATCTCCTCCCCTATCATGGGATGCTCATGTATTGACTTCCACTCCTCGGGAGTGAGGGGACTTTCCTTGTTCAGGATATTCTTCTGAATCCCGAGTTTTCCGATATCGTGGAGAAGCGCCACTTCGCGGAGCAGCTCCACCCTCTCGGGCGAGAACCCCATCTGACAGGCGATCTTCTCCGCGTAGGCGGCGACGCGCTCCGAGTGGCCGCGGGTGTAGACGTCCTGGGCCTCGAGAATGCGCACGAGCGACTGCATCACCTCGTAGAAATATGCGTGCAGCCTCTCCCTCGATTCGAAGAGGCTCGTCGCCATCTCATTGAAGGAGCGCGCCAGCTCACCGAGCTCGTCGGATGCATTCACCTCCACCTGATGCTGCAGATCCCCCCTCGCGAGGTGGCGCGTCCCCGCGACGAGCGCAGCGACGGGACCGGTGATCCAGCGCGACGTGTAGAACCCGAGGCCGACGGAGATGAGCACCCCGACAGCGAACAGCAGCGCGACCCTTTTATATACCTCCCGCTGGATCCGGTGCACGTCCCCCGCGAGCATATCCACTCCCAGTACCGCGATGGTTTTTCCGTCTTTATTCCGGATAGGGGCATAGCCGGAAAGGAAGACGCCCCACTCATCGATCGTGAACTGCATATCCGCGGAGGGCGCGTCGAGCGCCTTGTATATCTCGGGGCAGCGGGTGGGATCGTAGGGGTCCCCCGGGTATGAGGTCGGGCCGGTATTTTTGGTCGGCTCAAGAACGGGATCCGGGTCGACGATATACTGCCAGACATCCGGACGGTCGGTGGGGGCCATTGAGTAAATGTACTTGATAAGGGGATTCGCCTGTTTGATCTTCCGCATCACCGCAGCGATCTCTTTATACTGGGCGGAGTTGACCCCTTCCCTGGAAAGCGGGACCTGGGAGAGAAGGCTTGAATCGATCATCAGCGCGGAGGTCTGGGCGATGATCATCAGTTTTTCCCTGAGCTGATTGAATTGAGCATCGAGGGCGAACTTGCCGACCAGGATAGTGCTCAGGGCGGTCATGAGGAGGAGTGCAATGATCAGTGTAAGGGTGACCCTCGTCCGGAAGCTGCCGAGAAACGCAATCTTGTTCATGTGCACCCGTCCTCACGCGGCCTCCCGGCCGCAACTCAAGAGCTATCGAGCGAATGACCTCCATGCACGCGCGCAAAAATCGCGGTCTAGAACCTGATTGTATCGCAGATCACGCACGCGCACAATGTTATTCGATTTGGAATAGATTCCAATAGTCCTTCGCTCACTTTTCCTTCAAGTTTTAATAACACGATTTATGGTGAATGTCAAATACGCATCCAGCCTTTGGCGGGAATGCACAGGTACATCATAAACCGGGGGGATGGCGGATAATCTGCCACCCCATGTATTACACGGCGATAAAATTCAAACCGCAAAATTCAAAACAAATCCCAGGACAGTGGTAAGGATTAAGCTGTAAGCAAAATACTTACTGCTTACCGCTTACCACTTAGCGCTCACTTGAGTTTTGAAGTTTGGGGTTTGAATTTTTCACTGACGCTCTTATCGCAGCCGCGCTTTCCTGCGCCATTCCGAGGTTGCGATAGCGCCCTTGCGAACCGTGGAATTATGATATAATGTGTATTTTGAGAGGTGTATCTTGTGAATAGGATAGCGATGGTGTCACTCCTGCTCATCCCTGCGGGGATTGCGGGATGCGCTGATTTTGCGACCCCCCGCAATTTTGCCGCCGTAGGAACCGTACTCGGCGCCGGCGCGGGAATCGCTCTCGGCGCCGCCACTGGCCATATCGGCGAGGGGGTAATGCTCGGCGCAGCGGCGGGCGGCCTCGCAGGCGGCCTGGGCGGATCCGCGATGGATAACTACGCACGGAAAAGGGCACAGAAGGACCTTCTGCAGGGGGTCAAGCAGGATATGCTCGTCGGAAAAACCACGCCTCCGGTGACGGGAACCCCCTCCCCGGAGGGAGCGAACAAAAGTCAGTGGGTGGATACCTCGCAGAAAAAGCGGGTGTGGGTTGAGGAGAAGCTCGCGGAGGGAAAGATCATTCCCGCGCATTTCGAGGAGCGCACCATACCTTCCGGGCACTGGGTTGAGGTGGAACAACCGGGGGGAGGAGCGCAGGCTTCTCAGGCCGCCCGTATCCAATGAAATCCCATGCCGCGGCACGGCACCTTATACATCCATGAATATCTTTCACTATTTCAAGCCGCCTGAATCATCCGCACCAGAACCCTCCTCTCCGGAGGAGCTGATCGAGCTGCGCCTCGAAACGGTCAGGAAAAGGGCCAACCTCCTCATTGTCGAGAGGGCGCTGTGCGATTTTTGCGCAGTTGCACTCGGGGCGTGGTACGCATGGCACCTTCTCTCGAGGACACTGGGCGCGGCTTCCCCCCTCCGCTTCCTCCCCCTCTGCATCACAATTGCGTTCGCCGCCTACAGCCTTGCGCGCGTGCACACGCGCTGGACAAGCAAGGCGGGCGCCGCCGCACTCCTCGACGGCGAAATGAAACTCAAACAGCGCCTTGTGACGTTCAGAGAGTACTCAGGCGAGCGGGTGAAACCTCGCCTCTATGAACGGCTCGCCCAGGACATCGCTACGGAACTCGCCCCAGAAAATATACGAAGGATTCTGCCGCATCGCGCCCCTCAGTCGGCATTTGTGGCTCTTGCCATCCTGCTCGCCATCTTCCTGGGGAGACCATTGCGAACCGACGGAGATAAAAAGGCCCTGCAGGAAGAGCAACGGGTTGCAGCGAAAAACGAGACCCGCGAGGAAGAGGCGACCCCGACAGCGAAGCCGGAAGAGGCGGAGCAGGCGCGACAACAGGAGAAGGAGCAACCCAAAGCGTCGCAGGAAGAGTCGCAACAACTGGCGCAGATGAAGAAGGATATTCAGAACACAATGCAGGACATCTCGAAGCAACTCGATCAGATGGAGAAGCAAGAGGGCGGGCAGGACGGAAAGCAAGAGGGCGACGCGGCGAAGGGGCGAAGCGGCGAACAGAAAAATCAAGCTGCGGAGAAACAGCAGGGCGCAGGGGCGAAAGGGCAAGAGGGCGGCAAGGATGATTCAGGCCAAAGAGACGGCAAGAAATCTCCGGGAAGCCCGCCTCCTCAGGAGCCACAGAAAAATCAGGAAGGAAAGAAAGATCCTTCTCAACAGAAGGGTCAGCAGGAAAAGAATGCAGGGGAAGCCCCATCCGCCGGCGATAGCTCCCCCGGTGGAGGATTAAATAGCCTCTCGGCGGGAGGAGCAAAGAGCGAGAGCGCAGGGGGAAATGCCGGATCAGGAGCGTCGGGGGAACGAGGGGGAGAGTCGGCGAGTGGGCGATCGGGCGAACAAAAAAAACAACCCGCTGCAGGAAATGCGGAAAAAACCGGGAAGCAAGACAGCGGGGCAGGCATTGGGCAGAAAAGCGGATCGGAATCGCCGCAAGCAGGTCGCGGGAATGAACCTGGAGCAGGGGCCAGCAAGGGCGCGGCTGAAGAACGACAAGGCGAGTCGGCGAAGCGGCGAAGCGGCGAACAAAATAATCAAAGTGCTGCGGGAAAGACTGAAAAAACCGGGAATCAACAAAGCGAAACGGCGGGAGCCGACAAGGGCACAGCGAAACAGGCAGCGGCTGAAGAACGACAGGGCGATGCGGCGAAGGGGCGAAGCGGCGAACAAAATAATCAAAGCCCTATAGAAAAGACAGATAAGACAGATAAACAACAAGGAGAAGCGGCGGGAGCCGGCAAGGGCGCAGCGAAACAGGGGGCGGATGGAGAACGACAGGGAGAGTCGGTGAGTGGGCGAACGGGCGAACAGAATAATCAAGACGCTGCGGGAAAGACGGAAAAAACCGGGGAACAACAAGGCCAAGCGGCGACAGCCGGCAAGGGCGCAGGGCAACAGACAGCGGCTGGAGAACGACAAGGCGAGTCGGCGAAGGGGAGATCGGGCGAACAGAATAATCAAGACGATGCGGGAAAGACAGATAAGCTCGATAAACAACAAGGCGACGCAGCGGGATCCGGCGAGCGCATAGGAAAACAGGAGAAAGGCGCAGGTCAACAGGCAGCGGCTGAAGAGCGACAGGGCGATGCGGCGAAGGCGCGAAGCGGCGAACAAAATAATCAAAGCCCTATAGAAAAGACAGATACGCCAGATAAACAACAAGGAGAAGCGGCGACAGCCGGCAAGAGCGCAGGGCAACAGGCAGAGGCTGGAGAACGACAAGGCGAAACGGCGGGAGCCGGCAAGAACGCCGAAAAACAGGAGCAAGGTGCCGGTCAACAGGGGCCGCCTGAAGAACGACAGGGCGATGCGGCGAAGGCGCGAACGGGTGAACAAAATAATCAAGACGCTGCAGAAAAGACGGAGAAAACCGGAAAACAGGGGGAGGCCGGATCCGAGGAGAGCGGCGGCGGAAAGGGACAGTCGGGTGAGAAGCCCTCTACCCAAGGGAGCCAGGCCGGGCAGGGGGGGAGTGAGCAATCCGCCGGGGGCGAGCAGCAGGCTTCCGCCGGACAATCTCAAACAAAAGGGGAGAAGAGCGGGGAAAAGGGCACAGCCCAGAAACAAGGCAAGGGGACCAGTCCGCAACAGGGAAGCAAAAAAATCGGAACTGAAAAATCCGCATCGGGTTCCGCAGCACAGTCTGCCGGAGCATCGCAGGGGAGCGGTTCCGAATCCGCCCAGGCGAAGGCCGGCCAGGCGGGAAAAAAGAGCGAGGGAAAGACCGGCGCGCAAAAGGGAGAGGCGGGGACCGCGCCGGGTCCCGGAGGACAGAATATCCCAAAGAGCGCACAGGAGATGGTGAAAGAGGGCGAATCTTCCGAGCCGCCTGTGGCAGGAGCGGGCGGCCATGACATGGGCACCTCCGCAGCGCCGGTAGCTCCCCCCACGGATGTCAAAGACACCGTGCACATAAAGCTCAGCGGCGGAGAGGAAACATCGGGGAGGCCCGCGAAGCGCCTCACACTCTCTACCGGTGAAGGAGAAGCGCCTGCGGAGTCGTCGGCCGCCCCCGTCACCGCGGTGGATCAAGGTGCCCGGCTTTCAGGGGAACAGGCGGAGGAGGAAGAGGTGAGACCGGCGCCCATCCCTCCCGAGTATCGAGAGATTATCAAGAAGATCAATACCGAAAAGTAACGGAGCCGCCAGTCTGTCTTTCGCGGCGCACACGAGGAGAAACCAAAGATGTCCATCGTCACAACAAAGTTCGCAGGGAAAGACGCAATTGAGGAGTTTCAGGAGGCTTTCCGCGCGCTCCAGCGCGAGATCGGGCAGGTGATCGTCGGCCAAATTGGGATCGTCGAGCAGGTCCTCGTCTGCTTCTTCGCCCGCGGCCATGTGCTGCTCGAGGGAGTGCCCGGCCTCGGGAAGACGCTGCTCGTGAAATCGCTGAGTCAGGCGCTGGGGTTCGAGTTCAAGCGCATTCAGTTCACCCCCGACCTCATGCCCGCGGACATAATCGGGACGCAACTGGTCATGGAGGGGGATCGCGGCACCAAGCGCTTCGAGTTCTCGCCAGGCCCGGTCTTCACCCACATACTTCTCGCAGACGAGATCAACCGCGCCACGCCGCGGACACAGTCGGCGCTGCTTGAGGCGATGGAAGAGCGGCAGGTGAGCGTCGGCGGCGTCACCCGGCCCCTGACCGAGCCATTCTTTGTGCTGGCCACGCAGAACCCGATCGAGATGGAGGGCACCTACCCCCTGCCGGAGGCGCAGGTGGACCGGTTCCTCCTGAAGGTCTTCATCGACTACCCCACCGCGTCCGACCTCAAGGAGATCCTGACCAGGACAACCACCGGCGCGCGGAGCGAGATCAAGCCCGTATTCCCCCAGGAGAGCGCGTCGGAGAGCGTGCACGAGATGCAGAAGCTCGTCCGCGAAGTGCTCATCTCCGCGCAGGTGGAACGATACATCATCGATATTGTGACCGCCACCAGACCCGACAGGGGGAAGAAGTCACAGGGCGACGGACGCATGGTGGATCGCTACGTGAATTACGGTTCGAGCCCGAGAGGGGCGCAGGCGATGGTCCTCGCCGCGAAGGTTGTTGCGCTCCTCGACGGGAGGGTGAACATGAGCTATGAAGACGTGGACAGGGTGCTCCCGTCCGCGCTCAACCATAGAATTGTACTTAACTTCGAAGCGGAGGCGGACAGGGTGTCCGCGCACGATATCCTGCGCCAGACGCGCGACGACGCAAGGAACTCTCATCGGTCAGCGTGAACTTAGCTCAACAACTATACTCTGGACGCAGATTTGCGCAGATACACGCAGACAGAATAGATTTTCATAATCTTGACAATCTGCGTTCATCTGCGTCCAAATTTTAGGGTGTACGTGCCATGCTCACCACGATATTTTCAGGGGAATTCCTCAGACGGCTCGAGGCGTTGTGCATCCAGAGCATCAAGGAGTTCCGTTCGGTCCGAAAAGGCGACCGTATCGCCAAGATCAGCGGCACAAGCATCGAATTCGCTGATTACCGTCAGTACTTCCCCGGCGATGAAATACGCCACATCGATTGGAATATCTATGGAAGAACGGAACGCCTCTACCTGAAGACCTTCAAGGAGGATATCGATTTCTCCACACACGTCCTCGTGGACGCGAGCAAGTCAATGCTCTTTCCCGAGGGGGATGGGAAGTTTGACTATGCCCGGAAGCTCGCGCTGGCCTTGAGCTACGTCGGCCTCTCGACCCACTCAAGCGTCAAGGTCGCCGCCTTTTCCGACCTCGAGACGTCCGGATCCCTGAGCGACACCTCCTTCATCAATGGCACCCCGTTCTTTTCGAAGCGCAGCGGCATCTTCTCGATCAGCGACTACCTCTTCGGCATCACCCCGGGCGGCGGCACTGATTTTCCAGGCTACCTTACCCGCTACACGAGCCTCACCAAAGGCCACCGGGGCGTCTTTATCGTACTCTCCGATTTTCTCTTCGATCCCGCAGGGCGCAAGAGGGGATTGAATCTCCTCCGCTACCTTAACTATGACGTGAAGGTCATCCAGGTGTTGGGACCGCATGAGATGGACCCTTTCCGCGGCATCTCCTCCGCTGAGGTGGTTGACGTGGAGACCGGAGAGCGCAGGCTGATCTCCGACACCCGCGCAATCCGGAAGGAGTACTCCGTCGCGCTCGAGGAGCACATAAAGGATCTCAGGGAGTTCTGCAAGGCGAACAGGATCCTGTACACTCTTGCCCTCACCAGCAGGGAGTTCGAATCGTTCGTGCTCCGGGAGCTCCCGCGCATCGGTATCATAAAGTGACCATGGGACTCCTGAACCTTGCCGGCCTCGCCTATCTCCTCTCCATTCCCGTCCTCATCTATATCTATCACTTCAGCAGGAAGAGGAAGAGGGTCGAGATCTCGAGCATCATTCCCTGGAAAAGGCTCCGGGAGAGTGTGGTGCGGAGCAGCCTCTTTCGCGCCGACATCCTTTTCTACTTGCAGCTCGCCCTCCTTTCGCTTCTCGTACTCGCCGCCTGCCGGCCGTACTGGCGGCATGCTTCCGGCGGAACCGCCGGCCGCCACGTTGTGCTGGTGCTGGACCGCTCGGCGAGCATGCAAACCGTCGAGGGGAGGAAGAGTCGTTTCGAACTGGCGAGGGAACGCGCGCTCGCGCAGCTGCGGCATCTGGGGAGCCGCGACCGCGTCACACTCATCGCCGCCGGCGCCCGGCCGGAGCTTCTCGCCTCCGGAGAGCAAAATCGCGCGAAGGTCGAAGCCCTCATCGAACAACTGAGGCCCGCCGACACTCCCGACCGCATGGCCCCCGCTCTCCAGAGCGCGCTCGGGCTGCTGCGCGAGGGGGAGAAGGCGAAGCGCCGCAACCCCGCAGGCGGGGCGGTGCCCGAGGAATCCTCTGAAGTCTCTCTCTCTATCTTCACCGACAGGAGCGCGGAATCGCTCGGCCTCGGAAAATTGAACGATTGGGGGAGCATACATGTGGAACGCGTAGGCGCTCCCAAGGACAATACCGCCCTCACATCGATATCGGTTTACAAGGACCTCTTCTCCCCCCGGCAGGAGGTTTCCGCGTATGTGACAGTGGATAATTTTTCTGAAAAATCGTTCTCCGGCTCGCTGAGCGCGTCCGCAAAGGGGAAGCGGATCGCTTCGCGCGAGATCGCGCTGCCCCCCGGAGGATCGATCACCACAAAAATCGGAGAGGAGCTTCCGGAGGGGCTTCTCGATATCGCCCTCGATCCGCCCGACGCGCTTGCGGTAGACAACAAAGGGTACGCCCTCTTGCCCGGAAACAGGACAACAAAAGTCGCCCTGTTCACAAAGGATTATCGGCTCGCCGCTCAGCTCCGCGATCTCGCGAAGGCCATCCCCCATCTCGAACTCGATATAAAGAGCCCGGGATCCTACCGCGTGACCGACATGGCCCCCTACACGGTGTCCATCTTCCATGCGTGCGAACCCAAATTGGAGCCTCCGACCAGCCTCCTCCTCATCTGCCCCCCGCCGCAGAGCCGGATTGTGCGCGTGACGGGGAACTGCGCCTCGGGAGTCCGTTTCCTTGACTGGGATGAGGCTCACCCCGTGGGGGAAAATCTTCGCGGCCTCCAGAACGTTCCCCTGGGCGGCTCCCGGATCATTGAGATCCCCTCTTGGGCGAGGCCGGTTGCCATCTCGGCGACGACAGGCGGCGATATCCCCCTTGTGCTGTGCGGCGAATGCCGGGGGAGAAAAGTCACCGTGATGAGTTTTGATATTTCCTCAATGGAGCTCACGAAGAGCGATTCATTGCCGATCCTCCTCCTGCTTCTCAATATCCTCAAGTGGCTCGGGGAGCCCGAGCAGAATCAGATAGCGACCGGCGAGGCATATTCAGCGCTCGTACCTGAAGCGGCAAATGAGAAGATCCCGGAATCGGGAACGAAGGAAACCGGAGATGGCTTCACGGTGATCAACCCGATCGGGCAGGAGGAACGGCTGAGCTTCAGGGAGGGGGAACCGCTCACAGTCAATGCCACCGACTATGCGGGGATGTACCTCGTCAGCGAAGGGTTCACGCAAAGGGCGTTCGTGGCGAATCTCTCGAGCAGCGCGGAGTCCGATCTCCGGGAAGACCGCCACGGAGAGGACAGGGTGGTGGCAGAGGAGGTGGTTTCCATGAGCCTCCCCGCTTCCCCTCCTTCCGATTGGAGCAGCATGCTTCTCTGGTGCGCAGCACTCCTCCTGCTCTTGGAATGGATCGTGTTCAGTTTCACGCGGCCGCAGCGAGTTGCAGAGGAGGAAGAACGGGGCGAATAAATCGCGCCCGCTCATAAAAAGGGTTCTCTTCCAGTTTGAGGGAATTGCTTTAGCTATTCCCTCCCCCCTGTGAAGGGGGGAGGTTAGGAGAGGGGATAACTACGGTTACAGGTTTAAGGTGTAAAGTGTAAGGTTGAATATCCATATACATTAAACTTTACACTCTATGCTGTAGTCAACACCCCCACCCTCACCCTCCCCCTTCACAGGGGGAGGGAAAAGGGCTATTTACCCACACAGAACGGAAGAGAACCTAAATAGGGAATCATGGATATTATTCGATATATTGAAAATATTGCGGCGGGGTATGGACTCGAATTCATGCGCCCCCTCTACCTGCGCTATCTATGGGGCATCCCGCTCATCTGGGCGGCAAGCGTATTCGCGCAGAGGAGGCTCACATTTTCCAGGCTCATCCTCGCCCTCGTACTTCGCACAACGTTGTATGCTCTGCTCCTGCTCGCGCTCGCGGGCTTAAGCCTTAAAAGAGAGATCGCGCGCCCCTCCGCTGTTATCGCCGCGGTGGATATCTCAGACAGCTTGGGTGACGCGGGAAAAGAGCGGGCGATCGCCCAGGCGAAAAAGATACTGGATTCTTCCGGAGAGGAGACGGAGAAGGGGTGCATCCTCTTCGCGCATGGGAGCGAGATGCGGAACCCCATCGCGAGAGAGGTGGGCAGCGACTGGTTCACTCCCTCAATCTCCACGGACGCAACAGATATCGCGTCCGCAATCAGGGCTTCCGCGCTCGCCTTTCCCGCGTCCGGGCCGAAACGCCTGCTCATCTTCAGCGATGGGAACGAGAATTCGGGCGATGCCCGTACCGCGGCCGGCGATGCCGCCCGGGAACAGATCCGGATCGACTGCTTCTCTCCCCTCGGGCATGTGGAGGGGAAGCCACAGCTCACAAAACTCGACCTGCCCGAAGAGGTAAACGTATCCGAAAAATTTGTGGTGCGGATGATCGCCGGAAATAGCGGCCGGGAAACGCAGGAGCTGTCGCTCGCCCTGCGCGACGGGGAGGCGCTGATCAAGGAATGGACGGTCGCCGTGCAGCCGGGGACGAATGCATTTGAGCTCCCCTACAGCATCGTTTCGCCGGGGACGCACCGGATCACGGCTTCTCTATCCGCTCCGGGCAGCACCGAACCCGTCACGGGAACCGCATCGATCTCGGCCCCGGTCTTTGTCGTCGACCGTCCGAAGGCCCTCTGCCTGAGCGGATCGCGCGAGGGCAAAAATTTTCTTTCAGAGGCGCTCTCCACAAAGGATATCGATCTGAAGGTCGGCGGCGCGGAGATCATTCCCGCGAAAATGGAAGACCTGCTCGCCTACGATTGCGTTGTTCTCTCCAACTTTCCACGCGCGTCATTGGACAAGAGCGCCATGGCGATGCTCTCGCGCTATGTCCGGGAACACGGCGGCGGTCTCATCATGCTCGGCGGGCCCAACAGCTTCGGCCCGGGCGGGTATGGAGCAACGCCGATCGAAGAGGTGCTGCCGGTAAAAATGGGAAAGGGTATTCCGTTCGAAAAGGAGAAGACGGTCCGCCTTTGCATCATCCTTTTGATCGACAAGTCTGGGAGCATGGGGATCGGTTTCGGCGGCAAGATCACGGCGGCGCGCCGTGCAGCGGAGGAGCTGGTGAAACAGCTCCACGCGAGCGATATGGTCGGTATCATCCCGTTTGACTCACGCCCCTTTGTCATTGTGCCTTTGGGGGCGGTGGACGACAACCAAGCCTCTATCATCAATCGCATCCGTCTCATTCACCCGGGAGGCGGCACGCTCATCTCGACTCCCATGGCGGAAGCTCTCCGAGAGATGCGTGAGGTAGAGGGAAAGGCGAAACACGTCATTCTCCTCACCGACGGGCAGACGGCGGATATACGCGGTGTGCGCGCCTATAACTACCGGGGTCTCATCAGTGAGTTTGCCCAGAGCGGGGTGAGCATATCCACGGTGGGTATCGGGGGTGACGCGGACCAGGACTTTCTGCGGGCCATTTCACTCGGCACGGGTGGCAACTTCTACTATGTGAAGGACGCCTCCACGCTGCCGCTCATCGTACTCCAGGACACGCGGAACGCGCTCGAGAAATCCGGCTTTCTCGAAGACACGATCATCCCGAGGATGGGAGAGAAAAGCCAGATGCTTCGGGGGATCAGCCAGGACCAGATTCCCCGGCTCCTCGGATACGTCATCACCACCGCCAAGCCCCGCGCGGATGTCGTGCTCTACACCGATGTACGCAAGCTCAGTGACCCGATCCTCGCAAGCTGGCGCGTGGGGCTCGGCAAGGCGGTCGCCTTTACCTCCGACGCCGAGGCGCGCTGGTCAAAGGAGATGGTGAGCTGGAGAATGTTCAGCAAGTTCTGGACCCAGGTGCTTCGATGGACGATGCGCGAGAGACCCTCGGACTACTATCTCGTGCGCGCGAAAGAGGAGAGCGGGAGGCACGTCCTCGAACTCCAGACCTTCGGGACGGTGAGCGATGCGTGCTCGTTCCGGATTATTCTCGGCGCCGCGTCCGGAGAGAAGGGGCGCACCGTGCATTTACATCAGGTCGCTCCCGAGACATACGCCGGAGAAGCAGGAACCCTCTCCCCCGACATGGACACCGTCACAGTCGAAAAGGCGGAGGGAGGGAAGGTCGTGAGCCGCAAGGAGGTGGCCCTCATTCGGAGGATATCCTCCTCCGCGTCTTCCCCTGAGAAATCCGTCACCGGTACCAACAAGGAACTCCTCACGGCGATCGCGCGCGAGACGGCAGGCCTTCTCAACCCCCCGGCAGATGATCTCACCTTTCCCCCCGAAAAGGTTCACACGGCCCGCAGCCTGAGCCTGTGGCTCTTCCCGTTCCTCTTTCTCCTCCTTCTCGCCGACATTGCGCTCCGCAAGTTCAGCTGACGCGGCAAGAAACTTCTCACCTGCTGAGGAATATACTGCTCCGCGGAATGGAATCCATTGATCCGCTACAACTCGCAATGCCTCAGTTATACCGGGGTCTGCTTGCCTAGTCCGGGCATACAGATTTTTATTATAACCACGGACACACACTGTGGGAGCGGCTTCCATCCGCGATCGATCCGAGAAAGCCCTCCAAAAATGCACAGCGTATACAAAATTGGGTGCTGATCTTAGACATAGTGTTTTCTAAGTATTGACTTTGACGCTAGTTGCATAATAGGCTCTAAGCCTTAACTTGTATTCCAAGCTAAGGAGGGCATGTTATGCATAAAAAACGATA
>JAPLCW010000088.1 GCA_026392015.1 Candidatus Auribacterota bacterium | reverse complement strand
CGATCAGACCCAGCATTTCCATCTTCGTCTCCGTCGCGAGCCATTCGCCGGTTATCTCGCCCACGAACCCCCATTCGTTTTTTTTCGCATGATCGCCAGTTCGACGCTCAGATCCGCCATCGCCCGCTCCTTGGCCTCCAGCTCCTGCTTGAGCGCCGTGTACTCCTCCAGCGCCACGGTCTTCGGTTTCGGGCCTGGCCTGGCCTTCAACCGCTCCAGCGCACCCTCCTTGACGTGTTCACGGATACGGGCAAGGTCCGAGGAATACAGCCCCTCCCGCCGCAGCAACTCACCGAGCTGCTGCTCGCCTTTCTCGGCTTCCAGGAACAACTGGTATTTCTTCTCCGCCGACAGGTATCGTCGTGTCCCTGTCCCCTTCACCTTGCCCTCATCCTTTGTCTTGTGCTCGAGATCACTCATGGTATCGTCCCCCTCGTGGCGGCCGCACGTTCCCCCGGCTGGCTACGGTCGCCCTACGGGCTCCCTCCGCCAGCCGGGGGAACGTACCCCTCACCCATGTAGTGTAATTGGTTCAGCTCTTGGAGTCACGATCTCAGAAACGGCGGGAAATGGATACGGACGCTAAAATCCTTATTTTGCCAAAGCATTCACATGCTGGGGATGAGATTCCGGGGATATCCATTCTGGCAATAAAGTAGCGGGCAAGGAGAACCCCGAATCCTGTGACGACGAGTAAGCAGTCTTCTTTTAGTTCTTTGACCATGGCATCAAGTCGACCCAAAGCCTTATTTACGAAGACGGAGGTCTCGGGCGTGTGTCGTCCGGCGACTGCGTTATATATTGATCCAACATTCCCCATAATAATACCAACCGTAGCGAGAATGATACCTGTTAGTGCTCCTGCAAAAGGCAGAAGAACGTCTGAGTGTGTGAAGCAGGCGACAGCGTAGCTGACCAAGAGACACGCGATAATATCAATATAATGTTGTTTTTTTATTTCAGCTTGCTCAGGAAATTCATATAGACAGCCTTGAGTCGCGTGGCTAGCGTCTGATCATTCATTTTTTCTGCTGAGATTTTAAGTGCTCGCTGAGTACTTGAGTGTTTCTTTTTTCTTCGCTTCTTTCCCTTGGTCCGAGTGGTTATCGTCCATTCACCACCGCCTTTGTCCGCGTATTCCCGGTATGTTTCAATATCCTTCCTCGGCACCTTAAGTCGTCCACTTTCGTTATCAAAAGTGACCTTCACGCGAGTGTTATTGAAAATACCACGGAGATGCTCTAATGCTTTATCTGCCTCGCTCTCAGCACCAAAAAGGTTGGGTGAGTTGAGCAAGAATGTTAAAGAATAAATACCATCTGATCCTTCAACAATACTCCAGAAAGTCGTGTCGTCAATTATTGGCTCAAATCGAACGGAGTATCCGTGATGGAACATGGCGCGGCTAACAAGACTATCGAGAATTGTTCTCATGGCCGATATCTTGTATATAACCGTTGAATTGTATTCGATCACGATGAGTTGCTTCCCGGGGGAACAATCGCAAAGGAATTCAAGATAAGGCCAGTCCTCAGTTACAATATCTTTAATATCATCGGTAGTTTTAGGATGCATTGCATGATAATGTTTTCTAGATAGTTTTCCCCAGAAAACATTATCTTCTTTTTCAGTTATCCTAACAGCGTACTCCTGAGAAGCCAATTTATGATCACGGTTTTCAAGGAATTCTTCCTTAAACCAAATTAACTTCTGATCGTCATGAACTGTTTGTGTAAATAGGTGATCATCCATAGGTACAATAAAAAACCGGAGACAAATATATTTCGCCATACTCATGCTGGCCTTTGCATAATTTCTATCTTCCGAGGACGCCAATCTTTTGCCTCCCGAACCTCTAATCGCTGCAACCGTTCTCTCTCCATCCGTAACTTTACGATAATTCCAGCGGAAAGAAAACTCGTCGCAGTAGCGCCCCAAATGCTCACGGCTTACATGGTGGAATATAACCTTAATCTTCCCAACTTGCCTTCATAGTCAGTTATCTTTGTTGCATTCATCTGACAGGCGTAGGTGCGGAGATGGACTTTTCGCGATGATGCTCGGTACTATTCCGCCATCTTATTTTATGCACTTCATTACAACAAAAAAGAAGTGCCCGTCCCAAAATGGAGCAAACACTTTTAAAACAAATCAACTACATGCGCGCAATGCCTTGTTTATTTTATGTTCATGCTCGTCAATATTCAGGGTCTGACCCTGAATTTATGTTTGCTCCGAAAGATAGAGGTTTGGCAAAGTCCGACCATGAAACCTCTACTCTTCCACTTTCAAATTGTCCGGATCAGTCACAATCTGTCGGAGATATTTGCCTTCCTCCTCCTTGACGATCATCCCTGTGGCGGCGACTTTTTTCCCTATGTAATAAGAATTCGCATCACTACGGAATTTGTCGATTGCATCGGCGGGGATCTTGACGGACAGGTACATGCGATAGTTATTATGGAAGTTCAAATAGAGGTTTCCGCTGCCCGGGGATACCTGGGCGTCGGTAATTATTCCTTTGACCGTCTTGGTCTGATCAACGTATTTGCCCGCTTCTTGAAAGGATATGGCATCCGCCGCTTCGGGGATAGAGAGAGAGGAGCCGGTGGTGTCGGCTGCTTTCCTGGCACGCCATTTCATGCCGCAATAAGGGCACCATCCTGTTACAAGCTCGCTCGATGTCTGGTACTCGTTATTGCAGATGGGGCACTTGATCGATTTATATTGCTCGACGGAATAAACGGTAATCTTACGCGTTTCTTTTTGAGCCTTTTTCTGGTCTCCCCTCCCCACACTGATCATGTCTTTGAATTTATCAAATGTCTTGCCGCCTATGCCCTTTATGCGGGTAAGTTCATTAATATTGCTGTATGGCCGCCCTTCTATTATTTTTTTAGCATACCCCGGTCCTATACCGGGGAGCTCCTCGAGCTCGCTTTGCGAGGCCGAATTGATATCAATAAGACCGCGCGCTGAACCTGCGCAGAAAAGAAATAATGCGGCCATGGGCCATAGAAAATACGCCTTTTTCATGATCCACCTCCATGATGATAGTAAAATTCTCACCCCTATGCGCACTCCCCTGCCCACTGCCGGCCTCGGAGGAGGGTGGATACTCTGCCGATCTCTGGGCTCATAAGAATCCCTGTCGAGGCTCGCTTCCTCTCCTTCGTGTACAACTGCACAATTTTCGAGCACCTGTGCCGAATTGCCGTGCATTTTCTTCAGCCTCCAGGAGCAACCCATGCCATAACTACTTGTACTACAATATATTATAAATTGTTTCCAGATAAGATGCGTGGTTTTGTCATCAACTGAACATAAATTCCCAATCAGTGGATAAACGGACCCGGCCAGTCTATTTCACTCTGAATAGGTTGGAGGTTTCCACGGGCTTGCCGTCGGTGCGGACAAACTCTCCCGTGTCACGCCTGATGAAGGCCGTAACGAATACGTAATTGCCTTTGTACATCTCGCTGGCAGACAGCTTCATATTAACATATCCTATTGGCTGCCCGGGTTTGAACATCGCGTCGTGGTAGGTAGGGTTTCCCACTTTCCCCTCATAAATATAGCTATTCTTCATATCTTTCCCAAATATATAAACCATCCCGCCAGCTAGCGCATCTTCCACGCTCGATGGCTCGTCGATAACTTTCGGATCCCTTATCACCGCGAGATATATGTCCACGGGAACCCATTGGTACGGCCACTCGATGAAGTCACACAGATACCATAAATTCAAAGTCCCACCCAGACTTACCTCCTCATGGATTATACCGAGATTTATATAGTTGCGCACTGGCGTCGCTGTGGGATTGGGAGTTTCAATCATCACAGGAGTGATCTCCTGAGTCGGCGCTTCAGTAGGCGTCGGCGTTATCGCAGGGGTTCTCGTGGGGTGCGGCAACGTCGGCGTGACCGTCGGCGTCTTCGTAGGCCCTGGCGGCAGCGTCGATGTCGCTGTAGGCGTTGCCGTAGGCCCTGGCAACGTCGGTGTCGACGTTGGCGTCTCAGTCGGCGTCTCCGTAGGGCCGGGCGAGGTGGGCGTCGGCGTGGGCGTCACCGTTTCTATCTCGTACGTAGCGTTATCTGAAATTGATTCACAATTTTCATCCAGTTTCTTTCTGACAACGGCGGAATCGAAATGATAATCGCCCTTCGAGGCATTATCCCATTCCAGCCCCGCATCGGGGATCGTAAACGTATCGTCATGCGTTATCTCAAACTCGATGCGGCACAGCAGCTGTTCCCCATGCCCTGACATAAGCGGCAGCAGAGAGCTTGTGTAGCCTTGATCCGAATACATTCCGTCCATAAGCGCCATGCTTAAGTCAATACCTAGAATATCGCCAAATTCTTCATTTATTTGCATTAGGTAGAAGTAACCCAATGTGTCCCACTGATCTGTGTATGCATGCATTATCCTCTTGTAAAATGCAGACAGGCCGATAGGCACTCCAGGCTTCTCCAGCTCATCGCCATTGAACACGATGCGCAGACTATGCGCACACAGCTTGAAATCTCCCTGCCCCCCCGTGAATCGTAAATAGATATCGAATGAAAATATCTTGTTCGGAGTCTCTCCGGTTATCGCCATGTTCTTTATCCGCCATGTCGTCGTGTACGGCGGCGAAGGCGTGGCCGTGGGAGTTGGTATCGGCGAAGGTGTCGGCGTAGGAGACATCTCAGCCGTGGGCGTCTCCGTCGGCCCGGGCATGGTAGGCGTCCGGGTTGGCGTCTCCGTCGGCCCTGGCACGGTGTGCGTCGGTGTGGCCGTAGGCTCCGGCGTATCCGTCGACGTGGGAAACATGGTGGGCGTTTCGGTTGGCGTTTCCGTAGGCGTGGCTGGCTCGGGCACTAAAACGAACTCCACCGAGGCCGAAGGCGATTCCTCTCTTAGCCGCACATACTGCGGCGGCGGCAGCAGATACCCGCTTTTCTTCACCATCACCACATGCGTCCCGTACCCTATCTCGGATGATACCGTCGCATCCGTCACTCCTATCTTGTTCACATAATCAAGATATATATCCGCACCGGAAGGAACGGAGCTCACCTCGATGCTCCCCGATGCCGTCGCCATCACAAGCTCCAGCCCGACCACCGCCGTCGACCTAACGCCCTCCTCTATCTCCACAGGGGATATCCCCGATTTCACACACCCGTCCTTCCGCACCATCACATAATGCGTCCCAACCAATATCTCGTCAAATGTATGAGGGGTCGTCTCACCCGTATCCCCATAATCAATATAGATAGTCCCCGCACTTTCGGGTAATGATTCAACCCGTAGCGCTCCGGTCCCAAGACCAAGATCAAAGCTCACTTCAGCCGTCTCCGCCCCGATAACCTGAACATCCCTGGGCGCAGGGGCGGGAGTCCCCGACGGTGGATTTAACCATACCTGATGCGTCCCACTTGATACAGGCCCCACTATCGCATCCGTTGACTTGCTCGAACTGAAATAATCCAGGTATATCTCTGAGTTCGAAATGGGGGTGGAAGAAACGTCAATCCAGCCATAGGACCTGTCCGGCGTCGGCGTCTCAGTAGGTGTAGGCATCATCGTTGGCGTCTGGGTCGGTGTCTCGGTCGACGTCTGTGTCGGCGTCTCAGTAGCTGTAGGCATCGCCGTTGGTGTCTCTGTCGGCATCTGTGTCGGCGTCGGGAATGGAGTACAACGATCGAACATGTAGATATTTACTCCGCTAATGTCAGTGCCATTTATATAAATAAAACCAAGACCACTAGAAGCGTCGCATGAATCCGTGTCAGGCCCCTCAGAAGGTAATCCACTATCATTTATATCCCACCACGCTTTTATCTCATAACCTTCATTTCTAAGTGCCCATGTCGTGTATGGTACCCCGGCATTCAGTTCTTCTTTTGAAGCAACGAAGTCGATATTTTGAACATATCCTGGGAACGGCATGGAATATAATCGGATTCTTACTTCATGTGTTTCGCTATAAGACCCCGAATAGTAAATTCTCCCGCTCACTCTCGCTGCGGTCGGCGTCTCTGTGGGTGTGGGAGTTTGTGTCTCGGTCGGCGTGTCTGTAGGCACCGGCGTCGGCGTCGCTGTCGGGGTTGTTGACAACGTGTAGGTATCCACAACGATACCTCCCTGGCTGATGAACTGGAAGGTGATCGAGCTGCCGTTGGCTTCCACTTTCATCGCGCCGTAGTCGGAGTTATACCTTACCTCGCTGCCGGCAACGGGAGGATCTGTAAATGAATACGGCGGGATGTTCTTATCTTGCCCCCCGAGACCATCCACGAAGTAGGGGAAGTCGTTCCGGATAATGCGCTCGTAGCCGTGGTCGTGACCGGATATAACCGCCGTCGCTCCCCATTCCTGGAACGGCCACTGCATGTAGGCGGTTGACCCATGTATCGTGCCCGACGAGTATGGCGGATGGTGGCAAACCACCAGCTTCCATGGCTCACTCGAAGCAGCGAGCCGACTCTGAAGCCATACGGCCTGTGTGGATGTGCTGGTTTCTCCATCAGGTTCATGGGGATCGCTGTCAAGTATGAAAATATGAGTCGGGCCCCAGCTACAATCATAGTAGCGCTCATTGCCGGAGAGGGTGAAATAGTCGAGGTACGGCTGCGGAGGATCGGTCTTCCAGTCGTGGTTACCGAGAGCCGGGAAGAAAAGGTTTGTGGCCGCGCCTGCGCCGTATGTGCCTGTGTAGGGATAGATATAACTATGGTAGTACTGGCCGACATTTGCGTCTATTGTGCTTGCCGCGCCGGACGGTGTGTTATTGTCACCCGCGGTGACGATGAAGTCCGGATTCCAGCTCTTGATGAGATTTGCCACCTGGCTCTCATAAGGTAATGTCGACTGTCCATAATCCGATATAACGGCGAACATAGCGCCTGACGCAGTCGCAGTTGGCGTTATCGTCGGCGTCTCAGTCGGCGTGTAAGTTGCACATGTGCAACAGTGACAGGGATCGCAGATTTCCACTTCGCCTTGAGGACATGGTGTTCCTGATGGACACATGGTACACGTGGGGGTAGGAATTAAAGTCGGCGTCTCCGTAGGAGTTGCCGGCTCGGGCACTAGAACGAACTCCACCGAGGCCGAAGGCGATTCCTCGCTTAATTGCACATACTGCGGCGGCGGAGCCAGATACCCGTCTTTCCTCACCACCACCGCGTGTGTCCCGTACTGTATCTCTGCGGAGATCGTCGTGTCCGTCACTTCCATCGTGTCCACATAATCAAGATATATATCCGCACCGGAAGGAACGGAGCTCACCTCGATGCTCCCCGATGCCGTCGCCTCCACAAGCTCCAGATCGACCACCGCCGTCGACTCTACGCCCTCCGCAATGCTCACAGGGTATATGCCCGATTTCATACACTTGTCTTTCCGCACCGTCACATAGTGTGTGCCAACCGATACCCGGTCAAATGTATGAGGGATCGTCTCGCTCGTATTCATGTAATCCAGATAGATAGTCCCCCCCGTTTGCGGCGAGGACTCAACGTCCAGCGCTCCGGTCCCAAGACCAAGGTCGAAGCTCACCACGGACGTCTCCTCCCCAACAACTTTCACATCCTTGGGCGCAGGGGCTGGTGTCCCGGGCGGCGGATCGATCCATACTTGATGCGTCCCACTTAATACAGGCCCCACCGTCGCATCCGTTGACCTGTCCAAGCTGAAATAATCCACGTATATCCCGGAGTTCGAGGTGGGTATGGAAGAAACATCGATCCAGCCATAAGACAAATCCGGCGCTGTGGACGTCGGGGTGACAGTAGGCGTTTCCGTCGGGATCTCGGTCGGAGTTTCTGTTGGCGTCGGCGTGCTTGTGGGCGTTTCCGTTGGAATACCAGTCGGTGTTTCCGTAGGAGTCTCCGTCGGGGTTGTAAATACAGTATCAGTCGGCGTCGGCGTAACCGTGGGTGTTTCCGTCGGAGTCTGGGTCGGGGTTTCCGTAGGCGTCGGCGTATTTTCTGCGTATAACGCGTATAATACTGCCGCTCCACCAACATAAACAGTCCCATCTGAGCCTATGGCAGACCTGCTTAAATAACTGCTATTGTCCGAAGTTTTATAACTCCAGGATAACGATCCATTCTGGTTCATGATGTATAAGTTATTATCCTTGGAACCAACATAAATCTTCCCACCGGAATCTATCGCAGCCGAATTGTCGCTGACATCACCCGCCGTCTTATAGCTCCAGGATAATGAACCAGTCGAGTTAAGGCTGTACATGTTATTATCAAGGGAACCAACATAAATATTACCGTTAGAACTTATGGATCCAGCGCTCAGATCCACGTCATCTCCAGTTTTAAAAGACCAAGCTAATGAACCACTCGAGTTCAAAGCAGATAAGTTGTTATCTCTGGAACCAATGTAAATCCTACCGCCAGCGTCTATACTAGGACTGCTATAGATAGCCGCGCCTGTTGCATAGGTCCAGGACAATTCACATGCTGAGGTTATGCAGTATAGTTTATTAGAACCACCACCACAATAAACACTCTCATCAGATCCTATCGCAGGAGAACTATTAAGCGCAACCCCAATGTTATAACTCCACTTCAATGAACCGCTTGACTCCCAGCATCCAAGGCTGGTCTGCCTGCCAAGGTAAATCTCCCCGTCAGAGCCTATAGCGGGCGAGGAACTACCAGAAATTGACGTATTGACCTTATATGTCCACGACAATGTGCCATTAGAGTTCAGGGCGTACAAGTTAAAGTTACTCGCAGTAAAATAAATCTCCCCTTCAGCACCTATGGCCGGGCATGAATACTGAAGATCAGAACCGGTACCATAACTCCATGACAGCGAGCAATCCAAATTCATACACAACAAGTTATTACCGGCGCTGGCGGTTCCAATATATATCTTTCCATCAGAATCTATGGCCGGAGGCGAATTGTTGCCTGTTGCCGTTCTGAGCTTATAGCTCCAGCTCAGCCCTGGAGACAGGGTCGACGCATATTCGCTCTGCCCCGTATGCCTAACATCATGACCATACATCGGCCATGCCGCATTTGCCTGAAGCTCTCCACCGGCGTTTAAGATAAAAGCGCAAGTAGAGAGCACAACTCCTATAAATGTTGCGCCTCTTTTAGCTTTCATCTATAACCTCCGTGTGTTAATCAGTACATAATTGTGTAGATATGTCGTTGCGCAATGCATTTCGACAGGCTCCGGATAAATTCAGCGACAAAGCAGTCTCAACTCTCTGCGCAACAAGAGATTGCTTCGCTTCCCTCGCAATGACCGAATTCTCCATCATCGTTATAACGGGCTCATTAGTGACTTGATCTATTCATAAAATACCAGCTTCTAATAAATCAGCTATCCCTCCCTCTCTTTGATACAAGAGAGCCAGATGGGGATTTCGGATATACCCATCTTTATCCTTCCCTCGGCACAATCCCTCTAAAAATAGGGAGATGGGAATGGTTGGTTTCCACCGCCCCCGCAAGCCGGGATGTGCAAGAATAAAGACCCCTGAGCAAACTTTTGGTTACTGCCATGTTTCAGAGATGCCCCGCTAATCATATTCTCCATCTTTCACAACGTCGTATGTGGCGGCGGCGTGCTTGTCGGTGTTTGGGCAAAAGCCGCACAATAGAACAGCACAAACAACAATGCAGGCGCCGCGTAGAGATGTTTCATAATATTGTCTCAAACCGGAATCCTGTTATCTCAACACATAACAACACATCACCGTTTCCATTCACTTGCGGAGGCGCCAGGGGCATACTCATGGGAACTCCGCAAAATGAACCTACCAGCAATGCTCCGGAATCAATTAATAACTGCGTCCTCGCGATCAAACATAACCACATGCCCGCTTCTGGGACCCAGTTCGCTGACGCTCGATATCGGCGGAATCCTCCCCTCTTCCACCACAACCGCGTACAACGATACCGTCATGCCCGCCATCTCTCCGGGCACAACGCCCTGCGATCGTATCGGCGCAAAAACCGGCGCGGCATATCCGGGAACATTTCTGAACAACGCCTGGATACCAGGCAAAACATTCCCGTTCATCGATATCGTATAGTACTTTCCGCCGCAGGCGGCGAAAAGGTAGAAGTCAAAAGCCCGCTTGATGTTTTCATTCAGTCTCACGCTCATCACAAAGTCCACACCCGCTTTCAACACGTCAACCGCGACATCCAGGGACGGTTGGGGTGTGGGAGTTACCACCAGCGACGGCGTTATCTCGATCGTGACCTCAGGCGTCGGCGTGGCCGTAGGAATAACAGGCGTGGATCCGCCTGTAGGGCTGGGGGTGGATGTAACAATCGGCGTTTCCGTCGGTGTGGGTGTCACATCTCCGGCTTCCATCACAAAGGTCGCCCCCCCTGTAATACTTTCGGCATCTTCGTCAGCTTTCTTCCTAGCCACGGATGATCTGAAGTGCCCATCACCATTAGCCGCATCATCCCATGCCACTCCCCCATCAGCCGCTGTGAACGCCCCGGAATTCCGGATATCAAACTCCACGCGGCACAACAACTGTTCACTATCCTCTGAGCGCAGGGGCAACAGAGAACTCGTGTACCCCTGGGCGGCATATTCTCCCTCCAGCAGCGTCATGTCCAAATCTATTGAAATAATGCTTGCATCATCGGCGGAAGTCTCCGTTACGTGGAAGTATCCCATTGTGTCCCATTGTTCGATATGCCCAGGCGATATTTCCTTGTAGAAGGCCGAAATGCCCATCGGGACACGCGGATTCGTCAATTTGGCACCATTGTACGATATCCGCAAACTGTGTCCACTCAACTTGAAATCCTCCGCCACTCCACTGAAGCTAACAAAAATGTCGAACGAGAACCTCCACGCATCCGCGGGCCCGCTCATCACCTGATGCCTTATAGCCCATGCGCTGGAGACTCTGTCCTCGCTCGCCTTTGCCGCCAACTGCTCAACTTTCAGGAGTATGCTGTTGCCCGGCACCTGTGACCATCTGATACGATTGTTCCACCCAAGAGCCCGGTCATCGGCATCCACTATGGCATCAAGGTTAACGTCGGTCCGTAGGTATCCCGTCTTATTCCGATCATTCCACATGGCTGTCCAGTCTTCGGTGTCCACTATGCCGAATACCGCTGCTGCATCTCCCCCTACCAGCCCGTATTTTCCGCTTCCCAGATTGTTCATTGGGTCTTCTCCATAACATTGCATCTGGGCAATGGTGAAATCGTACGATGACGGGCTTTCCATGCTGAGGCTGATTGCATCATGGCTCATAATGCTCAAATGATTGCGATGCTTTACAAGCACGTAGTAATAACCGCTTGTCGGATAGACAATGTTGACAATAGGGCTCCCATCATCGTCAACTATTTTTCCGTCAGTCGCTACTAACGCAGAACGGCCAACCACTATCTCTCCATCAGGCGTTTGTCTGAGCTCAATATATACCCAATCAACCACATTGCCCGGCAGCGGATTTATCACCCTGCCATCTCCATATGGAGAGGTTGTAGGCAGTACATCCAGCGTCTGCAATCTATTATTCATAGATCCGCTTCCGTACGGGCCTTCCAGGAATATTTTTGCTTGCAGTTTCAAACTTGGAGTTGGCGTAACGGTAACGGTCGGAGTAAACGTCGGAGTTTCCGAAGGCGTTATCGTTGGCGTCTCTGTCGGGGTAGGCGTTACTGTCGGTGTCTCTGTCAGTGTCTGAGTCGGTGTCAGTGTCTGCGTAGGCGTTAATGTCGGTGTCAGTGTAGGCGTTACTGTTGGCGTCTCTGTCGGCGTCAAGGTTGGCGTTCCAGTCGGCGTCTGAGTCGGTGGTTGCGTAGGTGTCAGTGTCGGTGTAGGCGTTACTGTCGGCGTCAAGGTTGGCGTTTCAGTCGGCGTCTGAGTCGGCGTCTGAGTCGGTGTCTGCGTAGGTGTCAATGTCGGTGTAAGTGTTAATGTCGGCGTCTCTGTCGGAGTCAGGGTTGGCGTTTCAGTCGGCGTCTGAGTCGGTGTCTGCGTAGGTGTCTGCGTAGGTGTCAATGTCGGCGTCAAGGTTGGCGTTTCAGTCGGCGTTTGAGTCGGTGTCTGCGTGGGTGTCAATGTCGGTGTAGACGTTAATGTCGGCGTCTCTGTCGGAGTTAGGGTTGGCGTTTCAGTCGGCGTCTGCGTCGGCGTATGCGTTAATGTCGGCGTCTGTGTAGGTGTCAGTGTCGGTGTAGACGTTACTGTCGGCGTCTCTGTCGGAGTCAGGGTTGGCGTTCCAGTCGGCGTCTGCGTCGGTGTGGGGGTAGGACTGGGTGTTTCAATCTCAAAGCTTGCATTACTTGAAATGCTCTCGCAATCTTCGTTAGTCTTCTTCCTTACAACCGCAGAGTCGAAATGGCCATAGCCTTTCCCATGTGCATCCCACGCCAGATCGGCATCCGCTATGATAAATGTATCGTCATTTATAACATCGAACTGTATCCGACAAAGAAGCTGTTCGCCATCAGTTGAAAGTAGCGGGTTAAGAAAACTTGTATACCCTTGATCAACATAATCCTCCTCCACGAAAGTTTGATCCAAATTAACAACGGCGACACTAAACTCGGTCGACCCGCCTATATCCACATGGAAGTAGCCCAGAGTATCCCACTGAGAAGTGTTTTCAGGAGATGCTTCCCTGTAAAACGCCGATAGATCTTGAGGAACGCTTGGGTTCTGCAATGCATTGCGATTATAGAGTATTCTCAAGCTATGCCCGCATATCTTGTAATCAACCTGAGATCCGGTGAACGCGGTGTAAATATCGAACGAGAATTTCTTGTTTCCAGACGCACCACTTACAGTCATATTCTTTGCAATCCACTTCGTGGTATACGATCCTCCCGGGGTACTTGTCGGAGTTTGAGTAGGCGTCTCTGTTGGTGTCTGAGTCGGTGTTTCTGTCGGCACCGGTGTCTGTGTCGCGGTCTCTGTCGGTGTGTCTGTCAGCATCGGCGTCTGTGTAGGTGTCTCTGTCGCTGTGTCTGTCGGCACTGCCGTCTGTGTCGGCGTCTCAGTCGGCTTCTCTGTAGCTGTTTGCGTCGGCGTCTCAGTGGGCGTTGGCGTTAATGTCGGAGTCTCTGTAGGCGTCTGCGTTGGTGTCTCAGTCGACGTCTCTGTCGGTTCCACCGTTTGCGTAGGCGTTAACGTTGGTGTCTCAGTATACGTCCCTGTCGGTGTCTGAGTCGGAGTTTCAGTTGCTGTGCGCGTCACTGTTGGTGTCTGAGTTGGCGTGCCTGTAGGCGTTAGGGTCACTGTCGGAGTGCTCGTCGGCGTTTCTGTGGCGGTCGCCGTGGGTGTCAATGTCACAGTCGGTGTTGCTGTCGGAGTCTCTGTTGGTGT
>JAPLCW010000020.1 GCA_026392015.1 Candidatus Auribacterota bacterium | reverse complement strand
TGTGTCGGCGTCAATGTGGGCGTCAACGTCGGTGTCAATGTCGGCGTTGTCGTCGGTGTCTCAGTTGGTGTAAGCGTTACTGTCGGCGTCGCTGTCGGGGTCTCAGTCGGGGTCTGTGTCGGCGTCAATGTGGGCGTTAACGTCGGTGTCAATGTCGGCGTTGTCGTCGGTGTCTCAGTTGGTGTAAGCGTCACTGTCGGCGTCGCCGTCGGCGTTTCAGTCGGGGTCTGTGTCGGCGTCAATGTGGGCGTCAGCGTCGGTGTCAATGTCGGCGTTGTCGTCGGTGTCTCAGTTGGCGTAAGCGTTACTGTCGGCGTCGCCGTCGGCGTCTCAGTCGGGGTCAGTGTCGGCGTCAATGTGGGCGTCAACGTCGGTGTCCGGGTTGGCGTCGGCGTCTCGGTCGGTGTCAGCGTCGGGGTTCTGGTTGGTGTCAGTGTCGGCGTCATCGTAGGTGTCAGCGTCGTTGTGGGCGTTGTTGTAGGCGTCGATGTCGGCGTCAAAGTGGGTGTCCGCGTCGGGGTAGGTGTCGTTGTGGGCGTCAGGGTAGGCGTCTGGGTGGGCGTCAGAGTGGGTGTCCTCGTCGGGGTAGACGTCGTTGTGGGCGTCAGGGTGGGCGTCGTTGTGGGCGTCACAGTGGGTGTCCGCGTCGGTGTAGGCGTCGTTGTGGGCGTCGTGGTGGGTGTCACGGTGGGTGTCCGCGTCGGTGTAGGCGTCGTTGTGGGCGTCAGGGTGGGCGTCAGCGTCGGTGTCCCGGTTGGTGTCAATGTTGGCGTTGAGGTGGGCGTCAGCGTTACTGTTGGGGTCGCAGTTGGTGTTTCTGTTGGCGTAAGTGTAGCTGTCGCCGTCGCTGTCGGTGTCTCTGTCGGTGTCTCTGTCGGCGTTGCGGTGATAACAACATCATCCACATCGATCGGGCCGAAGCTGAATGTATTGCTGCTCGGACCTTCATTGTTGATATTGTACGTGTATCCATTGGTGGTGACTACAACCTGGCCGTTAGCGACAGTAACGTTCGATGCGGTCCCACCCGCGCCTGTCTCCGTCTGGAATATCCTGTTTACGTGGACGCTCGAATTATTGAGCCTGTCTAGCGTCTCCTGGGTGGGATGGCGATAGCTATTCCCATTGCCGTCCGAAATGATCGCGTACTCCGGCATTATCTTCTGTAAGAAATGGGCGTTTGAGCTGTACTGGCTCCCGTGGTGGTGCACACGGTATATGTCAACATTGTAATTGTAGTTGTAAAGCGCATCCCCGAGCGGATCCTCGACATTCGGATATGACCCCGAGCCGGTAAGATCTCCACCCGTGATATAATCGAAACCTCCGTAACGCACCATCAAAACAATGGAGCGCGCATTCTCTTCCGTGCCGGGACTCACGGAAGTTCCTCCGACTATATTGCCATTCACAGCGACGCATGTCACCGTGACGCCTCCGCCGCTGAAAATTTCCTGCCCCGGGGTAACCGCCGACTGGCGAATATTCGCTCCCGTCACAGCGCTCACATAATTGTGATATGGGTTTGTATCCGGCGCTGCTACGTCTCCCCTGTCGAATGCTTTTGAGTTGCCATCGGCAATTCCGTCCTGCACAATAGTAGGAATTCCGGAACAATGGTCATCATCATAATGCGTAACCAGAAGTATATCGATATGCGCGATTTGAAGTCGATTCAATAAATCTGTCACCGAACCCACGCCCCCCGCTGAACCCGCGTCAACCAGCATGACAGTGTGTGCCGCATCAGGGAACAGCATAAGAGTGGCGTCCGCGTTCCCGACATCAATACAATATATCGCAATGGTTCCAGCCGGGTTCGGCGTCACGGTCGGTGTAAGCGTCGCCGTCGCCGTCGCAGTCGGCGTTTCGGTTGGAGTTAGTGTCGGCGTTCTGGTTGGTGTCCGTGTCGGGGTAAGTGTCGCGGTGGGTGTCGCAGTCGGCGTTTCTGTCGGCGTGAGAGTTACTGTCGCCGTTGCAGTCGGCGTCTCCGTGGGCGTGGACGTCTGTGCGGCCGACTCCTGCACGAGCGTGAAGGAGGCGGCAACAACACACAGCAGCGAAATAATTATCGCCCTCGGGAACATTTCTCACTCCTCGGATATCTGTGCAGATGAATATTCGCTCTTGCTCCCCACACTGAAACGTGCGCTGACGTCCAGAAATGCGTCTTCTCTCCTGCTTATCGGCCCCTGCGGATCGAAGAGAGCAACCACAATTTCATATCCGCCCGACAGCACACCGGCCGGAACAACCGCCGCCAGGAGAGGAAATGCAAAAGGCGCTGTAAGGCCGGGCATGTTTTCCACTACCGGCTCAGGCTTCGGATTCAATGTCGTCACATTAAGCATTGTCCCGTCCGGAAGGATCACCACCGCAAATGCGGTAAAAGCTCTATTAATTGTTTTATGCAGCACGAATCTCGCTTCAAGAGCATCTCCGGGATTAAAAGACGAGCCATTGAGAATAATCTCAGCCTGCGGTGTCGGAGTCGCTGTTTCCGTCGAAGCAGGTCCCGGTATAGGAGATTCCACAACTATAGATATCGTTCCCGTAGGGGTCGGTGTAATGGTCGGGGTCTCGGTCGGCGTCGCGGTCGGGGATGCCGTCAAGATGTAGGTGTCCACAACAGTTCCTCCCTGACTTATAAACTGGAACTTGATCGAGCTGTCGTCCGCCTCCACCTTCATCGCGCCATAGTCGGAGTTATACCGGACCTCGCTACCGGCGACAGGAGGATCCGTGAATGAATATGAGGGGTTACTCTTATCCTGGCCTCCAAGACCATCTACGAAATAGGGGAAGCCGTTCATGATAATGCGTTCGTAGCCGTGATCGTGACCGGAGATAACCGCCGTCGCACCCCACTCCTGGAACGGCCACTGCATGTAGGTAGTTGACCCGTGTATCGTGCCTGACGAGTAGGGCGGATGATGACACACTACCAGTTTCCACGGCTCGCTCGACGCTGCAAGCTGATTCTGGAGCCACACGGCCTGCGTGGATGTGCTGGTCTCACCATCAGGCTCAAGGGGATCGCTGTCGAGTATGAAAATATGAACGGGGCCCTTGACTACATCGTAGTAGCGCTCATTGCCGGGAAGGGTGAAATAGTCGAGATAAGGCTGGGGAGGGTTGGTGTGCCAGTCGTGGTTACCGAGGGCCGGGAAGAAAAGGTTCATGGTCGCCCCGGCGCCGTATGCGCCTGTGTAAGGGTATATGTAACTGTGGTAGTACTGACCGACATTCGCATCTATGGTTCCCTCCTCGCCGTCCGGGGTATTATTGTCACCGGCGGTGACGATGAAGTCAGGATTCCAGCTCACGACTTGGGTTGCCACTTCGCCTTCATACGGTGATGTCGACTCCCCATAGTCCGAGATAACGGCGAAGACAGCGACTGTCGCCGTTGCAGTCGGTGATGGGTTGTAATTGACATAGCAGGCGCTATACCCTACTCTCGAGCACCCATACTCGATGCGCATATAGCCGTCTTCTCCCCAGCCCTCTCCCCATGAGTTCCTCAAGAACCAAACCCCGTTAGCGCCCTGATTATCATCCCACCCCACCAGCACCACCGCATGATTAGTCTGATAGTTCTGACACGCGTTGAAAACTCCTCCGGTATATGCTTGGAATGCATTACTCGCATAAACGGCCACCGACACCGGACCATAATCCATAATAGCCTGCTTAATGGAATTCACTGAAGGCACACCATCGGGGCTTCCGATAAATGCCCACGAGTCAATTTTGTATGGATGTTGGTAGGGGCACTGACAGGGATCATCGCTTGCCATATAGGGAGAGGCCGACTCCAGCACCGCTCCAGTCCCACCGCAGGAATCTGTCTTCCATTGAAGATAATCATGCGCCCACCATCCGCCATCAATGCAGTTCCACCCTTCGTTGTTACAGGAAAGAAGCCATTGCTCGGAAAGATCCACGTCAATGTCTTCCTTTATCTTTATCGCGCATTCGAGAGGGCCGACGGTGCCGAACGCCCAACAACTCCCGCAGTCTCCCTGGTCCCTAATCGGAGTACATCCGTTTAGAGATCTCCAATCAAAAGTCGAAGGCAGGCTGACTTTCTGCTCGCTCAAATCAAAGACGTTCTTCGATAGCCAACCCTTTTGCTCTTTTAGTCCACACAGCACAGACAGGCTTCTGCTTGTTGCCGAGTTCTCCCCCACAGTGAATGTCCAGCCCTCGCTTCTTGCTTTGGACTTAAGGTCGGCAAGTTCCAGCCCCCGCAACTGACCAAAGGCCGGCGCAGCAATAGTAGAGAAAAGCAATATCACTCCGAAAATACTTTTCCTGATTTTTAGCACAGTGTGCTCCTCAAGATTTATCCCGAATTCCATATAATTAAATTCCGGCGAAAAAGAATTGCGCGTCATGATACTCAGCCTCGGATAATTCTGCTTTCCCGAACAACTTGCATGTTTTTTTGGGCATTTCATTGAATGATCCGATGTTATTTTACTTTCCAATCACGAGAGAAGGTGTCTTTTGCAAAATTGCGACTAATCAATTTACATTGGATAGTCATTTTGCACCTACATTGTTAGGTAGCAATTACTGTGCCAAGTGCGCGGTTTTTGCCCGAAATATTTAGAGATGAATCTACCTCACCTGCACTAGGTTACATCAGGATGGAAAAAGGGATTTTTGCAGAAAATGGCCAAATCAGGAATAGGTAACTTTGTTTACACCCCTCTCAGCCTGAATTGTATACTTTGTATACACTTTTTCTTGGGCCGTGCAGGGGCTGGCAATAAAAACCGCCAACCCCTGCACCCGATTGCACAGAAACCCTATCGAATAGGCTTGTCCATATGCTGCGGATACTTACTTACTAGCAATTTCTATGCCAACAACTGATTTTATATAAAATTAGATAAAGATATTCATTACAGCTTAACTTGCAAGGTGTTACAGTCTGATCATATCAACGACATGATGGGCGCTGATAATATGATTTTATTATACTGTTCAATTTTCGAACATTACTGTTCGAATTTCGAACAGTTGTCGAATGCTGAGTCTATAACCTAGCCATAATAAATAGGTTAGGTTGAATTGGGAATTGGCCTTAAGTGGTAAGAATTGAGTGCTTTTAAAACAAAGCTGTATTACATGCGCGATTTGCTACATGGAGAATCAAGACGTATGATGCCAGGCGGCAGCACATGAGCCCATGTCTTTTACAAAAATCTAAATTTTACCGATCATCCGTCAGAACAAAATGAGCGTTTATGTCCAGAAATATACTCTCTCCCATT
Organism: Candidatus Auribacterota bacterium; assembly: GCA_026392015.1. Lineage (GTDB taxonomy): Bacteria > Auribacterota > Tritonobacteria > UBA1439 > UBA1439 > JAPLCW01. The sequence continues at coordinate 35,286 of JAPLCW010000020.1, read as the reverse complement.
CATCATTTTGTAGAGATCCGAAAAACTACCTGCAATTTCATGATTGCCAAACCACATAACACCCGGACCATTATTCGCAGTTGAGTTCGTAGCCGAGACTAAAGTTTCGGCTACGAGTCTTGGCTACAAACTATTTTCTATACACCTTGCTATCGTGAATCTTTAACGGTGCGCAACAAAATCCTGCAAAAGTAAACCGCTTACATAAGGCAGATTCCTCTCCTTGTACCTCCCCTATCAGACAAAGCTTTAAGGAGACAGGCTGCTTATTATTTCTATGCCGCGTGAGCGGAGAAAAGCAGTCTGTCTCCTTCTCGAAAATTGCCAGGGACTCTCAGCCTTCCACTCTCTACGAATGTTCCAGCATTTCAACCGTTTCTCTCCGGTAAAACTCCCGCCTGGCTTCGCGATGACCGTGCCGATCCCGGTATCGTCCTTGGCTCCGACGCAATCAACAATCAATCGAAGGTCACACGCAGATTGCCGGACTTCACATCGCGGGTATCGAATTACACAATCTCAGAGTTTTGGCGACGGCACTGCCTCCTTCCAGTCGTTCTTGTTATTCGTATCCACCCCCGCCGTCTTTCTGCTCAGACTGTGGCCGGGCTGGACATCCGGGCAGAGCTCATTCACTCCCGCGGGATTGCTCGCGTCGCCCTGGAGCTTGCTGTCGTTGGGACTGTCGTACAGCACCGTGTCGAGAACTTTCCCTCTATACCCGACCAGATGTACACCGTCAGTCGGGCTTGCCTTCCCGTAGTACGGCACCGCAGGATCGTTCTGGTCGCCGTTCTGCATCTGCAATCCGCGCACAAGATTAGGTGTCACTCCGAATGTGCTCTGCACATTGCTGTCACCTATGAGGTAAAACGACTTCGCTGGAATAACAGTCCCCTCCAGGAAACCCACGCCGCCGGTCCCAAACCCGGCTCCGCCATACTGTACCGCACACCGGCTCATATTTACAGGGGACGATTCCGGATTGTAGATCTCGATGAACTCCTGCTTCTTCACCTCGTCCGCGCCGGGGGGATCATAGTATATCTCGTTGATCACTATCCTGGGCCTGGATGCCGCACTCTTCGGATTCGTGCCCGCAGACACCTCGCTCCCGTCAATGTACCCGTCCTTGTCCGTGTCCGGGTCAAGCGGGTTCGTCCCCCACGAAGCCTCGTCGACATTGCTCAATCCGTCATTGTCGCTGTCCGTCGATGCCGAAGATGTCGGGTTCGGTGTTGCTAAATCCACCCAGTCTAACTCCTTGTTCGTATCCACCCCGGCTACCTTACGGCTTAAACTGTGCCCTGCCGCTACATCGGGACAAAGTTCGTCCGTCTGCCCCGGGCAGCTATTATCTCCGAAGAGCGAACAATTAGGCTGCCCATAGAGCACCGTGTCCAGCACATAACCCCCGGGCTTCACCAGTCTCACACCATCCGTGCCGTAGGGTTTCCCTGGATTGTCGGAATTCTGCATCGTGATGTTCGCCACGATATCAGGCAGCTTCCCGTTTACATCCTTCACCTCCGTGCCGCCGATCAGGAAGTATGAGCCGGCGCCTATAACCTTGCCTGCGGGAATACCGACAATTGTTTTAAATCCGCCAGCGGCGGACGCCTGTATGTAGTAGCCCGACAGATTAACCGCGTAGGACTGTTTGTTGTAGAGCTCTATGAACTCGTGCCCGATGTCAGCCCCCGGCCAGTCGTACAGGATCTCGTTGATGGAAACGTCCACCGCCGCCTGCCCCGGCTTCGATGCGGCGTTCAGCGGATTCCTGCCAAGGCTCACCTCGTGCCCGTCGCAGTAGCCATCGCCGTCCGTGTCCCATTTCTTGGCGTTGGTGTCCTCGACGTCAGGATTGTAGTCGGGCTTGCCGTTGTAATAGACCTCCCGGCCATCCGATAACCAGTCATAGTCGCTATCGTACTTGTAAGGGTCCGTACCGTAGACGTTGATCTCGTCGGAATCCGTCAGCCCATCATGATCGGAGTCCTTCACAGTAAAATATATCTTCGCGTCGTCGTCCATTTCACCACTATCCCAGTCGTAGTCGCAAGGGTAAATCATACGTGCATCACACAGGTAATAGGAAAGAGCAGTGTACCAACCTGTCTTAACAGGCCGGCAAGACGTTTCAATATCCACGATTTCACCGTTCTTGACGTTCCATGCGTCTTCTTCAATACTAGTTACGAGGAGCCCATCCGGATCATAGATCCATATCCCCATATAGTAATCTGCCTCATCTTTGACGCGGTCGACCCCGAAATCGTTAGTCCACCCGCAAGACAACTCCGCCTTCAACCAGAGATTTTGCGAAACGCCAATATCAGTATTATGGGTAGTAATATCATTCGCATCTACCCACCCGTGGAGATTGTCGCAATTACCTAATATGATATTCTCGTACGGCTGTAACTGCTCAGGTCTCTCTGGGGTTTGGCCCTGGGAATACAGCCAGCTACATAGTGTCACAAAGGGAAACATTAGTACGCAGATCCGAAGCAGTTTTGAAGTTTTCATGACATCTCCTCTCATTAATAACGGCTGCTATCCCCACGCGCGGCGGAAATGCACGCAGTCTCTCATACAGCGAATCCATGCAAGCTATCCCCACGCGCGGGGGAAATGCACAGCAGTCTTGCAAAAGAGCGATGCTACAGAAGCTGTAACTTCAACCTATTAATTTATCCCCCTTCATTTTTTGCCAATTTATGCGAGACATATGCCGCATTACCTTCTGCTAACAACTTATAAAATGAAACGCACGCTTATATTTAGATCTAATCAGCTCGTAATCACCATTCTTAGCTAGCATATTTAGTGCCAATCGCTGATATTTGGATAAAATAAATAACATTTTCATTATAAGTTCATTTGCAGTTAGTTATGATTTAAATAGATCCGCACTATGGACCCCCTCAAAAAAGGCATCTATCGAGTACTGTTCAATTATTGAACAGTACTGTTCAATAATTGAACAGTTTCGCTTCCTTTGGATTATGTAGTACCGATCATACATAGGACAGGTTTCATTTCAGAATCGACCATAAATGGAAGGAATGAGGGGCGATTTCACTACAGTTATACCGCATGGCTACCCTACATGCACAATCACTGGTACAAACTTCCCCGAACCCTTGTCACCGTAAAATGCGCGCTGACATCCAGGAATGCGTCTTCCCTTCCGGTTATCGGCCTCTGTGGATCGAAGAACGCCACCACAATTTCATAATCGCCCGCCGGCACGCTCACGGGAACAACCGACGCCAGGAGACGAAATTCAAAAGGAGCGGCCAGCACTGGCATGTTTCTCACCACTGCCTCAAGCTTCGGCTCCAATGTCAGCAGATTAAGCATTCTCCCGTCCGGCAGGATGACCACCGCAAAAGCGGTGAATGATCTTTCAATTGTCTTGTGCAGCATAAACCTCGCCTCGAGTCCGGCTCCAGGAGCAAATGACGAGCCGTTGAGCACAATTTCCGCCTGGGGTATCTGGGTCGGCATTCCAGTAGGAGATGGTGTCGCGGTTGAAGTCTCTTCGACACGGACAGTAGCTGTAGACGTTGGCGACAGAGTCGGCGTCCTTGTCGGCGTCGGGATTGGCGGTGTGGGCGTCTGCGTCGGCATCCCGGTAGGTGTTGACGTAGGAGACATCGTCGGCATATCGGTCGGTGTCTCTGTCGGTGTAAGTGTTACTGTCGGCGTCGCAGTTGGTGTCGACGTAGGAGATATCGTCGGCATATCGGTCGGTGTCTCCGTCGGCGTAAGCGTCGCTATCGGTGTCGCAGTGGGTGTCTCCGTAGGCGTTGCGGTCGGAGGCTCAGGGCAAATCTCTTCGGTCTCTAAAAATGGTGAAGTATCGCCTGGAGACGGAGAGGAGGATCCCAGAGATATGGGGAAGCTGGCTAATATGGTTTCGGAGGTTGAGGGAGAGGGGACTGTGACCTCCGGGCTTACGCTTTGAAGAGCGGAACAATTTGAAATGTTGCCGGAGGAATCAAGTTTGAGGATGATGAGATCATGGTTTCCCGCGCCGTAACTTTCTGTTTCACCCGCCGCGATGTAGCCACCGTCAGAGGTCTGCTGAATGGAAGAGGGATAATCATCATCGCTCGACTCGATACTCCTTGCCCATGTCTGGTTCCCGGATGAATCAAGTTTAAGGATGAGCAAGCCGCTAGATCCAGCTCCGTAGCTTTCTGTAAAACCCGCCATAGTGTAGCCGCCGTCGGAGGTCTGCTGGATGGAAAAGGCATACTCATCATTGCTCCCTCCCAAAGTCCTCGCCCATATCTGGTTCCCGGATGAGTCAAGTTTTAGAATAAGGAAGTCGTAATCTCCCGCTCCGTAACTGTTCGTATAACCTGCCACAATGTAGCCTCCGTCAGAGGTCTGCTGGATGGAATTGGCATTATCATAATTGCTCCCCCCGAATGTCCTTGCCCATGTCTGTTTCCCGAATGTGTCAAGTTTGAGGATGAGGAAGTCACTATGTCCAGCTCCGTAGCTTTCTGTATAGCCCGCCGCAATATAGCCGCCGTCAGAGGTTTTTTGGATGGAATTGACTGAATCACCGCCGCCTCCCCCGAAAGTCTTTGCCCATGTCTGATTCCCGGATGAGTCAAGTTTAAGAATAAGTAAGTCGTAATTTCCCGCTCCGTAACTGTTCGTATAACCTGCCACTATGTAGCCTCCGTCAGAGGTCTGCTGGATGGAATTGGCATAATCATAACCGCTCCCCGCGAATGTCCTTGCCCATGTCTGATTCCCGGATGAGTCAAGTTTGAGGATGAGGAAGTCGCCAGTTCCCGCTCCATAGCTTTCTGTATAGCCCGCCGCAATGTAGCCTCCGTCGGAAGTCCGCTGGATGGAATTGGCATAATCAACACCACCCCCTCCGAAAGTCCTCGCCCATGTTTGATTCCCGGATGAGTCAAGTTTGAGGATGAGGAAGTCGATGGACCCCGCTCCGTAGCTCCTCGTATTACCCGCCGCGATATAGCCGCCGTCAGAGGTCTGCTGAATGGAATTGGCAACATCAGTATTGCTCCCTCCGAATACTCTGGCAAAATTTGGCAACGGCATCGGTGTCTCCGTCGGTGTTGGGGTGGGAATGGACGGATCCCATGTCGGAGTATATGTCGGCGTCGCCGTGGGTGTCTCCGTCGGCGTAAGCGTCGCTGTTGGCGTAGCCGTGGGTGTCTCCGTCGGCGTAACCGTCACTGGTGAAGTCCCCGGGCAAATCTCTTTCGTTTCTGGAGAGGGGGAACTGGAGCCTGGAGAGGGAGAGGTGGAGCCTAGAGATATGGAGGAGCTTGCTACATCGAATTCATAAGTTTCTGGAGAGACAATTGTGACCGTCGGACTTACGCTTTGAAGTGAGGAACAATCAGAAATATTGCCCGAAGAATCGAATTTGAGGATAAGGAACTCGCCATCTCCCGCGCCGTAACTGAATGTCCCACCCGCCGCGACATAGCCACCGTCAGAGGTCTGCCGGATGGAGAGGGCATAATCAGAATTGCTCCCTCCGAAAGTCCTTGCCCATGTCTGGTTCCCGGATGAGTCAAGTTTGAGGATGAGAAAGTCGCCGCCTCCCGCGCCGTAGCTCTGTGTATCACCCGCCACAATGCAGCCGCCGTCAAAGGTCTGCTGGATGGAGAAGGCACAATCATAACTGCTTCCCCCGAAAGTTTTTGCCCATGTCTGGTCCCCGGATGAGTTAAGTTTGAGGATGAGGAAATCGCCGCCTCCCGCGCCGTAACTCTCTGTAGAACCTGCCACAATATAGCCGCCGTCAGTGGTCTCCTGGACGGAAGTGGCATAATCATATCCGTTCCCCCCGAAAGTCTTTGCCCATGTCTGGTTTCCGGATGAATCAAGTTTGAGGATGAGGAAGTCGTCTGATCCCGCGCCGTAACTTTCTATCTCACCTGCCACAATATAGCCGCCGTCAGTGGTCTCCTGGACGGAAGTGGCATAATCATATCCGTTCCCCCCGAAAGTCTTTGCCCATGTCTGGATTCCGGATGAGTCGAGTTTGAGGATGAGGAAATCATTCAATCCCGCGCCGTAACTCTCTGTAGAACCTGCCACAATATAGCCGCCGTCAGTGGTCTGCTGAATGGAAGAGACATCATCATAATCGATCCCCCCAAAAGTCCTTGCCCATGTCTGGTTCCCGGATGAGTCAAGTTTGAGGATGAGGAAGTCATACAATCCCGCGCCGTAACTCCCTGTATCACCCGCCACAATATAGCCGCCGTCAGTGGTCTGCTGGATGGAATACGCATGATCATAATCGTTCTCCCCGAAAGTCCTTGTCCATGTCTTATTCCCGGATGAATCAAGTTTAAGGATGAAGAAGTCGCCATTCCCCGCTCCGTAGCTCCATGTATCACCCGTCACAATGTAGCCACCGTCAGAGGTCTGCTGGATGGAACTGGCATAATCATAATCCGCCCCCCCGAAGACTCTGGCAAAATTTGGCAACGGTATTTGTGTCTCCGTCGGTGTTGGGGTGGGGATGGACGGATCCCATGTCGGGGTAATCGTCGGCGTTCTTGTCGGCGTTCTTGTGGGGGTTATTGTCGGTGTTATCGTAGGCGTCCTTGTCGGCGTTCGTGTGGGGGTCACTGTCGGTGTCGGAGTGGGTGTATGCGTGGGTCCGGAAATCGCGTACAAATTATGATCGCTAGAGCCTACATACACTATTTCGCCATGTAACGCCACTGATGATTCAATAAGACCGCCCGTCGAATATGTCCATGCCAGGCTGCCGTTTGAATTGACGCCGTAGAGAGCGCCATCTTCCGAACCCACATATACAGTATCGGTTCCGCTCAGCGCCGGGGAAGAAGAAATACTCCCACCTGTTCTATAACTCCACGAGAGTGCGCCGGCCTGAGCAAGGATGCAGTAGAGATGGTTATCATCAGAGCCCACCCAAACTTTATCGGTCCCTATCGCCGACGATGAGAAGACGGGCTCGGAGGCCGCATAGCTCCACAAGAGTGCGCCGGTCAAGCTTAGTCTGTAGAGAGTGTTGTCTTCGGAACCCACATATACCGTATCCGAACCGCCCAGCGCCGGAGAAGAAGAGATATCATTGCCCGTTTCATAACTCCAAGAGAATGAACCTCCCTGGGCAATTATACAGTAGAGAAGGTTATCATCAGAGCCCACATACACCGTATTGGTACTTATCGCACACGATGACAGTATAGGCTCAGAGGTTGCATAGCTCCACAAGAGAGCCCCGACCGAGCTCAGGCTGTAGAGCGTGTTGTCTTCGGAGCCCACGTACGCCGTACCCATTCCGCAGAGTGCCGGAGAGGAAGAGATATCACCGCCGGTTTCATAACTCCATGAGAGCACGCCGTCCCGATCAATGACGCAATAGAGACGGCTATCATCAGAGCCCACATACACCGTATCGGTGCTTATTGCGGGCGATGATATAACAGCTTCCGCAGCCTCATAGCTCCACAGGAGAGCGCCGACTGAGCTCAAACTGTAAAGGGCATTATCGCCTGAACCCACATATACCGTGTCAGTTGCGCTCACCGCGGCAGAAGAGGAAACATTATTATCCGTCGTATAACTCCATCTCAACATCGGAATCATTGGCCCCGAATCCAAGCTTTTCCCCGTGCGGCGGGCATCGTAGCGGAACATGGGCCATGAGGCGGAAGACCGCGCTGGCCCCAACCCCTCAGCGTTGATGCACACCGCGGGGTCACCGAACAGGTTCTGTTCGTAGTAGCACCACCGCATACATACTTCATTGATCCGGTAGATGTTGTACTCCTTCGAGTACGCGTTCATGCGGCCCAGTTCTGTGATCCCCTTCCCGAATAATGCATGCCAGAAAGGCCGGTCAAAACGCTGCGACGGGCCGTCCGTACTGTTCCCTAATCCCCAGCCATATCGAGCGTTCCCCACGAATGCAAATGCGCCATGCTGCATCGTCGTGATCACCTCGCACCAGCAGTTGGTGGTATCAAATCCCCCCGGCATACACCCCTGTGAATAGCCGAAGAATGGCTTGATATTGTTGAGTGAGCTAAGGTCGCTTGTGTATAATTTCATGTCGTACGTGTAGTTCGCATGTCCAAGATGATTCAGGACGTGCACGTCCCCGTTGATCAGGCTTTTCAGCTCACTCCCGGGCCAAGAGTACGTGCCGCTATCATAAAGATTATGTGCTATGTCAAACCAGCTATAGCTCGCGAACCCCGCCGTCGTATACCCGTTCGCCGATGACCCTAGCCGCACCTCTTCCATACTATTTGTCGCGTAATCCGAGACCCCTCCAAACCCTAGGTACTCCCCCACCATCGACACTTTTTTCAGGTAATCGTCGCCGCTCGCCTCGTAGGCGATGGTCTTATTCGTAATATTGTTCACCTCCGCAGCGTTTTCCACGGCAGCGCGGCCGACATAAACTTCATATGTCAAATCCTGCTGGGCGCCGTCATCCAGGCATCCATAGTACATATCGGCGGGAATGTAATCCGCCTCTCCCGCATCCGCAGTGTAGATCGTTTTCGCCGGAATTATCCCGCTGTACCCTCCCAGCAGAACGTATCGCGTGCTCCAATTCTGATAGGCATACTTGATAAAGTTCCTGATTTTCTCCTGGTTGTCGGCTCCGCTGAAATTCGCATAGATCCATTCAGTTGTAATAATTGTTGAGGACATTCCCCGGTTGTTTCGATGGTTTCTTAACACATTGAAACTTGAGGAGAGCGCCTGGTTGGTGATAATCACATGGGTGTATGTATCCTGAGTCTCTGATAGTGAACCTTTGGTCCGGTTATACGTCTGGATCATTTCCGGATTGGAAACCAGACTCCCCACCTCATCTTTGTCCGGCTCCAGATTCCTCGGGCCTGATTCAGAGACTGCCGCCGCGCGATCCTCCAGAGCAACCCGGACTGCTATGCTGCGATAGTACGAGAGCGCGCCCGCGTGTGGAATGTATTTTACAGGATGGAGGTTCAGGAAAACCAGGCGATAACCCATTTTCGTCTGCGGCATTATGTCGGAAATAATCTTGACGGGATAAGGCGATGAAGAGGAGTAGATAGCAGCATTGGGAAGTGTCTTCTCCCTAAGCTCCGGCTTGCTTAACGGATACGGCCTCTGTGCGGGCTCTATGTCGTAGCTCCCTGTGAGAACAACTTCCTCTCCCAGCGTATAGCTAATATTCCCCGCCTCTTTGCCCTGCGGTATCAAAATGCAAATTCCCCTGAACGGCAAAAGCGGCTCGCCCGTCTTATGCCAGTTATCGCAGCCGTCCATTTTCACCCGGTCATAGCCGTCCATCCGGGTAATCTCCGGGGCTGAAAATTCGACCGTGTAGGAAAGCTCCGATGGGGTGATCTGGCCGGGATATGCAGCGGTTCCGGCGCATACCAAAACAAAGACAAATAGAGCCACTCTTCTGAGAGCAAGCTTGATCATGTCGAGACTCCTTTCCTCATTCTCATTATTCGGGTTTCGGCCCTTTCGAATCTCGCTGCAGATAGAACTTTTTCTTCATTTTACACAGGCTTCCATCCGACGGTACCCTTTGCCAACAGCTACCAAATGCCCGTCAGCTATGCAAAAATGCGAATCTACAATCAATTTTAATCCGCATAATTCATGCCAAATGCCTATATTTTGATAATTTAGTCAAATTTTATTATTATCCCTTTAATCGCAGCATATTATGACTTGCCATTATCAGGAGGGCGAATCCGGACGGAAAAATCAATTATTTAAAACTGTTCGATTCTCGAACAGTACTGTTCGGATTTTGAACAGTGCGCATCTTGTGAGGATTTGCTAAGGATGGGGAAAGATAGTGGCTTCTTTCTGAATTCTACGGGACGCCTAGCTATTACTGAAACAATGTAACTGCTCGGGAGCCAGAATTCAGGAGTCAGAAGCCAGGAGTTGGAACAAGGACGCCGGCGGCGACATTTGAGGACTTGGGATACGGCGATGTTTCCGAGTTAATGCAGTTAATCGAAGAGGCCAGCAAGCTACTGGAAGCTTATCCGCGATACATTCTGGATTCTGGCTTCTGACTACCTGAGTAGTAACAAAACAATAGATATCTTGTGTCCCAGGAATTAGGGTGCAGAAATCGAAATATATCCGCTGTCCGCTTCGTTGCTGCACAGATCGTCATAATTTCCCCGACCCGTAAGTCTCCCCTTAAATAAATAACCGTAGCTTCCCGGAATAAACTGGCTCCGATGAATCACGAATGTCTCAATATCCCGATCGCCGAGCACAGTGCTATTCTCATATCGCGGCCCCCGTTACCGACGCCCGCTATTGCAGGCTATCAACCTTCGCTATCTTCCTTCTGTAACAACCTTAGCCGCAACGGTGCCGTTTCAGAATGGACAATTGCGTGATCTTCTCCATTGAGTTTGCGAGAGATAACGGATGCGTGCTGCGTTACGTCTTTGATATGGCCATCCGATCGGAATGCGCGCTGTTTCTTAGATTTCATTCGTGTGTGTCCTTGTTGTTAACGATAAGCATATTCCATACCAATCTTGATAATTATTTTTAGAAATATAAATAATCTATTACTATCAGTTCGGCTACAGTAAGTTATATTCACGGACATTTTTCACACGCAGTCCATGCTGAAATAAATCGAACATTGAATACTGTTCAATAATTGAACAGTACTGTTCAACTTTTGAACAGCGGGGATCATGTGCTGTTCGATTTTTGAACAGTGCGCATCTTGTGGAGATTATGTGCAGTAGGGAGAGATAAAGAGTTCCTCTTGAGGCAGAGGATAGCAATTTTAGAGCTCCTTATGGCATATGCGTGAAGCACGGCCTTTGAATTGTCCCGTCACCTTCACGTCTCCCGACACATGCAACTCATAGACGGGATTTACGGTCCCAATGCAGACGTTGTCATTCGCATCAATAACCATCCTGTCATTACCCCCGCCGTTTGGAATATGATTCCCGCACCAGTGTAATCATTTCGGAGTGTCACTGCATTGGCCTTTGGAGCTGGAAACGTAATCTTAAGGAGCACTATCACCCACTTTCATATGATTCCCCTATTTCTTTTCACTTCATTTTTTATTTATACTGCACGCACAATCCACGCCAACAGTTGATATTCTGAGGAATTAATTGAAATATATCCTCACAGACTAATGCGCAATAAATTATGACTCGAGTATTATTGGGGCCTGAATTTACCAAGGAAGATCACTCAATGAGAGCTGTTCAATTATTGAACAGTTACTGTCCGGATTTTGAACAGTTCGTATATTCGGAGTGTCCGGGTTGGATAAATAGAGATGGAGGTTATGTGAGACAAGTTCTGAATTGTAACTGCGCTCTTCGCTGAGACGTTGGTTTCGGCTAAGTGTCTTGGTTGCGCGCTGTGGCTGCAAGTCCCGGCTATATGTCCAACCCGTCCCGTCGTAGGCGAGAAATGACCGCTATGCGCTCCCACGGGGCGGGTGCGGTAGGCGCATTACCTCAGTCTCAGCACCGCCGTGGCCAGCTGGGCGGACCGCGCGTTTTCGAGCGTCGGCGCCATACGCGTGGGGAGGATCGCGCAGTAGATCATATACACGCCCGACGCCCCGTACGGCACCTGGAGGGTCAAGACCCTGGCATAAAAGGGATTATGGATCTCCCGCGCGTTTCGTACGATAGGGATTACGCCGGCCTTCAGCCCGCTTCCCGTTACCGACCACACATGGCCGTTCCCGATTATCACCACGTAGCCGTCCCAATCAACAAAGGTATCAGTAAAACTGACCGATATCCCGCAGGCATCGCCGGCTTTATATGAATCCTGGTTTAAGTAAAGGCGCAGGCCGGGCGGGAAAGTGGGCACGGGCGTCGCGGTGGGCACGGGCGTCGTAGTGGGAAAGGGCGTTGGTTCTTCTGTAGGCGTCGGATTGTAAATTAACGTGAAGGTCAGTGTGGTAGTTGCCGCAGTAAGGTCAACCACCTGAGGGGGGGGCGGGAGATAATCGGTTTTGCGAACGCTCACTGTGTGCATGCCTTGTTCGATGCCCGTATCAATGGTCGCGTTTGTTGTCCCGATCAAACTAACATAATCGATATAGATATCCGCACCGGGGGGATTGGAAAAAACCTGGAGTTTCGCCGAAGGGGTGGCGGAGGGCAGGTTGAGGCTTGATTGCACCGTTGGCATTGGAGTGGGTGGGTGCGGAACGTTCACTTCGTAGAAAGGGGGCATCAGGCAATCGTCTCTTCGAACGAGCACATAGTGGCTGCCGGCGCTGACGTTATCGAGAGTGTGGGGAGAAGTTAGGCCCGTATCCTGATAATCGAGGAAGATTTCCCCTCCCAACTCCGGGGATGAGGTAACATCAATGGAACCCGGATTAGAGCCGGTAGTGAAGACCACCTCGGAAGGGGGATGAGGCGTGGGGGGAATCCAGCCGGGATCGTCGGGCACCACTTTCATCTGCTGGGGAGGTTGAGGCGGGGTTCCCTCAGGAGGGACGAGATATACATGGTGCACGCCTTCCGAGACCGCCGGCAGCGTGGCATTCGCCTGAAGTCCGGTATCGGAGTAATCGAGATAAATCTCTCCGCCGACCGTCCCCATGGATTTTGAGGGACTAGACGTAAACAAATACACGCTGAGCTGCCCCGGTTTGGGCGCGGATACAAGGTAGGCGACGGCACATGAGACACGGGCCGCCGTGTAACTTATTCTCATGTATCCGCTTTCACCCCAGGCCGTCGCACCCCAGCTATTTCTCAAAATCCAGCACTGATCTGCGTCGTCCCATCCCACAAGCGCGACCGCATGATTAAAGTCCTGATAGTAACAGGTATCCCCTCCTTCGCAGGAGGTGGAAGCATCAGTATAAACGCCTCCTGAATATGCCTGGAACGCGGTGTCCGCGTAGACCTTCGCGACAACCACACCGTAGTCTATGATAGCCGTCTTTATGGCTTCGATGTCCCCACAGGGGATCCTGTGCCATGAATCGAATGAGAATGTCCGATCAAGCTCGGGATGCTTAGTATCCTTATGGTAGTATGCGAGCGGATCATTCACGGTGTAAGCAAAACGATCCTCGGTGAGTATCCCGTCCGCCGTGAGCGCATCGAGCTCGTGATAATCGTAGTCCGCACCCGCGCATCCGTGAAAATACGGCAGGTAGGCGCCGTATTGCCCAAGATTCCACATCAAGTGCGCTTCTGAAAGATCGATGCAGTTGGTGCCGTATACACCATGCGCCCAGTTGTAGGTTCCCTCAGCGGCGGCGCATGCTCCAAACGCGTAGGATGATCCGCACGCGCTTTTGTTCTGGTCTCGGATGGGGCCTATATATGAATGTCCGTTGTAATTGCGCCAGTCGAAGCTCTCGGGAAGGGTGTCGCCGAGCTGCTTTTCAAGAGGCCCAATGTCGCGGGATACATTTTCAGGGATTGAGGTGCCTGGATAACTGCTGAAATAATCAGCCTTTTCCTCGGGCAGCATATCATAGACCCAATTATGCACCACCGTGAACTTATAGCCGTTATGGGCTATCTTCGCACGCAGTGTTTCAATCGAATCGTTCGGCCCAAATTTGAGGATGGTTTTCTTCTGGGCCCGTGCGGGTATTGCAGAAAAAACGATAACAGAAACGATAACTATTATTGCCAGAGAATTAGCGCTTCTGCGCGACATGGACCACCTCCTGGTTAGATATTTACATTACAACAGCCCTCTCAATGCATCATACAAATGGAGCACGTGATATGGGCTGCTCTGCCCAAGTGGTCACATGTACCTGATTCCATCAAAGCGCGATGCACCGCGAGGGGACAAAAACATTGGCACTTTAACCCTTACCATCTATTCACAAGCTGCATTTATTGACATTTTTCTATGCTATTTTTACAAAAGCAAGCAAGATTCATGCCAACAACGCATAATTATTCTAAAAATATTCAATAGCAAATCATTACAATCTCAGCCGCAATTAGTTACAAATCGATTGCACCCTGTAGCCTGAATCCTCCCGGGATGACCCGATAGCAGCATCCGTTCGTTTTTTGAACAATGCTGTTCAGATTTCGAACAGTTAACTCCCGCCTGCGGCGATAAGCTGCTGGCAGGGAGGCCTGCCCGCCGGTAGAAGGAGCGAGTATCGAACGGGCCACGGAACATGCGCGGCCCGGGCAGGATAAATCGCGCGCCTACACTACAGAATAATTTACCTTGAACATATCAATGTAGCCCTTACTGGTGCAGTAAAATTCTTGATTTATATGCCAGGATTTTATATGATATATTTTCAAACAGCGGACCAGAGGAGTTTTTTCTAATCCAATGGTCTTGCAAGCATATAGGATTGAGCTAGTCGGAGCATTGTAACCTGCCTGGATTACATGTTTAGATAACCTCTGCTGATCTTCGCAAACAAAATCGGCATCGCGCAGAATCGGAAGTTTCAGAAGTAACGTCCGACAACAGAGACACGCACTTGTTACTCCGCGGCTGTCTTCCGGCAAAAGGAAAATATATTCGCCATGAAAAAAGAAACCAAAGCCACTGCATATCCATCCTTTCCCATAATCAGTTTATGGAGACGGTTCGCGGAAAATGATTTCCTCTGTTTTATCGGCACCGACAACAAAGGCATAATAAGGTTTATTAACCAGGCTGGGGAAAACATCTACGGCTACTCGACGGAAGAGCTTATCGGGAAACATATCAGCATTCTCTACCGCGGCATAAAGATCACCACATCTCTCTACAAGCTTCTCAAACAGAAATCACGGCTCGCAGTGCCCTGGCAGGCGGAAATCCACAATGTCAGAAAGAATGGGCAAGTATTCCCCATATGGATCGCCACCAACTATCTCGTCGATGAATGGGGAGAAAGAATCGGCGCGCTCAGCATTGCCAGAGACATTACAGGCGAGATGCACGCCAGGGAAGAATCCCATTATCTTGCTAATCTGGCGGAACGGGTGAACATGGCCCTCATCTCCACCGATGACCGCGGGAAAATTCTGACCATCAACAAAGCCGCGGAAGATCTTTTCGGCTACCGGTCAGAGGAGCTGGTCGGGAAATCGGTCAATATACTCTATTCTCTCGATAACCCCCCCGAGGTTCTCAAAGAGATAAAGAAGAAAATTAGGCAGGGGATGGGCTATGTTGCAGATCTCTACCGGAAAAAGAAGGACGGTTCGGAATTCATAACGTGGTTGTCCACAGCACCTCTCTATGACGATTCAGGGAAGATAAAAGGCTTCTTGGGCATCGGCAGGGATATCACCCAGGAAAAGAAAACCGAACAAAAAATGAGCTACATGGCCGAGGTCGTCGACAGGGCCAACATGTGCATCCTGTCAACCGACAATAACCATAATATCCAGACCATTAACCCCGCGGGCGAGAAAATGTACGGCTACAAAGAGCAAGAACTTATCGGGAAAAACCGCGATATATTGTATCGCGGCATCCTGCTCCCCGAGGGGAAAAGCGTTCTTTATGAGAAGATGGAAAAGGGCGAACCATGGATAGCGGAGCTTGATAATGTTCGTAAGAATGGCGAAGTCTTCCCCATCAGGATCGCGACGGCGTATTTATACGACAAAAAGGGGCGGAGGAAAGGCGCGGTCAGCATCGCTGAAGATATCACGGAATTGCGAAAATTGCAGGACGAGCTGATCGAAAAAAAGAAACTGGCATTTCTGGGTGAAGTGGCGCTCGGCATCACGCACGAAATAAACAATCCGCTGAGCGTGATCAAAGGTGCAATTCTTATTCTCGGCCAAAACAAGGAAATTACGAGCAAAGAAGAGAACAGGAGAATCCTCGACGACCTGGAAACAGAGGTGCGCGCCCTAGAGGAGGTTACAAAAGGTTTTCTGAAATTTTCGAGAAGGCTGTATAAGCAACTCGCCGATTTGAATCAGCTTATCCGCGATTTCATGAGAATCCTCAGCTACGATAAAAAATTGATCAGTAATATAACACTGCAGGTGAAGTATACCGATGTTGTTCCTATCTTCATCGATGTAATCCAAGTACAAGAGATTCTCAGGAATCTTGCTTTCAACTCCATTCAGGCCATGAAACTGATGACGAGGGGCAACGTAAAGAAAATCTTGAAGATCTCCTCTTTCCAGGAAAAAGGCTACGCCGGCTTTACCATCAAGGATACAGGCCCCGGCATTCCGCCCGATGTTGCGCAAAACGTTTGGAAACCCTTTTTCTCCGCCAGGGGGCAGGGGAGCGGTCTCGGTTTGTCTATCGTCAAGAGAATCATCGACCAGCACGGGGGCAAAGTGACGCTGGAGAGCGCTCCCGGCAAAGGAACCACAATCACCGTTTTTCTCCCGAAGGGGGAAATTCAGAATCAAGAGCCGAGGTGAAGTCTCATGGCCTCATTACTGATAGTTGATGACCGCAAAACCAATCTCGACGTTCTGAAACATCTGCTGTCAAAGCAGAATAAACACACGATCCTGACGGCTGCCAGCGCCAACGGCGCGCTCAAGATTATGGAATGCCAACCGGTTGATGTCGTGATTACAGATCTGATCATGGAAAGCGCCGATGCGGGGATCCTGTTGCTGTCGAAGATCAAAAGACGGTACCCTGCCACCGAAGTTATCGTTATCACCGGCCTTGATGACGATAGACTGGCGGAACAGGCAAAAAAAGAGGGCGCGTACGAGTTCCTTCTCATATCCTATGACCTGCCCAAATTGCCCTTCACCGTGGAGAACGCCCTTAAGAAAAGGCTGCTCGAAAAGAAATACATCGCCGAGTGTCTCGATCCTATCGTCGGAAAGAGCAAGGCGATACAGGAGCTTAAAAGCCGTATTTTAAAATATGCCCCGCGTGATTGTACCATTTTGATTTCGGGAGAAACGGGCGTGGGCAAGCAGCTCTTCGCGGAGACCATTCACAAACTCAGCAAAAGGTCCGATGGCCCTTTCCAGGAGGTATATTGCCCCGCTCTGCCGAACGAGCTCATTGAATACGAACTGTTCGGCATACTCCCCAATTGCGTGCCACAGGTCAAAGAAAGAACGGGCATGTTTGAGTACGCGCAGGGAGGCACGATATTCCTGGACCAGATAGAATCCGCATCCCTTTCGGCTCAGAGCAAAATTCTTAAAGCCATCGAGGAAAAAAGGATTAAAAGAATAGGCGATAACCAATGGAAGAACATCGATGTGAGGATAATCGCAGCCACCAATGAGGATCTGGAACCTCTCTGCGAGAAAAAGCTTTTCCGCCAGGATCTCTACCACAGGCTCAAAGGGGTAACGCTCTCCATCCCTCCCTTGAGGGAAAGAAAAGATGATATCGAACTGCTGGCCAACCATTTTTTGAGAATCCACAATCGCAACGAGGCTACGCACGTTAAATCCATGAGCAAGCAAGCAATTGTTTTCCTGGTGCAACAGGATTGGCGCGGAAACGTCAGGGATCTGAGAAATGAAATGTGGCCGGCGGTAATAAACTGCGATGGGGATGAACTCACAGTTAAAGATTTCACCGCTCTCAATTCCAAGCCATCCAATGGAGGAAGCGCCCTGGAAAAAGAAATCGGCGCGCATACAGAAACGCTTCATGAGTGGAACGCGTTAATAATCGAAATAGTCCTGACAAAACATAACGGGAGTATAATTAAAACCTGTACGGAGCTTGATATTAATCGCGGGGTTCTCTATGGTTTGATTAAGAAATATGACATCGATCTGAAGCGCATCCGCGCCAAAAAATGAAAGAATGGGATATTGAAGAATGTAGCGGGTCAGAAAATGCGAAACAATTCCGGGATTTCATCCCTTTCTGCAATCCATAATCTGCAGGGGCTCCATTTATCGAGCCCCACGGTTCGGGTCGGATACATCCGACCGCTACAATATTGATTATCATCCCCTCCTTCTTTAAAGGGAGAGTGTTCTTCCCTCACCACTAAAAAGCTGCCTAAAATAGCGCGATCAAGAGAGGAATTATCATCGTTCGTAGCCGAGACTTAAGTCGCGGTCACGAGTCCCGGCTCTGTGCCTTGGCTACAAGTCTCGGCTACGAACTATCTTCTTCACCCTCCGATGCTGCGCATCTATAAGCCTACTTGAACAGAGAATAGCGGCCTGTACCTATCTCAAATTCTCACATTCCCTGGATGTAACAGCTTATCACCCCTTTCTCGCCGGTAAAATCCTCGTCCGCCTTCGCAATGACGGTGCCTATCTTCGCGTCGTTGTTCGCCATCGCGTAGCCGGGCGCCTCGGAGGTCACGAGGAGATCATTACATTTCACGGGGCCTATAACGTTGATCTGGTAAAGTCCTGCAACGATCACCATCGGTTTTCCTAGACGATACTCGATGACTCCCCTCACACCCCTGCTGTTCTTTTCACGAGACTTTACGATCTTGCCCTGCTCGAGGCAGACCACATCACCATCAGCAAGAGTTTCCGCATCCTCTACCACATATCTCATCTCCGCCACGTGACACCAACCGTTTGTGCAATCCGACTCACCCGCTGCAAAGGCATACTCAGCCGTCTCCGCCTCATCCGCCCATCCTGCCGCATCCACTGTGCCGTGTATAGGTCCCGTAAAAGTTACATCGCCTCTGTTCTCAAAGAATACAGTCTCTTTTGAGCCGAAGTTGAGCCGAAGATTAGCCCATGACGGCAATTGAATGCTTTCATACGGATAGGGCAATGAACCAAATGGATTTGACCCTACCGCCACTTGATTAAACACACCTCCTTGAGCAGCGTCTAATTTGGCTCTAGGCCCCGTCGTCCCGATGCCGACGTTGCCATTACTGCCAATTCTTAGTTTCTCCGCGCCCCCCGTCGTAAATGCGAGCATGTCTCCCCCCGCAAGATACATTCCCGTATTGGAATCGGCCTGGAATCGATAGCTTGGCTGTCCTGCGGTACCATTGGAATTACTGAAACCTTCGCTCCTTACGGTGCCATTCACCTGCAATTTTGAATCCGGATTAGTTATCCCTATACCGACACTGCCACTTCTCAAAATATTTATTGTTTCCGCATTACCCCATACCCCTAAACACAGCCTGTTATTAAGAGAGTTATCTCCTGCGTGGAAATAGGAAATTTCAGCGCTATTTTTATCTGAATCTGATTTCCCCAGATGCATAGTTACATGCCTTCCATTCGGAATATTCGGGCTGTAGAATCTCGCGACCCTAAGCCAATCGCCGGTCTGGCCCCATGTATTTACTACAAAGGGCCATCCCTGCCATGACGAGCCTTCAACAGACAGGTGTCCCACGTCGACGATTGAATTGAAATGCGATTCTTCTCCCAATCCAAACCATTCGTCTCCGCCTTCCTTAAATATACTGCTCGTTGAAGGGGATATGACAATTTGACCACCATCATTTGCGCTGCATGGGATTACTATGTCCCTGCGATCACCATCTGCTCCAGGAATCTCCCCAGTGTCAATGCGTAACAAATTTTTATCCACCTCTTCTTTAATCTTTATATCCGGGCCAATACTCAACTGGCCATTCAACTGGGAATCCTGAGTCACATGCAAATTTTCGCATGTGATATCATCCGCGCAGGAGACCGTTGGTGTAAAACCCGCAACAATCATACACGCGAGGATAGCAATGAAGCCGAAAATATCTAACTTTTTCACGTTTCACCCCCCCTTTTCTTAGGCAAACACTACACTTTTTCGATTACTTCTTGAGCGTCGTGATCCTTCTCAATAATATCACCTCCTTTCCTACACAATCTCCGCATTTTGTTCTTAATCCATCGCCTTATTTCGATGTAAGCAAGATTCATGCCAAATGATGATATTTCCGATAAAATAATCAAAAACAATTCACTATAGACTCCACCACAATTAATTATGACTTATGATAAATTAGGATGAAGGAATTATAATCAAGGAGCAGCTATTGATAACTGTTCGATTATTGAACAGTTGCTGTTCAGATCTTGAACAGTGGGGATCAGGCGGGATTTGCCACAATAGAATAATGCTGAATTCCGCGGATATCCTACTCTAGTACCTATCATCCAAGGATCTCTTGTATTCTGCGCGGGCGTGGAACTTCTCCCCTCTTGCGAGACGGAGTCTGCTGGCGGGCACGAGGCAAGGTCGAGAGATTTTTAAATGTAGTTTGTCTGATTGCGGAAAACTGTCGGAGATTAAATGGTGCACTACTGTGTCACTAACGCTTTTTTACAGCAACGCTGTCATTCCCGCCCCCGTTTTCACGAGGGTAAACTCCAGCGGGAATCCAGAAAAGCGTTTATAAGTCCTGGATCCCCGCCTGCCTGCGCGAAGCCGCTTCGGCATAGGCAGGCTTTCGCGGGGATGACAAGCTTAAGAGATTTATGCAACACTGGCTTCCACTATTGCGATTGTTCTCAAAAACTTTTCGAATACGCTGCTTCTCAGGGCAGGCCTTACCCAGAGATATGCTGGCTCCATGCGGATGATCCCCATCCATCCCGGACGGCGCACAGGCTCATTGCGGAATGCCTTCGGGACTTCCTGCTGTCGAAGAGGCTCGTCCCGTAATTATTGGCGGGACACCTTTCTCAATTATCTAACCCTTATAGTTATCTCCGCTGGGGAGAAAGCGCGCAACACCCGCACGCCCGCGGATAACCAAATTGCCAGATTGCCGGATTAGTTCTTGAGACACCGGACAGAGAGTCCGTCGGCGCCGTAGTAATAGGTCCCGCGCCATACACGATGCGGTTCTGAGTTATTGTTTATAACACGAAACCATGGTGCGCTGCTCGGGTTCGTAGAGGTCCCATAGTATCCATTGGATCCCCTGTTGGCGTAGCTTGACGTGCCTGAATAATACGCTCCGGTTACATGGCCACTGAATGTACTGGAACTCACCGTTTGCAGGGTCGTCGATACTCCTTTTCCATCCGGTCCCAACCATACATTGATGTCAGTTGTATTTTTCGGAAACTCTCCCGCGCAGTCGCAGGCCGGGCATACCGAGGTACACACTGCCCGCTCCAAATCCGTCCATTCATTGTGGCTGGCTATATGCCAGCCATCGGGGCATATGCCCTGAGCGCTTTCTGTCGTAGATCCATTCATCATTGTATCCCATTTATACAACAACCCATCCTGATCTCCACAATCGTAAGAGCCGTTCAGGTCCCAATCTACAGAGCTGGAACATCCGCCTTGTCCATTCGGATATCCCCAAAATCCACGCGGGCTGGTGGGTAACGCGTCTCCATTGGGTTTCTTACGTGTCTTTAAATTCTCCTTCAGCCAGCACTGTGCGGCAATCTGGACAGTCTGGTAGGTGTTTCCGTCACTGTCCGTGATTATAGATACGCCGCAGACAAAAGTCGGTGTCGGTGTTGTTGTTGGTGTAATTGTCACTGTCGGTGTAATCGAGGGCGTTGGCGTAATTGTTGGAGTGCCTGTAGGCATCGGCGTTCCGCCTATCCTCACACCCCACCAGCCCGGAATCGTTGAAAAATATTTTTTTCCGGATGTCACATCTTCAGGATGGATCTCGCATTGGGAGAGGCTTCCATGGATAATGTCGTAGATCTCCGACGTCGTCCTCATCGTCGAGCCGGGAGCTGAACCCGGTTCCTGGAAAGCGGGGATAGGAGTTGTCTCTTTCCCCGAGTTCACGTAATCATAGATCTGTGAGAGCGAATACATCCCGCTCCCTGCCGCCGGAAGGCCGGGAGAATCCATGCTCCCCGCAGCCGCCACGCCGCACAATCCCGCCGCAATTAGAACACTCGCGACCGCTAGTAATGTCGCTCTCATCATTCCCCCCTCCTTAAGAACTAAGCTAAGGCGTATTAGATATTTTGTTGTTTCAGAAGATGTTACAACCAAATTGCTATTTGAATATTCCGCCATATTTTGTTTACAGTTGACGCATTATGAAGGAATTATCTACTACGTATTGGCAATACCGTCACTAAAAGAAGTTAAATGTCGATCAATTTCCCCGTCCGGTCGTTGTACAGGCGCACGGTCTCGATGTGCAAATCCTCATTGGGCTGAAAGGACACCGCACCGCTGAAATGCCGCTCGAGTTCCCTTACGGTCTCGCGATCTTCCTTTTCGAGTCTCTGACAGACCTTCGGGTGCGCCTGCACTCGTATCAGGAGCCTCCGCAGTCGCCGGCCGCTGCGCAGGGCGAGCTTGATGAGGCGCTGAACCTCTATGCTCATGCTCTCGATCGATTTCACCCTTCCGCTCCCGCCACAGTACAGGCATGACTCATAGACTGCTTCGCTCAAGCTCTCCTTCACGCGCTCGCGCGTCATCTGAAGGATGCCGAGAGCGGAAATCGGGAAAATGTTGGTCTTGGCCTTATCCCTCTTGACGGCCTTCTGCATCGCCTTCTCCACCATGCGCTGGTGCCGCTTGAGGCTCATGTCGATAAAATCGATGATGATGATCCCTCCGATATTGCGCAGCCTGATCTGCCGGGCCGCCTCATCCACCGCCTGGAGGTTTGTGGCGAGAATAGTCTCATCGAGACTCTTCTTGTCGAGGCAGCGCCCGCTGTTGACATCGATCACAACCATCGCCTCCGTCTGTTCGATGACGAGATAACCGCCGCACTTGAGCCATACCTTCCTGCGCTGCGCTTTTTCGATTTCCTTGTCAATCTCATAGCAGTCAAAGATATGGTCCCGCCCTCCATGGTAAAGAATCTTCGCCGACATATTCGGCATGAGGGCGTTGACGAAACGCTGGACGTTTTTATACTCTTCCTTGGAGTCGACAACAATTTTCGAAACATCCTCGGTGAGCGCATCGCGGAGTACTCGGAGGATAAGGTTGAGCTCTTCGTGTATCAGCGCGGGACATGGGGCGGCGGGAATTTGCCTCTGGATGCCCCGCCACAGGTCGGTGAGATAGCTGATATCCTTCTGGAAATCTTCCTGTGTTGCTCCCTGTCCCACTGTCCGGACAATGAATCCCATGTCCCTGGGGATGTTGAGTTGCCTCAGGATGTGTCTCAGGCGCCTGCGCTCTTCAAAATCGGCGATGCGGCGGGAAATCCCGATCTGCTGGGCCCCCGGCATCATCACGAGGTATCGCCCGGCAATGGAGATATTTGTGGAGAGACGGACTCCCTTCGTCCCGATCGGCTCTTTGATGATCTGGGCGAGAAGCTCCTGCCCCTTCTGGATCATCTTATCGATTGACTCTCGCTTGAGATCCTTGCCCGTGACGCCGAGGCCCTCTACCTCCTCGCCCGCGATTTCCCTGCACGCGGCAACCTCGTTGGTAATGTCCGAGACGTGGAGAAATCCGTTGCGGCCGAGGCCGACATCCACAAACGCGGCCTGAATAGCCGGCAAAACGTTCCGCACAGTCCCCTTATAGATGTTCCCGACGAGCGTTTTTTCCTGCTGCCGCTCGATCAAAATTTCCTGGAGCTTTCCATCCTCCAGGACACCGACGCGCGTCTCTTGCGCCTCCACATTGATGATAATCTGCTTGTCCATTGCTACAAGTCCTTTCCGGGCCGCCCGACGGGGATGTGGTCGAAGGACGCAGGCGTGTCCCCTCGCTTCGC
Source organism: Candidatus Auribacterota bacterium (assembly GCA_026392015.1). Taxonomy (GTDB): domain Bacteria; phylum Auribacterota; class Tritonobacteria; order UBA1439; family UBA1439; genus JAPLCW01. Next base: position 11,690 of record JAPLCW010000020.1, on the reverse strand, counting down.
AGGGGAATGCTCTCGTATGCGTTTATAAATCTGCGTGCGTAATCTTCGCTCACCTTATTCCCGCGCCGTGTGGGATCGACCTCTCGTCTACCCCGCACTGCTTCTCGCGGCCTCCTGTTTATAAAATACACTCTCTGGCAATACCTCAGTCACATGAGGTGGCAGTCAAACCCGCGCACCGGTAGTGAGATTGTCCCCGGGGGATTTCATTCCCTTCCCCCCGACCCTGAGATTCCTGGATCGAGGAGCCGGACACACATGCATTCTCCCCTACCGCAACTGAGGAATTACACTCTGTGAGAAAAGCGCCGTTCGTGTGATAGTCAGCTTGCGGATCCGCTCCTCGGGCCAGCCGAGGAATCCTTCAAGCAGCTCATAGGGATTGAGGTTTCCCATCTCTCCCACTTTCACGGTAAATCGAACGACCACTCGCTCCTCACCACCTTCTCCAACCCCGATCTCCTCGATCAGATTTCTGATATCGCGACAGCGTTCCCCCCTCTCAGTCTTCCTGTGTGTCACAAGGCTGGGGGAAGCCCGCAATGCCTCTACCTTCGAGGTTACCTCACGCTCAACAGCTTTTTCAAATTCCACTTCGTAGCTGGCACGGTTGATCGCCGCACAGAGCGATCTGCCTTGATCTGAAACAGGGCGAACCTCATGAACGCGTATTCCACTGGGGAGGAAAGAATTAAGCCTATCCATCGTGAGACTTTCCCCGCCGGCGACTTCCACATCCATCAGTTCCACCCTTCCTGCAACACCAAGGGGCAGCGGGGGTCCAAAAGAAATACGCGGGTGGGGCGAAAAACCTTTCGACATCTCCACCTTAACCCCGGCTCTACGTAACGCTCTCTGCCAGAGCCTGATAAGATCGAGGTGGGAGATGAACTTGATAAGCCCTTCCTTCGAATAGGTAACTCTGTACATGGAGCGCATACTATTATCTCAAATTCCAAGAAAGCGGCAAGGTAAAACTGCCACCCGAGGTAAGAGGTCACTTATGGGGGGTATTCATTCCAGTTGTCATCCCCGCGAAAGCGGGGATCCAGCATAAAACCTGGATTCCTGCTTTCGCAGGAATGACATATACATCAATGGACACCCCATAAGTGACCCCTTATCTTTCTCCCCTCTCACAATTGAACCACGTGAGACAATCCGTGTTCATCCGTGGTTTATATACCCCGGACCTTGCGTCGAAAAATCCCCCCAAATGTTCTTCTTATCATCCAAACCCATGCAAAAATGGTGATAAATGGGTCTGTCAGATAATCCCAAAGATTATCAGATTCCATAGTGTGCCAACTGAACGCAGCCACTGCAAGCACAACGCACAGAGCGACAGCGCGAAATCCCCTTGCCCATGACAGCAAGGAAAATGCCAGAAGTATAATCAACAGCAGCAACGGCCGATAGCCGATGCGGTACATATCCCATGGAAACATGCCGATAGCCGACGGATACAAGAGGAGCCCTGCGATTCCCGCCATGCACCAAAGCAGCCTCCTGTCCGCGGCCGGAAGCAACTCCTTCCCGGATATTTCGCGAATGAACAGGCTTCCAAGAATAGAGACGGTGACGATGCTCACGCCGTTCGCGATACCGCGCAGATAAACATACACCCGAACGCCTTCAATCGGAACCAGGAGGATGACGAGATACATGATGGAGAGGGAGAGCTTCAACCCCATGGAACATTGCCGTTTTCTGCACGTTCGAAGAGCTGCCGCCGAAAGCAGGAAAAAGACGCTGGCGAAAAAGATATACCGATCGCAGAAGCGGAACATCATATCATGCTCCTCAGCCACGCCTCATTGAAATAGACATGTTTGATGCGCTTCCTGTTCCATGAATACAGAAGGTGGAATAGCCCGTCGTCCGACTGTATAAGGAACGGATAGGAGAACCCCTCGATATCTTCTCCCTCCGGGGGCATCCCTTTCTCAAATTCGTGGACTATCTTCCAGCTGCGCCCCTCATCCGTTGATAGCGCGAGAGAAAGGTCATCCCTGTCGATGACCATATTATTGAACACGAGCAGGAGCTCGCCATCCCGCGCCTTCAATCCGATTACCGCCGAATCCGGATTCGGAAGGGTCATCCGCCATGGGGCCGACCAGCTCCTTCCTCCGTCACCGCTATCAGATCTGAAGATGCGCCTCGACTCCTCCCCGCTGTTCCTTAAGAACGAAATCGCCCGTGTTGTATCCAGAGGGACAACGGAAGGCTGGAGAAACGTTCGATCGCGCGTGATCCATATTTTATCGAGGATGGTCCCATCCGTCGCGAGCCTCAATAACTCTCCGCGTTTGCCGCAGAGCTCGGAATACACCGGCAGCCCGATTGATCCATCGGAGTACTCGACCGGCGCGCTTCTCACAAGCGTGCCCATATTAAGAATAGGGCTGGTGACCAGGCGTTTCGCCTGTCTCCACGTGCAGCCGTCGTCCTCTGAAACCATGTAGTTGATGGAACTTCCCGACCAGCCGCCGAGAGAGACGGTCACATAGAAGAGCCATATCCTCCCACGAGCATCCCTGTACGGGACAGCGTTGCCGATCTTTCTTATGTAGCGATCGAGATCGATGCGCGCATGCGCGGAATCGGTCAGAGGACAGGCGCTAGTCCACTTTCGGTCTCTTCCACTCCATGTCGCCTGATAGAGCGCCACATCCGAAGCGCCCTCCCTTGTCCCCCCATACCAGAACGCAAGCAGGCTCCCGTCATGGAGATCCACCAGGCTGGGGCAGTGGACCGACCGGGTGAGTTCCTCTCCCTGTACAAAATCCTCCCTGTAAAGCGGAGAAGCGCCGACCGCCGCTGCCGGGAGAGGGCGCAGTGCGAAAATCCAGGAGAGATCGCGCGAAAAGCCTTTATAGAGGGGAGGAAGGAATACCGCGACGAGCAACGCAAAGAAAGCGGCTGCGCTCGCACCGGTCCACGCCCGTGCTGACTTAAGCGGTGGTAGATGTTTTTGTGTGATCAACTATTTCCCCATTGCGTGAGGTACTGCCGGGCATTCCTCATCGCTCTCCCGAATATAATCGGACGGCCTTTTCAAACTCATCGATATCGATCACGGTATTGGTACAGGGCCCCTCCGGCCTCCTGTTCGGGATTCCGATCACCGGGACATCCGAGACTGCCGAGATGCCTTCGAGCAGCTCTCTTTCGCACGCCACGGCAATGACAAAAGAGGGGGAGAGCTCGTGGACCTTTTTCCGCGCCAGCTCGCCGCCGCCCACCACCGCCACGCGGAACCGGTACTTTTCCATCATCTCCACCACGCGCGCGATATCGCACTTTCCGCATCTCTTGCACTGCGCGATATCCTCCGCAATCCGCTGCGTGCATTTCGAATTCTGGACGCAGCGCGGCAGCAGAACGAGAATTCCACCTTCTCCTCTACCCCTCGCGGCGATGCGCGTGAGCTGGTTAATCAGCGCGATCAGCGAGGCAGATACCGCCTCCTGTGACCGGCCGAACAGCCTCCCGAGGATATTGCATAGAGGGTAGAGCATCCTGAACAATGCTCTCCTTTTCGCGAGCGATATGAACGGCAGGAAATCCCTCCCGCGCCCCAGTGACAGCATCTCGATGACAAAATAAAGTCCGCACATCACCACGATGATTGTCGCGGCGGAAAGCACGCCTTTCACCGACAGGGGATGCAACGCGCGTATGGGGAGCACGACTAGGGAGCAGAACAAGGCGGTGGCCGCGGTGAAAAGAACGTACCATACGACAACGAGCCGCAGGTAGAGACCGGGCGTTGCCGATGGCATCCCTCCCCCACCCCTCTCTCTGATTTTACTCTTCTTCTCAGATTTCATGGCTTATCCTCTTGGATCTGCGCCCCCACCGTCACCCTTCCCCCTCGGAGGGGGAGGGGAATGCTTATTGGACCGCATAAAATAATGCGACTCATTTCTTTCTTATAAAAATCTCCACTACTGCCTTCAGGCTGCTGAAAAACAAAGCGAAAATCCTAAATCTTAAATCCAAAGCTCTATGCAAAATGCACTCAACCCTATGATGAATCTAATACATCACTCTCCCGCCGTCTGCTCCTCCAGTTCCCTGATCCAGCCGTTTACTGTCTCTGCGTCATCGGCGCCGGGCTTGCATCTCAGGTAGGCGGTAAAATGCTCTATCGCCTTCTTCGGCTTCTCGGCGTGCAGCATGTAGATGGTGGCCAGACGGTAGTGCGCATCCGCATCTGCCGGATTGAGGCGCACGACATGCTCGAACTCTTCTATCGCTCCTCCATAGTCTCTTCTTCCCGAGCAGAGCACCCCGAGCTGGAAGCGCGCTTCCGTGAAATCGGGGTCGAGGAGTAGCGCCTCCTTGAACTGCTCCTCCGCCTTCTCCTTTTCGCCGATAGCGATATCGCACATGCCGAGATTGTAGAACGCATACTTCATCGACGGATCAAGGTCTTTCGCCTTTGCGAATGCATCCGCGGCCTCCTTATATTTCCCGTCTTTCATATATACATTTCCCAGATCAAACCACTCACTGAACAGACCGGGTTGGATCTCGATCGCCCTGCGGTAGTACGCAATGCTCTCATCGGCAGGAAACCCCTTCCCATAGCGCTCTCCGCCCGCGAACTCACTGATGTAGGCCATGCCGAGGCACGCCTGAACGCAGCGGGGATTGCGCTCGAGGAGATTCTTGAGAACTTTCCCGGCGGCGGCGAAATCCTTTCCTTCGATAAATCTCCTCGCCCTGCTCAGCTCCGAGGCAGTGATATCCTCCTCCTCAATGGGCGAAGGGACTCCCTCAACCGGGGTTCCTTCCACTTTAAGTGGGCTTTGCGAGGTTGCGAGGCGGACCTCGCCGGACGCCACAGGCTCCTCTGCCTCAATAACAGAATGCGCCGCACTCGAATCCACTGCATCCACTCCCCTGGCATGCTGAATCATGGCAAGGCTGCGCCGAGCGCCTGAAATATCCGGATTGAGATCGAGGGCCCGCCGCAGCGATGCCTCCGCGCTACCGAGATCACCGAGCTCCGCGTACGTAATTCCCATATTGAGAAACGCATCCGCGAGTTGGGGATCCAGATTTACGGCGCGGGTGAACGCATCCAGGGCCCTCCGCCTGAGCGAAAGCTTCCGATAGCAGTAACCGAGGTTATTGAGAACCTCCGCCTCGTTTGCCGCATGGGGGATGGCTTTCTCGAAATTGTCCGCCGCTTCACGGTACATCTCCTTTTTCGCATACACAGTTCCGAGGTGGTAAAAGATCGAGGATCCGAGAGGCCATCCCTCCCTTTTCACTGAGCCCTCGCGCACCGCCTGGAGGTAGGCCTCGAGCGCCCTGTCGTAGTCCCCAAGTTTTTCGTAGCAGAACCCCAGCCTGTAGTACATTTCATCATCGGGAATCCCCGTAACAATCGCCTTCTTCAGCTCTGCCGCAGCAGTCGAATAGTCCCGGTCTTTTTCCCACCGTGATGGCTCGACGTCGGTGTCCACCAGGCGATACTTCCTGTCCCACCGGGTGAGAAACTCCGTAGGTTCCGACACGGATTCCGTGCCGCCCGCCGCACCGGAAGGTTGCTTTTGATCGGCGGAAGCGAGAGGCGCCGCACAGAGCGCAATAAGAGAAAGACAGCACAATGATTTCATACAATCTGTGGTCAGGTTCACCTTCGAATAGCAAAGGATGTATACATGCGGGTAATTATACCACAGGAAAGTGATGTGCGCAGAGGGAGGATGATATCAGGTAGTGGGTCAGTTTGGGGAGCATTGATTTGTAGGGGTTCGATGAACCTGTCCTGAGCAGTTGGGCTGCGCTCAGTATAAACTCGGCCGAAGGATCGAACCCGGGCGTGATAAAACTTGTCCTGTCGAAGACCCTGAGCGAAGTCGAAGGGACCTTGCCGAAGGATCACGCCCCTACAGCATAGAAAAACTATACCCTTGGTACACACGGTCACAAATATGATGACCCATTAGAGAACATACAAAATAGTCTATCCTGTCATTGCGAGGAGCCTGAGGCGACAAAGCAATCTTGCCCAAAAAGGCCACTATAGTTGAGATTGCCGCGCCCCACTCCGTGGGGCTCGCAATGACGCATTATCGATTATTGACCCCGTACTGAACGGATGACAATAACATACGACGTCACCGAACTTATGCCCCAGAGCACTAAGTCAAATTAACCCACTGCCTGATCTCCGACTCTCAATCGACCCTGATGCGGTCCTGGTTCCGCTCGAAGAGTTTCTCTCCGATGCCGGGAACTTTTTTGATATCCTCGACGCTCCGGAACGGGCCGTTCTCGTTGCGGAACTCAATGATCGTCGCTGCCTTCTTGGCTCCTATGCCGCTGAGGCCTTCAAGATCGTACGGTGCGGCCTTATTGATATTGATTCTCTCCCCCGATGCGCCCCGCTTCCCCGCACTCTTCGAACCCTTCGGCTGAGCGGTCCCCTTCTCCGTACCGCCGGCCGTGTCACCCCTCCCCTCCCCCTCCGGCATAATCGAAATCTCCGCGATGGAACTCACGCCGATCTCCCTCCCGTTGCTCTCAACCACGATCGGGCTTTTTCCCTCGAAGGGGGACGCGATAGCCCTGAGGGATGCGGCGCTGCCCTGGAACAGTAAATCCGAAACGTGCGCTTTTGAGGAGAGCGGCCGCCGGAGCGAGGCGGCACTCTGTCCCCGGAGGGTGTGCGAAAGCAGGAACGAGTTGCCTCCATGAACCACGCAAAGGGAGAGGCTCCTGGACCCCGCCCCGGCCGCCGCAAAGGCGGAAGGCCGCACTATATAGAACCGCACGGAATTCCACGATATGTTCTCCATCGCCCGGACCACGCGATAGCGCACGTTATTCTCCCCAAGCTCCTTGAGAAACTCTGCATAATGCTCATCATCATTCCTGAAGCCGGGATCAAAGAGTTCCCTCACCGTAAACCTCTTCATTATCTCCGTAAGGGCTCGCATGCACCCGCTCTCCGCCTCCGCGCCGATCATAACAGTGATATCTTCCGTTCCCATCTGCGCAAGGCATTTCACAATCTCTCCCACGCCCTCCTCCTCCCCTCCGGTAAACACGAGCGTGGCGTTATCCGATGAACGCACGATAAACGAGCAGGCGCCCGAATTCGTCCCGATACAGCACACGCGTAATGTCCCTTCTCCCCTTTCCCTCTCATAGGGGGCCTGGCAGGAAGGGCACTCCCCTTTCGCCGTTTCCCCCTCGACGACAAATAGTTCGCCGCACCTCCAGCAGCGGAGTGCCGCTTTCCCCGTCCGGTGGTCGCCTGCATACAAGAAGGATGCGACAACAACTATCGCAAGAAGAAATAGCGACAACCCGTGACGCCGTCTCCTGCTCAAAGGATTCTCTCCCACCGTGGCGATCCGTTCCTCACCGCAGGCGCGAATATTTTGCATAATGTTGTTTTATCTGTGTTCATCCTCGGTTATCAGTGTTTATCTGTGATGCTCTTTAAAGATTCAATGCTCATCACAGATGAACACAGATACGGCACAGATGAACACAGATGTATTCGACGTAACGAGTCACCTATTGGGTGGCAGATTAATGAATATGTCATTCCCGCACTTCGACTGTGCTCAAAGTAAACTCAATCAGGAATCCAGCTTTTATACCGGATCCCCGATGAAGTTTACCCTCGTGAAAACGGGGGCGGGGATGACAAGTGAAAGGGATTCCCCCCATAAGTAGCCTGTTACGATTCGACTACGTCTATCGGCTGCGGCGAAGTCTGCTATAACTACAAGCAAGAACAATGCCAACGTGCGGCCTGGCCTATATTTTATGGATGGCGCAACATGCTGGGGCAGAGGGGAATGTCAATTCTCCCAAAGAAAGAATTATTCCGGGTCAAAAAGTTCTGTCAACTTATGTTTCCTATGTCAACATTTGTTGACAGCCCGGGATGGCGGACACTACGAGGGTAGGATCCTTCGGCATGCTCAGGACAAGTTTCATCCGACACGTTGGCGGGTTTGGTAATTAAAGACGCTATGACGAGAAATAGTCTTTATTAAATGTCACCCCTCAGGTGAACCTTTTGATTTGTTTTGCGTCATTTGAGGGACAGAGGGAGTGAGAGAGGGCGCGTGAGGGAAGCAGGTTATCCCCTACTCCACGTGCGCAATCTCCGAAATGGCGGCAGACTCCGCGGGAAGTGGATGCACGCGGCCTTCGAGATAACTCCTCTCGTAGAGCTGAACAACATGCATCACGCGCGTGCTCATTCCTTTTCTGGCGAGTTGATCCTGGAGCTGAAGGATGCAGCCGGGACATGCAGTGGCGACAACCTCCGCGCCGGTTGCGCGGATTGCCTCCGCCTTGGCCTCGCCGAGGGTGCAGGATACATCGTAGTGTGTCAAACTGAATGACCCGCCCAATCCGCAACAGGCCCCTGCGTTCTCCATTTCGATATAGCGGCCGCTCTGGCGGGCTATTTTCCGGGGCGGCTCCGCCACTCCCTGTCCCCATCGCAGGTGACAGGGGTCGTGGTAGGTCACAACCTGATTGAGGGGGAGGTTGCTGTAACCAAGGAACTTATCCACGAATTCGGATATGTCGTACGCCTTCTCTGCGAGCACCTTCGCCTCCGGGAGCAGGACGGGATAATCATTTTTCATTGTGAGACTGCACGAGGCGCACCCGAACACTATCGCGTCAACCTTGTCCGCTTCAAGACACTCCACATTCCGGCGGGCGATGGTACGCGCCGCTTCCACATCCCCGTACGCCAGAACAGGGGCTCCGCAGCATAGCTGTGATTTCGGGAAGATGATATCAACGCCGTGGAGCTGGAGCACGCGCATGAGAGAAGCGGCGATCTCGGGATAAACGTAATTAAGGAGGCAGCCTGCGAAGACCGAAACCTTCATATTCCCCCGCCCCTCATTTCCCCGCCCCTTGAGGAGCTCCGGCAATGCCTGGAGGGCTGACCTCCGCGCGATCCGGGGTACGTAGCGGCGCCCCCTGTAGAGCAGAGGGAGATGCCTCAGCGGTTGCGACGAACTTTTGGGAAGAACCCTCTGCATGAGGCGTGCCGCACGCACGAAACGATCGTACAGCCTCCTGCGCGGAAGTACGCGGCGGAACATGAAACGCGCGAGCCGGTTGATCCCCATTTCCTTGGCGATCATTTCCCGCGCATGCTGGATCACCCTGTCCATTCGGACGCCGCTCGGGCACGCATCCACGCAGCGCATGCAGCGGTAGCAGCTCATGAGGATTTCACGCGCGTAGCGGGTCGGCACGGCCTTGCCCTGCACGATCGCTTCGAGGAGCGTCACCCGCCCGCGCGCGACCTTTGTCTCGTCACGGGTTACGAGGAAGGTGGGGCATACAGAGCGGCATTTGCCGCACCTCGCGCAACGAAGAAGCTCTTCTCTGATGTCTTTCATTTTATGGCGATTGGGCGATCAACTAACCTATTCATCAACGGATAAAGTGTTCAAACCGCGGATTGTGCGGATTAAGCGGATTATAGAAGTTTTTTATAGTGTGGAAAATATCCTCGATAATATTATAAATATATAAATTATCTTCATCGAAATCATTACATCCGCCTAATCCGCGGTTCCTCATTCTCCTTTAATGGATAATCCGGGTTAAGCGTGTTACTACCCGGACAATCACGTGACCGGGTTATCGATAAAAATCTTGTCGGGATTGAGAATATTATTGGGATCGAGAAGCCGCTTTATCCCGCGCATCAGGGCGATCTCCCTCTCGCCGATCTCCCAGCTGAGGAACTTCGCCTTGGTCGTTCCGATACCATGCTCTCCCGAGATGCTCCCCCCGAGATTGAGGACAAGTGTGAATATATCCTCGACAGCTTCTTCCGCGGCAACCCGCTCTGCCTCGTCATCGACCTTGTAGAGCACATTGACATGGATATTGCCGTCGCCCGCGTGTCCGAAACAGGCGATAACGAGCTTTTTCTTCTGCGCGATCTCCCCGACACCGCTGAAGAGCTCGTTCAGCATGCTCCTGGGTACGCACACATCCTCGTTGATCTTCCCGGAACTCAGCGAGTAGAGCGCCGCCGATGCCGCCTTCCTGACCTCCCACTTGAGACTTGCCTCGGCCTTATCCCCCGTAACATCCACCGAGATCGCTCCCGCCACGCGACAGACATGCGCCATCCGCTCGATTTCCTGGAGCGCGCTGTCCCGGTTGCCATCTGCTTCCGCGAGGAGGATTGCCTTGGTTCCCTGAAGTATCGCGAACGGCTTGTAGTTCCTGATGCAGCGGATTGTCGTCTCATCCATGATTTCCAGCGTCCTCGGCACAATCCCGCCCGATACAATTTCCGTGGCCGCCCTGACCGCGTCGCCGACCTGGCTGAAGTAGGCCATGAGTGTCCTCACGGCCTCGGGGAGCGGGAGCAACCGAACCTTCGCCTTGGTGAATACGCAGAGAGTCCCTTCGGAGCCGATGAGCAAGCGCCCGATATCATACCCCACGACGCTCTTCATCGTCCCGCTTCCCGTGTGAATGATATCGCCGTTTGGCAGAACCACTTCCGCAGAGAGGACATAGTCGCGCGTCACGCCGTATTTGATGCAGCGGAGCCCTCCGGAGCACTCCGCCAGATTGCCGCCGATGGTGCAAAACTCATCACTCGCCGGATCGGGCGGATAGAAAAGCCCTTTCCTCTCGACGGCTGCCTGGAAATCCGAGAGAACGACGCCTGCCTCAACTGTGGCGGTTATATTCGTGCGATCAATGGAAAGGATGCGGCTCATCCTCGTCATCTCGAGGCAGATTCCTCCCTTGAGCGCCAGCGCCCCTCCGGTGAGGCCGGAGCCGGCGCCGCGAGGGTATACCGGGATGCGCCTTTCGTTCGCGAGGCGGAGAATATTGGAAACCTCTTCTGCGCTTTTCGGCCTTGCCACCACCGCGGGCAACGCCTGCGCCCTCGTCGCGTCGCAGCCGTAACAGATGCGGTCCTCGATGGCGTCCGATACGTTCTCCCCGCCCACGATCGCGCGCAGCGCTCGGAGAAGATCGTCACTCTGCTTCACAGGGGATTCCCTCCTATGGAATTTGTAACGATTGTACCATCATTCCCCTAGCGCTTCAATTCGCAAGCCGGAGAAGGCAAGCCAAAGAAGGCATACGAGAATTAACCACGGATGGAGACGGATGGACTTGGCAGTCTAAAGTTCACGCAGCCAATTTTCTGCTTTTGACACCAGTCTTTCTGCTTTTGTTTGAATCCGCGTAATCTTCGTAATCCGCGGTTAAAACGTATAGCCACAGAGGGCACGGAGAGCGCCGAGTTATAGTTTATTCAGTGTCTTCAGTATTCTCAGTGGTCAAAGGATTCTAACCGCAGATTGCGCGGATTTAAATGATTTGCCTTATGCTGTCTGCCTGTAATGGGTCACTTATGGGGGTATCCCTTTCAGTTGTCATCCCGGCACTTCGACTGCGCTCAGTGTAAACTCGAGCGGGGATCCAGTATGGAACTTGGATTACTTCTGGAGTTTACCCTCGTGAAAACGGGGGCAGGAATGACATATTCGGCAATCTACCACCCATAAGTGATAATCATCCAAAGGCGAAAGGAAAGAAAGTACAATCTTCGTGCAAGGCGGCTCGGAAAGGGCGAGCCAGAAAGGAGGCGACTATGGCCTTGTACGGGGGGATGGATCTGCACGGGGACAACGTGT